>JAAUTN010000045.1 GCA_012031415.1 Leptolyngbyaceae cyanobacterium SM1_4_3 | reverse complement strand
AGGTTCGCCTCGGTTGCGTCGGCTCGCTCTAGCTTGGCGTTTTGTCAGGTTGGCCCGTCGCAAGTTTGTTCCAACTAGCTTGGCTTCGGTCAGAAATGCGCCCTTCAAGCTGGCTTCATCCAGGTCAGCTTCGCTCAAATCTGCCCCTCGCAGCGTTGCCTCGCTCAAGTTTGCGCCGCGTAGATCTACTCTGGCCAAGTCTGCCCCCGTCAGGTTTGCGCCACGCAGGTCTGCTTTTCTCAAATTTGCGCCGCGCAGGTTAGTACTGTAGCGACGATTTTCTTCGCGCATATTGGCACCGCGCAGGCAGGCTCCGGTGAGATTTGCGCCACTCAGGTTGGTGTTACGCAAGTCGGCATCAATTAGGTTGGCATCTAGCAAGTTTGCCAGAGTTAGATCGGCACTCCGCAAATCGGCATCTTGCAGCATTGCCCCGTGCAGGTCAGCATCGCGCAGTTTGGCCCCGATCAGGTCTGCCTGACTCAGGTTTGCCCCGCTCAGTTTGCTGCTGAGCAAGTTTGCCTTGCTCAAAATGGCCCGATTGAGGTAGGAAAAGACTAAAACTGCGCTGTGTAGATCGGCTCGGCTCAAGTCTACGCCGATCAGGTCTGAACCGGATAAGTCTGCTCCGGCTAAGTTTACGCCAGTGAATTTTGTTTCGCCACTTGCATATCGATTCAGCAGTTCACTTGCATCCATGTCCGCAGGGCCTTGAAAGGACTGATTCAGTTCTAATCGGTGAACAAGTCTTCAACAGCGGTTAGGAATGCTTCGTAGGCTTGCTGATGTCGGCGCTGGCGATCGCCATCGTCAGGCGTGCTGGAGTTAGCTGGAGAAGGCGGCTCAGGCTGGGGAAGGTTTGCAGGAGAGGAGATGCCTGTGGCTACGGAGGAGGTGTGGGGCGATCGCTCAACTACCTGGGTCATCACAGGAGTATTTTGCTGTATCCCTGCGGCATAGAAAGGTTTAGCAGCCCTGAGAATCGCACTAGCCGTCTGACTGTACTGCTCAGACTCTGCCAAACCTTTAACCGTATTTTCTAGCTTGAACTGGAGGTCTTCCAGGCTGCGATGATTGAAGCACAGGTCGCGCAACAGGTCATCCAGGGTTTGTAGCTTGAAGGCAGTCCAGCTTCCATCATCCTGGTCAAACTGATCGTAAAGGCTGGAAAAGATCAGAATCTTCGCCCTCAGTGGATTTGCGTGTTTCATTAGCTCCAGGCGCAGATCAAACCAGTTAAAGGAGCGCCTGAGTTGCTCAAGTACCTGCGGGTCAGCGCTATTAAACTTGGGTGCAGTGGTGAGCTTAGAAGGAAAAGTAGGAAGCTGTGGCAAATCGGTAACTTGAATCGGCTCTGGCTCGTTCATTTCGTCGGGCAAAAATTCGTTGTAAACCGACCCAAAGGTGGTGACAATTCTGTTAGCGATTGGAGTGTATTTTGATTTGTGGTTGAGCGTTTTAACGATACTGTAAAGGACGTTTTTTAGCTCTTCTAGAGTGGGTGCCAGTTCGTGAATGTGCTGAACCAGGTTGAGGAAATCAATATTGTCTAGAATAGCTGGATTGTTTTCCCAGTGGTTACCGCTGGCGCAAAACAGCAGCTTTTTGATTCCTAGCTGTTCGCGATCGCGGGCTAGCTCTCTGGCAATTTTGCGATAGTGGCTTTGAAGCGAAACCTCCTGCGGCAGCGACTCATAGCCAGGGTAAGTCTTCTTCAACACATTCGTAATCGCGTTAGCGACGAGGGCATATTCTGCTTGTTTATTCAAGGTCTTAACGACCCCGTTCAGGTATAGCTTAAGCTCCTCTAGCGTTGGGGCTGTTTCCAGCAAATCTTGCACTAAGTTTCGCAAATCAAACTCATCTAAGCGGGCTTGATTGCTCTCCCAAATGTCTGTACAGGCATAGACAAGCAGCTTCTTAATTCGCGTCAGATTTTGCTCCTGCGCCAATTCCTGTATGACTTCATTAAGGGAGGATGGGGGCACCATTGTTTCCTCTTAGAAAAAATGCACCAATAGGACTTACCTGATCACTTTTCCAACACCAGACCGATTGTATCGGGAACTTTTGGTAGAGTTCCAACACCAGTCTGCGGCAAATTGAGCCACATTCGGTTTAAAAACGCTTTCTTTACACCATCTTTAAACAAACTAACCCTAGATATTACTGAACCTGAGGATGAATTTGGGTGTGAAAGGGGCAAAAAACATTGCTTCTACACCTAGATTTAGGCTTAGAAGTAGGTAAGCACTGAGTAAAGACAGCCCTCGCCTAGTTCCGCCAATTTAATTTGAGCTTGGGCAGAAGTAAGACTCTTGTTGAGGATAGCCTCACAAAGAATGAGTACCTTTGGTATTGAGTGACATACACGTGACGTGAATAGCGCAAATGCTTCACTCGTTCTATTAAGCAATTCCCTTAATCTTGCGCTGACGGCTTTGGGAGTTTACCAGGACAGCGTACTTCTAATGACTGGCAGTACTAGATTTGTTTCGCGCAAGTAAAACACAAATCCGTGTAGGGGCAAACGTCTGTTCGCCTCTATCTGTGGTTTACTCATTTGAAAGACGCTGTAGTTCCTAAAAGTCTGGCTATGGGAGGATTTGCCCAATCAGATTATTTAGCTAATTGCGATCGCACCCATAAGTTTAAGCACCCACTGTAGACATATTATAAGCTTCATTTTTAGCTATTTGGTAACTGTTTTGTAGTGCTAATCAGTCAGGTTGAAATAGAAGAGGTGGGGCAAAGTCCTGTCTCTTTTGCCCTAATCTGTACGAGTACAGCTATATTTTCGGTGGAGTAAGATTGTGGCGGAAGGTCGGGTTGTCAGGGAGGAAGGATTACGCGTCGTAGAAGGTTAAGAAAGATCTCCAGCTATTCCAACGGTCGCCTTCTGGTTATGGCGATCGCTCTGCTGACGTTTCTGGCGTATGGCGTACTGACAGTCAGTTTAGTGACTCAGCAATTTATGGCTTCTCCGCCTCGACTGTTGACCGATCCGTTTTTGCAACTGCCCACCGAAACCTCGGTGCGGGTGGTCTGGTTTACGGAGTTTGAGGGCGATCGCCATCGGGTTGAGTACGGGGAGAATCTTGAGCAAACGGCGATCGCCACGACTATCCAACTCAGCCGCATCCGAGAAGACCAGAAATCTCGCGTTGGCGAGCAAACTGAAGACGGGCAGATTTACACGTCGCCTGTCATGCGAGAGGTTTGGCGGCACGAGGCTGAAATTACAGGGTTAACTCCCAATGTTCGAGTACCCTACCGGGTGAGAAGTAATGAGGGACTGAGAACCATTAGCAGCAACGAGTTTACGCTTGCCGCTAAACCTCTGACGGGCACTCCGCTAAAAATTTTGCTCACCTCAGATCACCAGATGATGCCGCTTACCCCCGCCAATCTGCAAAAGGTGGTAGAAACGGTCGGGCGGGTCGATGCGGTGTTTGTGGCAGGTGACTTAATTAACATTCCCGATCGCGCCTCAGAATGGTTCGACGACAACCGGGGCGGGGCATTCTTTCCTAGCCTTCAGGGGCGAGCTAATCGCACCCTAGACCAGGATGACCTGAAGATCTTCTCGAAGGGGGGCGAAATTATTCAACACGCACCGCTGTTTGCGGCGATTGGCAATCATGAGGTGATGGGCCGATTTTCGATGGAGTCTGACTTAAACGAGCAATTCAACGACCCCTATCCGCAGGCGGCGGCTGAGCAGCTTTATGCTCAAATCACTGCTCAGAATGCTCAAAACACGAAGCAGCTTAGCCCTGATAATCAGCAGGCGCGTGAATGGCTAGAAAACAACACGTTTAACACAGACACTTATGAGGAAATTTTTACCCTGCCGGAGAGCGAATCTGGTGGTGAAAAGTATTATGCGGTCAGCTTCGGCGATGTGCGACTGGTGGCGCTGTACGCGACTAACATCTGGCGCGTTCCCAGTTTAGAGCCGGATGCCAGAGGTCGATATCGAGAGCGGCAGGACGACCTGAATGACCCGGCTCGGTGGGGCTATGGACAGCATATTTTTGAGGCGATCGCTCCAGGCAGTCCACAGTACACGTGGCTAGAGGCAGAGCTAAACAGCCCAGAATTTCAGCAAGCCCGATATAAGATCGTCATGTTCCATCACCCGCCTCATTCCCTGGGTGATAATGTCGTTCCCGCTTACACTGACCCCGTGCAAGCGATTGACCGCGATGCCGAAGGACGTATTCAGGCAGTGCGCTACGAATATCCTAAACAGGCAGACTACCTGATTCGGGATGTGATGCCGCTGCTAGAGCAGGCAGGCGTTCAGCTTGTGTTTTACGGCCATTCCCACTTGTGGAATCGCTTTGTTAACGCTAGCGGCATGAATTTTCTGGAATCTTCTAACGTCGGCAACACATATGGAGCCTATTTAGAAAAGCAGCGGGCAGTGCCCACCGGATACCAGGAAGAATATGTCGCAACTGGCGACCCAAATAACCTTCAGCCCGTTATTCCCAGCATTGCTCCTCTGCTGGGCGACAAGGGACAGCCTTTGCCCTATATCTCTAGCAATGAGATTACCGTTTTCAGCATTCTACATACTGAGACGGGAACGGTAGACAGCTACCGTTTTGATGCAAAACAGCCAGAGCTAGGGGTGGTCAGGTTCGACCAGTTTTCGTTGACAGCAGGTTGAGGGTAAGGGCACTAAGGACCAAAATCACAACAGCGGACTAATGCGGTTGCGATGAGCCGCATTGTCTAAGCCAGTGCCGCTGTTTGCGGTGGCGGGGTCGATCGCCGCTTCTAGAGCCTCAATGCGATCGTCCGTTGCCGGGTGAGTGCTTAGGAAAGTGGGTACGGAGCCTTGCCCCAGCAGTTTTTCCATGAAGGCAACCATGCCGCTGGGTGCATAACCCGCCGACCGGAGCGTTTCCAGTCCGACGGCATCGGCTTCAAATTCGTCCTGGCGGCTGTTGGGACGGCTGAGCGCTAGTTCTACGCCAATGTTGACAGCGGTGTTGCGGTCGAGTCCAGCGGCGGTTGCGACTCCAGAGGCGATCGCCCGCTGCCGCATTTGTTGAACTGCGTGCCGTTCTGAGATGTGGCCAATTTCATGGGCAATAACGCTGGCGAGTTGCGCTTCGTTTTCTGCGGTTTTGACCAAACCCGTCGTGACATAAACATAGCCACCCATTGTGGCAAACGCATTTACCTGATCGTCACTGACGACCTGGAAGGTATAGGGAATGTCAGGACGACCGCTGTAAGGGACTAATCGCTGCCCAATGTCGTCCACATAGTCATTCACGCTGCTGTTGGTGTATTCCCTGAATTGCTGGCTGAGCAATTGCTCGTTGATCTGTCCACCTAGCGCGACTTCCTGGTTATCAGACAGGCTCGAAAGCTGAATCACTTGAATTCCGCGAAAAATCAGGTCGAGCCAGGGAATAGCCTGTCCGGGCTGGGGAGTGCCAATGATGCAGCCCAGCGACACAATGACCGAAATCAAGCCGTAAAACCAGCGGCGACGAATCTGGTAGGAGAGGTGAGAGAGAAACTGAGACATAACAGGTTTGTGAGGCGAACGGTAGAGGGAAATATGCAGGGATTTGCTAAAAAGCGGTAAGAAATAGGACGGATTTTGGGATGCTTATGTTGCCATCTTAGAAGGTCTGGTATGACTCGATTAAGTCTTTTAGTCCTCTTCTAAGATTGGTCTGTCTGGTAAGATTACGCTGTCTGGTGTTACCGATGTCCAGTTGTGATAGGCTGACCAGTGTTAGAGTTTCAGCATTTTTTGGGCTTTTGGGGCGATCGCCAGGAAAGCGAAATGCTGCCACAAATTCGAGATAGGTCTGATGGCTATTCTGGATTCTCAAGGTCGATTGTTTGGCAAACTCAGCATCCTGGACATTGGGGCTGCGCTGGTAATTTTGCTGGTTGTAGCAGGCATTTTTCTGTTTCCGGGTACGTCTGGCTCCGTTGCTCAGTTAGGCATTCCAACCCAGCCCATTGAGGTAGATGTAATGGTGCGGGGGCTGACGGTTGCTGAGCCTGAGGGGTTGCTGTCCGATCTGGAGGAAGCCGGAGAAACCAATATCATTATTCGGAATCAACCGTTTGGGCGAGTTAACATTAAGTCGATTCGGACTTTGCCAAGAACAGTGGCAACGCCCCAGCCAGACGGTTCCCTTACTGCTCTGGATGACCCCAGACCAGAGCTAGACTTCACGATAGATATGCTAATGACACTGGGCGGTGATGCCGAAATTACTAGCGACGGCCCGGTTTTAGGTAACAACAAGGTGAAGATTGGGGTGCCGATTGAGGTCGAAGGCCCAACCTATCGATTCAACACTTCTGTTGTGGGTGTGCGAGTTCTAGAGGAGTAGGCGGTTTACCAGCGAGGTGCTGCTGCAAATAGGGTGGCGGCGGCCTCGTGGTTGAGTGGTTCTGAGAAGAAGTAGCCCTGCCCATATTCGCAGTTTAGCGATCGCAACATGGCTAACTGTTCCTGCGTTTCAATGCCCTCAGCGATTACAGTCATGCCTAAGTTGTGGGCTAAGGTGACGATGGCGCGAACGATTTCGTTATTTTCCTCATCCAGTCCAATTCGGCTGATAAAAGATTGGTCAACTTTGAGCGTGTCTGCCGGAAAACGGTAGAGATGGCTGAGCGAAGAATAGCCTGTGCCAAAGTCGTCGATGCCCAGGCGCACATTCAGCGCTTTGATCTGTTCGAGGGTGGCGATCGCCGCTTCAATATCCTCCATCACCATACTTTCAGTGATTTCCAGTTTTAGCGACTGAGCATCCAGTCCCGTTTCTGCCAGCACACACTCGACCTGGTTGATCAAATTCGGCTGGGCAAACTGTCTGCTAGAAAGATTGACGCTGACCATCAGGGGCGGGTCGGTGAGAAACCGCTGCTGCCAGATTCGCAGTTGATAGCAAGCTTGCAGCATTGCCCAATAGCCAACGGAGGTGATCAAGCCGCTATCTTCAGCGATCGGAATGAATTCTGCGGGAGCAATCAACCCGTGTTTGGGATGTTGCCACCGAGCCAGCGCCTCAAAGCCAACGATTTTACCCGTCTGGAGAGACACCAGCGGCTGATAGTGTAGCCGCAATTCTTGCCGCTCTACAGCCCGTCTCAAGTCGGTTTCAATTTGCAGCAGCGTCACCGCCTGGACTCGCATACTGGGTTGAAACAGCGCATAGCGGGCCCGCCCCAAACTTTTGGCGTGATACATTGCCGTTTGAGCATCGCGCAGCAAATCGTCTGACCAAACATAACCTGCGGAACTGAGCGCAATGCCAATGCTGGTCGTCAAGCAAATTTCCTGGGTGTCAATTTCAAACGGCAAGTTAAGTTGAACTTGCAGATGATGTGCGTCCCAACTAGCCTGCTCCTCAGACTGCACTTCGCTTAGCAGAATGGCAAACTCATTTCCACCCACCCGTGCTAAAAAGTCATGACTGCCGATGCTAGTTTTAAGCCGACTGGCAATTTTGACGAGCAGGCGATCGCCACGCTTAGACCCAAACTTCTTATTCATCGACTTAAACCGATCGAGATCTAAAAACAGGACGGCAAAGCCATTTTGCTTTCGCTGATTCGTCTGTCTGACACTGCGCTCTAGCCGCCGCATGAATAGGGTGCGATTGGGTAAACCCGTGAGGCGATCGCGAAATGCAGAACTGTGCGATCGCCAGATCAGCAATATTCCCAGACACGAGAGCAACCCCCCTACAGCCTGCATTGGTGACGTACTTCCCAACAGCAGCAACCCTAAGCCCACTCCAACCGAGCTACTTAGCAGAATAAATTGAGGCGGGAAAGTAGCCAGGTCACTCAGGTCACTGAGTTTTGAGCGAATTAAATTGGAAAATTTAGCTAAGTTGGGAACCACAAAAATTTAGGATAGGTCAAAACTGTAAACCAACCTTTTCCTACAACTGAAATGTAATGAGATGTAAATAAACTTGCAAGACCTCTTCAACAAAAGAGAAATAGTTTCCCTCTCAGTACAGGACAAAATCTAGAAACTCGGTCAGTTCCCTGTAGCCTGTAGTAAGCTTTTCATAATCAATGATAAACAACACTTATGCGGTCATTGTAATCCCATAAGCGTTCTCAGTGATTCAACTTCTGTTCGTTTACAATGCGTTCGCGTTGGTTGAGAACTGAGTTGCATTGGTTGAGAACCGAGTTGCGTTGGTTGAGAACCGAGTTGCATTGGTTGAGAACCGAGTTGCGTTGGTTGAGAACCGAGTTGTGTTGGTTGAGAACCGAAGTGGGTTCATGCAAAACCTCACACGGTTGATTGAGAGGCGAATTGAATTGAGAGGGAATTAAAGGAAGGGGATGCACAACGCGGGTGTATTCTTTAAGAACTGAATGATTGGTTGAGAAGGGCACTGCCTTGATGTAACCTCAAGCAGCGATCGCGATGACCCTTCATATTTTTTGTCCCGTACTGAGAGTTTCCCTATATCTCGTTCCCTATTTCTTAGCTTCCAAGTCCTGGCAGAATAAAAATATCAAAATCCTGAATGGTTCACGAACGTCTTCGTCTTCCAGGCGGACACGTTCACGAGTTGTCTTTTGCAGAAATCAAATAGAATTTCTATATCGTTCTACTGAGGCAGTTTGATTGAAAGTTGTGCCTGAGCAGCGTATCTCTATCTCTCTGTCGAGTGTGTTGCTCATTGTGGGGATCATCCCGCTGCTGATCGTCCTGTGGCAACTGCGAAGCCTGATTGTGCTACTGATGATTTCGATTGTACTGGCAGCGGCGATCGCCCCTATTGTGGATTGGGCAGAACGCTGGCGAATCCCCCGCTGGCTTACGGTGGTTTTGGTCTATCTGGCCTTAATCGGTGGACTCACCGGGGTCAGTTTGCTCATCGGCCCGACCGTCTTTACTCAGATTGAGCAGCTAATTCGCCAGTTGCCCGTCTACGTCAGAAATCTGCTGGTTGTCGTAGAAGATTGGCTGCTTACGCTCAACAACACCCGACCGGAACTGGTGAACCAGATTGAGCAATTTCTCAATTTTCAGGGCATTACTGCCTGGGTCATTCGGTCGAGTCAGCAACTCCTCATTCGCTCTTACAGTTTGACTACAGGAATTGTGGGTGGAGCTTTTAGCCTGGTTCTGTCTGTGTTCATTTCAGGCTATATGCTCTCTGATAGCCGTACTTTGATTAACAGTCTGATTCGCCTCTTGCCGAAACCCTGGGATGAAAGACTGGCGGCTCAGGTTGCGCCCATCTCTTACCGAATTGGGAGCTACATTCGGGGGAGAGTCCTGGTTTCAGCAATTTTAGGAGTCGTGATTACGACCAGTTTGAGCTTTTTGGGACTGTCTGATTTTGCGTTGGGCTTAGGGGCGATCGCCGGAGTTACAAACCTGATTCCCTTCCTCGGACCGATTCTGGGCGCTGTCCCCGCCTTAGTTGTGGCACTTTCTCAAGGCGGATGGACGCTGCTCTGGGTGCTGCTGCTGTTTGTCATCATTCAAAACGTCGAAACCTATGTGCTAGATCCGCTGCTCGTTGGCAGTTCGGTTGGCGTTCATCCGCTTTACCAACTTCTGGCCGTACTGGGTGGTACTCAGGTTCTAGGAATTATTGGCGCAATTATTGTGCCTCCCTGGGTTGCTGGTGCCGCCGTATTGCTAGAAAACCTCTATCTGCAACCTAAACTGGCGGCTGAGAGACAGGCAAGGATAAGTCCAGATTCGACATCCGTAGCTTTAACAAAGTAGGAATTGATTGGAAACTTATCTCGCCTGGTTCAGCCAATTGACTAAATCAGTCTCAGTGGAAAAATCGAGCAGCGCTTCTCCTAACTCTTCTACCTGCTGAATAGACAAGTTGCGAATCTGCACCTCCAACTGCGGATCAAGCTGACCTAAACGGCGATGAAGCTGGCGCAAAATAATAGAGACTTCACCCTGCTGAATGCCCTGCTGAATGCCCTGCTGAATGCCTTCTTCCATCCAGCTTGTGACGATTTCCATGATTTGCTCCTGTTCTGATAGCCCCAGTTTATCAATCTCCGCCTGGAAAGTTTGTTCTTCGGCTGTGTTTAACTTCAAGTAGGTATCCACGAATCCAGAAATTAACTGCATTCGAGCCGGATCAAGACGTAAAGTTGCTAGCAAACGCAGGCATTCTGCTTTCACTTTGGGTCTATCCTGTGGAGCAATTCTCATTTTTGCCATCAGTGCCGCTGCAACGGGATTGCGCTGTTGCAGAAAGTCTCGCCAATTCAAGCGGTTAAGCTAAATTGCAGCGTAGTTAAAATCAAGAATTTTGCGATCGGGAAACTGTACCTGATAGTGAGTTGGCTCCGGTCGTTGAGGCGCATCAAAGGAAAAAATGACGACTGGGTAAACAGGCAGCTTATGTTTCTCATGAAGCCGAGCGAAGTAGTAAAACATTCGTCTGGCAAATTCAGCTTGCGCTTTGGACTGATTTTCGAGATGAATCAGGAAGCAGGTTTCTTGCCCTTGAAATTGAACTTTTGCCAGCAGGTCAACTTCCCGCCGTTCTCCTGAAGAGAGATCTGTAAATATCTCCTGGTTGAGAAATGTAATGGAATCAGGTTCTAAATAAGCAAAGACTTTGGGTAGGAATAGCTGAATAAATTCGGCAAAAAAGGTAGAAAGCAGTTCCTTAAACAGCCGATCGTGGTCAATCATGAGGGAAAGAATTTTAGGGCTGAGTTGGCGATCGCCAGCCTTACAGTTTGCCCCACAGACAGCAGGGTTGATGCAGAAGCGCGGGCGTGGAGAATTTGTCCAGAGGGGGTGTAGAGACGGTAGCTGTATTCCCGCCCTAGAAATTGGCGATCGCCCACTGTCACAGTCCCCTCCACGTCGGGATGCAGGATCAGGTCTTCCTGCCGAATCATTAGATCGCCAGTTGTGTTGTCTGGCTCTGAGGGGCGATCGCACCTGCAAGCGCAAATTACATTTCTCACATCAAAGTCACCAATTTCGGTTTGCCATCTTTGAGCGCAATACTGGGTAGGCACAAAGTTTGCCTGCGTTACGAATTCTGCGACAAAGCGCGAGGCAGGTTCACGATAGATGGCTTCAGGGGTACCGAGTTGTTCCAGATTTCCCTGTCGCATTACGGCGACCTGATCTGAGATGGAGAGGGCTTCTTCCTGGTCGTGGGTGACGAAGATGCCAGAGGTGCCTGTTTTTTTGAGAATATCCCGCACTTCTTGGCGCAAATAAAGCCTCACCTGCACGTCCAGATTACTCAGCGGTTCGTCGAGCAGCACCAGCGTTGGGCGGGGAGCCAGGGCCCGAGCCAGGGCGACTCGCTGCTGTTGTCCGCCTGAAAGTTCGTGAGGATAGCGGTTTTCCATGCCCTGCAAGCCGACCAGGGCGATCGCCTCGATCATTCGCTCTTGCCACAGTTTCTTGCTGTCTCGCTGCTTCAGCCCAAAGGCGACATTTTCAGCAACATTCAAGTGAGGAAATAGGGCAAAGTCTTGAAAAACCATGCCGATGGAGCGGTTTTCGGGCGCAACCCAGGTGCTGCCGCCCGCAACGAGTCGTCCTGCTAGCTCAATCTGCCCCGCTTGAGGCTGCTCAAATCCTGCAATCATCCGCAGTAGAGTTGTCTTGCCACAGCCAGAAGGCCCTAGCAGTCCTAACACATCTCCTTCCTGTAGAGTCAGCGTTACGTCTTTGACCGCAGGCACAGCCGCCCTGGAAAACTGTTTTGTGATGTTGTTGAGATGCAGGATAACGGAAGGCAGCATAGACACGCAGTTGGAATTGTTCACCTTTCCCATCATTCACAACTCCGGCTCCGTAGTAAAGTAAGATTTGCTAGAAATTCTCATCAAGGGCGATCGCCTGGAGGGGAGAAGTGTCTTTATTGTCTAGACGGGCTGAACGTCGGGCTGTTGCGTTGCGATTGCCGCTGAGTGGCTGGACGCTGATCGTTTGGGCGATCGCTTGCCTAATTTCGATTCCAGTCCTATTTGTGGTAGGCAGTATTTTTACGCCCGCTGCGGAAGTTTGGAACCACCTGACTTCGACGGTTTTGCCCCGCTATGTGATCAACTCAATCGGGCTGATGCTGGGTGTGGGCAGCGGTGTTTTGCTGATCGGCGTGGGAACGGCCTGGCTAGTGACCATGTGCCGCTTTGCGGGTAGCCGCTGGCTGGAGTGGGCGCTACTGTTGCCTTTGGCGGCTCCAGCTTACATTCTGGCGTACACCTATACGGAACTGCTGGAATTTTACGGGCCAGTGCAGCGATCGCTCAGAAGCCTGTTTGGTTGGCAAACGGTACAGGACTACTGGTTTCCAGACATTCGCTCAATTTGGGGAGCGATCGCCATGCTGACCTTAGTGCTGTATCCCTACGTTTATCTGCTGGCGCGGACGGCTTTTCTAGAGCAGTCGGTTTGCACGTTGGAAGCCAGTCGCAGTTTGGGGTGCAATCCCTGGCGCAGTTTTTGGCAGGTGGCTTTACCGTTGGCGCGTCCGGCGATCGCCGCAGGAGTTGCTTTGGCGCTAATGGAAACCCTGAGCGACTTTGGCACGGTGCAGTTTTTTGCAGTAGATACCTTCACCACAGGCATTTATCGTACCTGGTTTGGCATGGGTGAGCGTCAGGCCGCTTCTCAGCTTGCGGCTTGTCTAATGCTGTTCATTCTGGGACTAATTCTGCTAGAGCGCTGGTCACGTCGTCAGGTGCGCTACTACCACAGCAGTGTCAGGCAGCCGCCAAACCGCTACGCCTTACGGGGAATTCGAGCGGCGATCGCCCAAATTGCTTGTCTAATTCCGCTGGGTTTGGGCTTCATCATTCCCACCGCACTCTTGTTGAATATGACTATCAAGAATGCAAATGTGACGATTACCGATCGCTTCTGGCAGTTTGCTGTCAACAGCTTCACGCTGGCAGGGTTGACGGCAATTTTAGGAGTGGCGATCGCCCTGATTGTCGCCTATGGGGTACGGCTGCGTCCTCATCCGGCGATGTCATTGGCGGCTCAGATTGCGGCAATGGGCTATGCTATTCCCGGTTCAGTGATTGCTGTTGGCGTGTTGGTGCCGATTGGACGGTTAGACAATGCCCTGGATGCGTGGATGCGATCGACGTTCAACATTTCTACCGGGCTACTGCTGAGCGGTACAATCGTTGCGCTGATTTTTGCCTATTTGGTGCGCTTTCTGGCAATTTCACTCGGCACCCTTGAGGCGAGTTTGGGCAGAATCAAACCGAATCTAGACAATGCAGCGCGATCGCTAGGGCATGGCCCCACCAGCACACTGCTGCGCGTTCATGCGCCGCTCCTGGCTAGCGGATTGCTCACCGCCACCATTCTGGTATTTGTCGATGTGATGAAAGAGCTTCCAGCAACGCTGATTGTTCGTCCGTTTAACTTTGATACGCTGGCGGTGCAGGTTTATCGGCTAGCCGCAGATGAAAGGCTGGCAGAGGCTTCTGCTCCTGCACTGGCTATCATCCTGGTGGGGGTGCTGCCTGTGATTGTACTGAGTCGGCAGATGAGTCGCAGTCGGGGCAATTGAAATCTTTATCGTTAAATTGCTGATTGAAATCTATGAAATCTAGAATCCTGATATTCAGTGGGGCGATCGCGCTCTCCCTGGTTGCTTTGGGCTGCACTCAGGCTAAACCCGAACAACAGCTACTCGAAAGCAAGCAGTGCCCCGAATGTGACCTGCAAGGAGCCGAGCTAAGTCAGGCTGACTTGACCCAGGCAGATTTAACTAAAGCGGTGCTGAATACAGCCGTCCTATCGGGTGCAGACTTGACTCAGGCAAACCTCAGCGGTGCCCTCCTTGACAGCGCTGACCTCAGCAACACCAGGCTAAACGACGCAAATCTCAGCGGGACAGGTTTATCAACCGCCAACTTAAGCGGAGCTGACCTCAGCGGCGCAAATCTCAGCAACGCCTTCCTGCGAAATGCCAATCTCAGCAACGCCAACCTCAGCGGAGCCGACTTCACCAACGCCGACTTGAGCGGCGCAAATTTGGACAACGCCAACCTGGAAGGAGCCAACTTCAAAGGGGCAATTATGCCCGATGGCAGCATTAGAGATTAAGACTGGGCGCTCGCCCGATAAAATTAGAAAATTTGTGCCCGATATTACCGCTAGTTTTGTAGTCACGGATGTACAAAATCGAATTTACACCTGAAGCTGTGCCCACCAGAGCTACACAACAAAGCAGATTGCCTTGTTATCCTGTAGGTAAAGTTGTCCTGAGTGGATAGACTTCCTTACCATGACCCAACAACCCAAGCGCATTTGTATTCTCGGTGGCGGCTTTGGCGGTTTATATACTGCGCTGCGGCTGAGCCAGCTTCCCTGGAGCAAACTGGAAAAGCCTGAAATTGTGCTGGTTGACCAGCGCGATCGCTTCCTCTTCTCCCCATTGCTCTACGAACTGCTCACAGGCGAACTGCAAACCTGGGAAATTGCCCCACCCTACACAGAACTGCTGGCTGGCACGGGCGTACACTTCTATCAGGCTGCTGTCGCAGGAATTGATGTGCAGTCCAAGCAGGTGCAGCTTCAGGATGGACCAGAGCTATCCTACGATCGCTTAGTCCTGGCGCTTGGCGGCGAAACGCCACTGGATATTGTGCCGGGGGCAGCCGAACACGCGATTCCCTTTCGCACGATCGCCGATGCCTACCGTTTAGAAGAACGGCTGCGAACCCTGGAAGCATCTGACACAGACAAGATTCGAGTGGCGATCGTCGGAGCGGGCTACAGCGGTGTTGAACTGGCCTGCAAGCTGGCAGATCGGCTAAAAGAACGAGGACGGCTGCGGTTAGTAGAACTGACCGACCAAATTCTCAGAAGCTCACCCGAATTTAACCGGGAGGCGGTTCAAAAGGCGCTAGAAGACCGGGGCGTGTGGATTGATCTAGAAACGAAGGTAGAAGCGCTGGGTGAAAACACCATTTCGCTGGAGTACAAAGGAAAGGTCGATACAATCCCCGTTGAAGTGGTGCTGTGGACCGTTGGCAATAAAGTTGCCGAAGTTGTGCAAAATCTGCCGCTGAAGCACAACCCACGCGGACAGCTTGTGATTACGCCAACCCTTCAGGCGATCGACTATCCCGAAATTTTTGCGCTGGGTGATTTGGCAGAATGTCAGGATGCAGAGGGGCAAAAAGTGCCAGCAACAGCCCAATCCGCCTTTCAACAGGCAGAATATGCAGGTTGGAACATTTGGGCTTCGTTGACCCATCGACCGCTGCTGCCATTCCGCTATCAGCACCTCGGCGAGATGATGACTTTGGGCACCGAAGAGGCTACCTTTACCGGGCTGGGGATAAAGCTAGACGGACAGCTAGCCTACGTTGCCCGTCGCTTAGCATATCTTTACCGAATGCCAACGCTGGATCACCAACTTAAGGTCGGTTTGAACTGGATCGCACGTCCATTGCGTGAGATGCTTTCTATCTAGATGTGTAACGTTAGCTGTTGCGCTAGGTAGGTAAACGCTGATGAAGCATCCCAGGGTGATTTTTTTGGATGCCGTTGGTACGCTATTTGGCGTGAAAGGTAGTGTGGGCGAAATTTACGGTTTGTTGGCCCGCCAGTTTGGAGTGACGGTAGAGGCTGAAATCTTAGATGCTGCTTTCTTTCAAAGCTTCCAGGCAGCGTCGCCGATGGCGTTTCCGAGAGTGTCTCAGTCAGAAATTCCAGAGCGAGAGTTTGCCTGGTGGTGGGCGATCGCCGCTCAAACCTTCCAAAAAGCCGGGGTGTTAGACCAATTCACAGATTTCTCCGCCTTTTTCACGGTTCTCTACAGCCACTTTGAGACGGACCAACCCTGGCTGGTTTATCCCGACATTCGCTCTACCCTGACGCAGTGGTGTGACCAGGGGATCGAACTGGGAATTGTCTCTAACTTTGACTCTCGCATTTATGCGGTTCTATCTGCGCTGGAGCTAGCCGAATTTTTTAGCTCAGTTACAATCTCCACAGAAGTAGGAGTTGCCAAGCCTGACCCTCAAGTGTTTGTCGCCGCGTTGCAGAAACACAACTGCTCTCCTGAGGAGGCATGGCATATTGGCGACAGCTTTAAAGAAGACTACGAAGGCGCAAAAGCCGCTGGGCTGAGAGCTATCTGGCTCAAGCGAAATAGCATCTCTGTTCCCGCCTCTTCTCTAACCAGGGCAACGGGGAGACTGATTTGATTTTTGTGTAAATCTGGGCAGAATGTCCGCACTCACACAAAAATTTGAACATACTGCAACGGGCTAGCTAACAAATTCTTCCTCGAAGAATTCGCTATTGAAAATAGAAATCTGTGGTATAAATCTACAGTAAATCCATAAAGTAACTGGGGATAGTCGAGTGCAAGACAGCAGCACCAAGTTGCAGCAGTCTTTGCTTGCACAGGACACAAATCGCTGTAAGGGTGAACGGCTGTTTGCCTTCGTCTAGGGTTTGTTTGCCTGAAACACGCTGTAAGGTTATTTCCCTTCCACATGAGGTCTGGTTGCAGTGGGTATTGTTATTGAGAACGTTTCAAAGCGGTTTGGTAGCTTTCAGGCTGTCGATCAGGTTGAGTTAGAAATCAAGACCGGATCGCTGGTTGCGCTGCTTGGTCCGTCTGGCTCTGGGAAATCTACGCTGCTGCGGCTGATTGCAGGTCTGGAAAAGCCGGATACGGGCAGAGTTATTCTCACGGGCAGAGATGCAACCCACGAAAGCGTTCAGGATCGCAATATTGGCTTTGTGTTTCAGCACTATGCTCTGTTCAAACACTTGACGGTGCGTAGAAATATTGCCTTTGGCATGGAGATTCGCAAAATGCCGAAGGCAAAGGTCAAGGCAAAGGTGGAAGAGCTGCTGGAGTTAGTGCAGTTGGGAGGATTGGGCGATCGCTATCCCTCTCAACTCTCTGGCGGTCAGCGCCAACGGGTTGCCCTGGCCAGAGCGCTAGCCGTTGAGCCTAAAGTGCTGCTGCTCGACGAACCCTTTGGAGCGCTCGATGCCAAAGTGAGAAAAGATTTGCGGGTCTGGCTGCGCCGTCTGCATGACGAAGTTCATGTGACAACGGTCTTCGTTACCCACGATCAGGAAGAGGCGATGGAAGTCTCAGATGAACTCGTAGTGATGAACAAGGGCAAGGTGGAGCAAGTTGGCAGTCCTGCCCAGATTTATGACAACCCAGCCAGCGCCTTTGTGATGAGCTTTATCGGCCCGGTCAACGTGTTGCCCAGCACGTCTCACATTTTCCAGGGAAATGGGTTTGACTCGGCTCACCCAGAAGTCTTCCTACGTCCTCAAGATGTGCTAATCGAAACGCAACCCAATGGCACCACCGTTGCCGCTAGAGTCACTCGCCTGATTCACCTCGGTTGGGAAGTGCAGGCAGAGCTAGCGCTGGATGATGGACAGGTGGTTACGGCTCATTTGACCCGCGATCGCTTTGACCAACTCAAGCTAGAACCTCAGCAGCAAGTCTTTGTGAGACCTAAGGAAGCTAAAGCGTTCCCGCTGTACTACTCGATCTAATTCACAGCAGGGTTCATCATCTATGGCGACTGCGGGTTCTCCGATGTTAGCCATAAGAGGATGTTTGAAAAGTTTAATCTGTCACCCACGAGTCTACAGGGGATATCTGCTATTCAAACACCCCTCTCCTGACGTTTAAAGCTGCAAGAGTCAACCTTTGAGATGCGATCGCCAAGTCCAGAGGTGCAGCTTTCGACCTTTGAACTTAAAGTTTCAACTTCTGAACGCGAAATACCGAGCCTCAACCTCAAAGTTTCGACCTCTGAACGCGAAACATTAAGCTCTGAAGTCAAACTGTCGGGTTCTGAAGCTGAACCGCGCAGCTTTGAATCGAAAATGTCAGGTTTAGAGGCTTAATCTGTGAGATCTCTCATCAAAACTTCACAAGTAGTTTATTTAACTTTAGAAAACTAGTAATTAGTTGCCTTTACTTGCGTAGGCACATCTCAGCGGCACGGATCTAGCCAACAGATCTGTGCTGCCAGGTAATGAGGATTCTGTGTTGGAACAACACAGTTTTATCAATATCTCTCTATCCACTTCATTAGAATCTAGGTTCTTGAGGATAAACAGTCGTGAAAGACACACTTTCGGTAGAAATTGCACCAAGTTTAAAGCTAGATCTTTTCTCTCAACTAGAAAATGGGTCTTTGGCTGTGGGGCGTGACGATGATGACGATGACGATGATGATGATGATGATGATGATGATGGCAGAGTAATCATAGGAACTCGCAGAAGCGACCGTCTCAGGGGTGGCGATGGAAATGACAGAATCATTGGTCTAAGTGGCAACGATCGCCTTTCCGGTGATGACGATAATGACATCATCAGAGGAGATAACGGGAATGATCGGCTTTTTGGCGGTGATGACAATGATGTCCTGGTTGGAGGTGCAGGAAATGACCTACTAGTTGGTGGAGATGATAGAGATACTCTGATCGGAGGTCGTGGCCGCGATGTTTTTGTGTTGCAATCTGATGATGATGACGATGACGATGATGGTGGCGATGTAGTCAGAGACTTTCGCAACGGACAAGATCGTCTAAGGGTAGCAAGGCGCTTTGACTTTGATGATCTGACAATCTTTCAACGAGGACGCAACACTGTAATCAGAGTTGACGATGAACGAATAGCAACATTAGTTGGTATCAGGGCAAATACGATTACGAGTGTTGATCTTGTTTAATCCTGATAAAGCGCGTAGCGCTTTATCACCAGAGTCTCAATAGTAAGGGAATACCGTCTTCTTCCGGTTCCCAAGCTTCCACTCGTTCCCAATCTGGAACTTGGTAACGAGTGGAACTTTACTTGGCAAAGCTCCACTATTTCAGTCCGCCGGATAAAGTCGAGCTAAGGGCAAGCGGCTTTCGCCCGTAAAGATACCGCTACTCTACAGTCAAATTTCGTATGGGGCGAAGCAAACCAGGTTCTTCAAGTTCAAAGCTGAAAAGCTCAACCTTTGAGATGCGATCGCCAAGTCCAGAGGTGCAGCTTTCGACCTTTGAACTTAAAGTTCCGACTTCTGAACTTAAAACACCAGGCTTCAAACTCGAAGTTTCGACCTTTGAACTCAAAGTTTCGACTTCTGAACTCAAAACATCGGGTTCTGAACTCAAATTGTGAGGCTTCGAACTGGAATGGTGAGGTTTAGAAGCTCAATGTCCGACTTCAAGACTTGACGTGACGAATTCTAGAGCGCGTCCTCGCACTTCAGTATTGAGTTTGCCGTGATCGTAAACCACTTGACCACCAACAATGGTAACTACGGGATGTCCGGTTAAGCTCCAGCCTTCAAACGGACTCCAGCCACATTTAGTTTGCAGGTCTTCCCGCAGAACAGGACGGTAGGTCTCCAGATCGACCAGAACCAGATCAGCATCGTAGCCAGGGGCGATCGCTCCCTTATTCGGAATGCCATACGCCTTTGCCACAGCGGTAGACATCCAGTTTGCCACTTGCGCGACGGTGCAGCGTCCTTGCATTGCCTGGGTCAGCATTAGCGGCAAAGAGGTTTCCACTCCAGGCATTCCAGAGGGCGTATTGGGATAGCCTTTTGCCTTTTCCTCTAGCGTGTGGGGGGCGTGGTCGGTGGCGATGAAGTCGATTACGCCATCGAGTAAGGCTTGCCAAAGCACTTCGTTGTCGTGGGGCGATCGCAAAGGCGGGTTCATTTGCGCCAGAGTGCCAATCTTGGCATAAGCATCGGTGTTGAGCAGCAAGTGCTGAGGCGTGACCTCTGCTGTAACCCAGGCGGGTTTGTCGCGCCGCAGTAGCTCTGCCTCATCAGCGGTAGACAGATGCAGAATGTGTAGCCGCCGCTGATATTTCTTTGAGAGCTTCAGCGCCAGTTGAGTCGCCATCAAAGCCGCCTGGTTATCCTGAATCTGGGAATGAATGGCGGGGTCGGTAATCCCAGCAAATTCCTGGCGGCGCTGGTTAATTCTTGCCTGGTCTTCAGCATGAACGGCAATCAGTCGCGTTCCAGTGGCAAAAATTGGCTCCAGCGCTTCCTCCTGGGCGACCAGCAGCGCCCCGTGTGCTGATCCCATAAAAATTTTGATGCCACAGGCGGGTGATGCCGTTTGCAAATCAGGCAAATTCTCAGGCGTTGCGCCAATAAAAAAGCCATAATTGACCAAACACTTTTCGGCAGCACGGCGCAACTTGTCGTCTAATGCAGCCTGAGTGGTGGTCAGCGGTTTGGTGTTGGGCATCTCCAAAAATGAAGTTACGCCCCCTTTGGCACAGGCACAGCTTGCGGTAAACAGGTCTTCCTTATGCTCTAGACCCGGTTCGCGAAAGTGAACCTGGGGATCGATCACTCCTGGCAACAAAGTCAGACCCGTTGCGTCAACTTCCTGAGTAGACCGCTCCTTCCCCGTAGAGGGTTCTAGAGAAAGGTCTGGGGCAATGCGAGTAATTTGGCGATCGCACTCCACGTCTCCTAGCAAAAACTCCCCATTTGGCGACAAAATTCGGGCATGACGAATCAGCAGACGAGTATCATCAGACATGATTAGCTATAGTTTCTACGAGTAAGTAAATTTGTTTGTACAGTTGAAGTAGAGACAAGCAGTTATAGAACCAATGTTTTAATCAGGTTAACCCCTAACTACCAGGCTAAATCCTGATTTAACTTAAAACCTACAGCCTCGTGCTTAAAATCGCTATATTTTTTGATCAGCCCACTCTATGACCCGTTTTCAGCGACCCGTGCCTGATAACTTTGACCACAGTAACCTAAATGGTGCTAATAGCTTAGAGCCGTCAATGCCTACTCCATCCGACCACAACCCCCAACCAGAAGCCGAGCTTCATCCTTCAGATCAATCTGTTTCAATCAACTCACCAGATTTAGAGGGTTCACAGCCGCTTGTGGCTCACGATTCACCTGAGAAAAACCATAGAGCCGCAGAAAATCCCTGGATAGAGGGGCTAAAGACAATTGGACTAAGCGCTATTCTGGCTTTCGGAATCCGTCAGATTGTGGCAGAGGCCCGCTACATTCCTTCTGAATCGATGCTGCCAACTCTGGAAGTAAACGATCGCCTGATCGTTGAAAAGATCAGCTATCGCTTCAACGACCCTCAACGGGGAGACATTGTGGTGTTCTGGCCTACGGAGCGGCTCAAACAAGAAAACCCTTCCTTAAAGGACGCATTCATCAAACGGGTGATTGGCTTACCCGGAGAAACCATTGAGGTGCAGGGTGGGCGAGTTTACGTCAACGGACAGCCTTTGCGAGAAAACTACATCGCCGCTGAGCCAGAATATCAGTGGGGCCCAGAGGTTGTCCCTGAAGATTCCTACCTGGTCTTGGGTGACAACCGCAACAACAGCTACGATAGCCACTTTTGGGGCTACGTTCCGCGAGAAAACATCATTGGCAGAGCCGCTGTCCGCTTTTGGCCACCTGGAAGGGTCGGAGAATTGGGGCCAGAGCCGGAGTATCGGGAATAGGAAGGGGGGACTAGGGGCTAGGGGCTAGGGGCTAGGGCATATAGAAACTTCTTGATCCCGTTACGAAGATCTGTCTTGCCATGTTTCCCAATAGGCTCTGTTTTCAGCATTGATTAAGAGCCATAGCGATAGTCACTCAAGTTAGGATAAGGGGCTTAAGCCCCTTGTTCACGGGACAAGTGCTTCACGTATAGGAATGTCCTAACCTGTATGACTACAGCTGTAATGCTTGGGCCGTAAGTCTCTGTAAATTTCCCTAACCTCTAGCCCCCAGCCCCTTCACAGAAGTATTCCAGCGATCGCCGCTGTCATAAAACACGCCAAAGTACCTGCAATCATGGCGCGAACGCCTAAGCGGGCCAGATCGTGTTGGCGATCGGGAGCAATGCCGCCAATCCCGCCGATTTGGATGCCGATGGAGCCGATGTTAGCAAAGCCACAGAGGGCATAGGTAGCGATGATAGCAGCCCGTTCTGAAATGGTGGCAGTTGCTTCGGAATCTGCGGAACTGGCCCCAGCGCCAATGAGTTCGCTCAGGTCTAGATAGGCTATGAATTCGTTGAGAATTGTCTTTTTGCCCAGCAGTGCCCCTACCTGAAGGCAGTCAGCCCAGGGAACGCCCATCAACCAGGCGATTGGAGCTAATAGGTAGCCGAGAATTAGCTCCAGGGAGAGTTGAGGTAAGCCAAACAAGCCGCCCAACCATCCCAGAAAAGCATTAAACATCGCCAACAGCGCCAGAAACGCAATGATCATGGCGGCAACATTGAGGGCAAGCTTTAAGCCGTCGATCGCCCCACTTGCGGCAGCATCGATTACATTAATGGACGTGCGCTCAACCTTCAGCTTTACATCTCCCGCTGTCGGCGAATCTTCTGTTTCTGGGTAGAGCAGCTTAGAAATTGCCAGGGCCGCCGGAGCAGACATGACCGACGCAGCAATCAGATGTTCTGCTGGAATGCCAAAGGAGACGTAGGCGGCTAGCACCCCGCCTGATACGGTTGCAAAACCGCCCGTCATGACAGCGTGTAGCTCCGATTGGGTCATGGAGGAAATGTAGGGCTTAATCAGCAGCGGGGCTTCGGTTTGCCCAACAAAAATGTTGCCTGCGGCTGAGAGTGATTCTGACCCTGACGTTCGCATGGTTCGCATCATTAACCAGGCAATCCACTGCACGACGCGCTGCAAAATGCCGTAGTGGTAAAGCACACCAATGAAAGCAGAGAAAAAGATGATGGTCGGCAAAACTTTGAAGGCGAAGAAGAAATCTTGAAAATTTTCACCGAACACAAAGGACGCACCTGCGTCAGAAAAGTTTAGAAACTGCGTTACTAAGTTGCCGACAAATTCAAAAATAGTAAAACCAATCGGAGTTCTAAGAATAAATAGAGCAAAAAGTAGCTGTAGCGCAATTCCCCACATCACAGGCTGCCAGCGAACGGCTTGCCGATTGGTTGAAAATACATACGCCAGTGCGATAAAAATTAACAGCCCAAATAGCGAAATGAGACGCTCCATAATTTTTGGTGTGGGGTAGATGCCCTAGTGGGGGCATGGTTCAGTTTTTTCCTTTCCAGGCAGACGGCTGTTGAAATTTGTAGATATCCTGGATGACTTGAACCCAGCCGTCGGATACGGAGTCGAGCAGGCGATCGCCCTTCTCCTTCGTCGCCACCGTTGGGTCGCCCAACACCCCGCTCTGGCTCAGGTCACGAGTTGTCCAGGCAAAGGGTAGCTTGCCTTCCATGCTGAGCAAACTCTCTTCGGGCAGACCGTGAGGATATTCTGCTACTGCCTTCTCCATGTGAACCTGATCGGGCAAAACTGAAAGCATCAGACTCGTTTCGGCATCGCCTGCGTGAATGCCTAACTCCTTTTCTTTGGGTGAAAGAAACTCACCTGCACAGTGAGGCACCCGCCAGGTAAACAAAGGAAATACCATGAAATCTTCATGCTGCTGGTGCAAATCTCGCGCCACAATTTCCATCACCTGAGGCTGTCCGCCGTGAGAGTTGAGCAGCACCAGCTTGCGGAACCCAGCCCGGTAAACGCTTTCGGCAACTTCGGTGAGAGTTGCTATTAGCGTTTGTGCGCTCAGGGTAATCGTTCCAGGAAAGTGCCAGTGTTCGTTTGATTTGCCGTAGTACAGAGGCGGCAGGGCATAGGCAGGAATTTCAGGATTCAGCTTTTCCAGCGCTTTACCTAAAACCGCTACCCCAATTGCAGCATCCACAATCAGCGGCAGATGTGGTCCATGTTGCTCAATTGCCCCCACTGGCTGAAGCAGCACCACATTTGCCTTGTCAGGCATGGCCTGCACATCAGTCCAGGTGAGGTATGGGAAAAACCTATGGGGTGGAATAAAGCTATGCATACAGCCTCTAAAGTCACGCTCGTATTCTACAGAGTCGAGACTGCTTCGGACTGTAGCGAAATATCACTTAAGCTCAATTATGCAATTTATGAGCCGTAGTCAATGTAGTCTGTGCGCTTAACTCTAGGTTGGGCAGGCGGCAAAAACTGCTGCTCGACGTAGGGGTAAGAGGGGGGAATATTGGGCTGATGGATAATGTGGGTAGTGTTGCGGGGCGGTTGACGCTGCGGCAAAAGCAGCACGATGATGACACAAATAAAAACGACGCTGCCGCCCACAATTAGCACTAAAACCAATCCGCCTACCATCCAAAGGACACCCGACTGAGTTCTATTTTGCTCTAAGGAGTTTTCGTCTGCGCGTCGAACAGTCATGTCTGCGACAGATTGCTGCTGTTCCTGAAGCTGAGCCAGGACTTGCTCAAGCTCGTCTTCCTGTTCTTGCAGGCGTGATTCCAGTCGGGTGATAGTAGTTTCCTGGTCGTCTAGCTTGTCTTCTAGGGCTTCGGCGATCGCCTGCTGTCGGTCTAGCTCTCGCTGCAACTGAGAACTACCTTCAGAACTCAGCCCGTTAGCGGAAGGGGGAACGGGCAACGGCGACTGCTGCTCTGTCACGGACGGGGGAGACTGGACCTCAGCCGGAGACGAGCTAAAGGGCAAACCGGCCCGCAGCAAAAGCACTGCTGCGAATCCTGTAACCGCACAGCCAGCTAAAAACGCCGTAGTATCGCTCATGGTTTTGATAATTTTGCTGCGGCTAAACTACGGCAACGAAATCTGAGACTTGTTTACCCCTTGCCCCGATTCTTGACTAAACCTGACCTGATGCATAAAGTCAACCGAGTAGATGCAGGATAAATACTAACACCATACTCTGCTCTATTCTTAGCTTGCCAGGATTTTCAGACAGTTTATTCCAAACAATTTGTTTCAAATAATTTATCAGACCATTTAGTTAGAGGGGCGATCGCCAAAAAAAATTAACTCATCGGCTGCTGAGGCAAAAACAGAATTTGCTCACGCGGGTCACACTGCTCTAGCGCTTGAAGAATCTCTGCCTCAGAGGGATTGTGATTTTGCATGAGAAATTGCAGGAACTTGAAAGTGGGGGTGTAGGTGCGAAAATAGCCCCCATGCACATCAATCTTGCCTAGCAGGTAAGGCAAAATGTTACCCAAATCAATCAGCAGTGCCGTGAATGGATTTAACCCCAGGGCGATCGCATTTACGCCGACCATTCTAGAGCAGTCGAGATAGTTGAAGCTTTCAAACAGGTCATAGGCAGAAGTTGCTTCGACCGCTTTTCTAGAAAGCAGCGCATTGCGAATCCAGAGCATTTCTTTGGGTTTGTTGCCTCGTCTGATATAGACATTGCCTAAGCGCAAGCCTGACATTTCAATACTGGGTTCGGTAAACCAGTTGCTCAAAATGGAGAGGTAGCGCAATACGATATCGCGATCGCTTGACATTAGATAGATTTGCTCACAGCGGCGAATTGCCGAGCGAACGTAGTTATTTCTGCCTTCCTGGATTAGCTCTAGCGGAATGTCGGGCGATGCCAGGATTAACTTGCCTAAATCCAAACATTCGCCCATTTGCTTTTCTTGCTCAGTGGTGCGATCGTCTTTGCCAAAGCGGTCAGACAGGACGCGCAGGGTGTTGACAACGACCAGTCCACCCATGCTGTGACCCACCAGATTCACCTTTGTGCGGACACTTTCAGGCAAATCGACAGAATCTTCCATTGGCGCTGCGGGAGCCTGAAGCCGCTTGAGGACTCGATCGAGCCGCCAAAAGAACTCTGCTAAATCAGGAGCGCCATAGTGAATTGCCCGGTAGCGATCGCGCTGATAAACCACCGCCCGCAGCAGCCCAAAGGCAAGCAGCCACAGCAAAAATACAATTACTGGAAAAGTCCAGTACCAGCGAAGCTGCAACGGTAAAACCAGATCATAGAGAAAAGCTAAAACGAGACTGGGCACCAAACTAATCACAAACAAACTGCTGACAAATTTCAGCAAAATTCCGACATTGCTGACCAAATCTTTGAGCAGACCCAGGTTTAGAAAAGGCTGTTCGCTGGGCCAGTGATAGCCGATATAAAGATGCTGCGCTGAAATCGTATGGGTTCCCTCCAGGGCATCGGCTTCTTCGGCAAAACCGTCATAAAAGCCTTTAGCAGGCGTGGCGTAGCCATGAGTTCTCAGCGTCAGCGTGTTGACGTTGGACTGCTGAATGATTTTGGCAAGTTCGTCGATGTTAAACAAGGGACGAAAGCGACGAGTTGAGGGGAGTCGCCGTTCAACTTGAAGTGAGACAGAAGCCGTGCTGACAACCAGGTAGACGTGGGGGTTTTGGCGATCGCCATACACTTCAAAGTTGCGGCTAATGGCTTGAGTAAACTGTTTTTGCTTCCAGCTATTCAGCGTTTTGATCACAAACTCTTCGTCTACTTCTCGGCAAAAGCCAGGATATTTGGCTTGACACTCAGCCATATCCCGAAACTGGTTGTGAAGCTGGCAGTAAATCAGCAACTCCTGATGCAGCGTTTCGGCGATCGCCGCTTCATCTAACAGCCCCGCATAAACTTTTGCATCAGCGCCATGTTCCGCAACATAGGCAAGCTGCACGGCACGAGTCCGCGTCCACCAGTCCGAAAAGGGAGCCGCATTGCGAATGATGCCACCGAGCCAGCGCTGGTCAATCTGACTGACTTCAGCATTTTTCCACCGAAACGGCAGTGGCTCAGAGGTATAGCAGCACTCAACGGTCATGTTCTCTGACTCCTGGCTCATGGGTCACGGGTCATGGGTGATCACGAATGACCCCATTTAACTTACCGAAGTTCGTCCAGTGCTTCCTCGGTCTTTGCCACCCCTTCAGCATTGTTTTGCTGCTGATAGAGGGTGAGCGCTTGTTCAAAGGTGGCGATCGCTTCATCCGTGCGATCGCGACCCCGGAGCGCTACCCCTAGCTCATAAAATGCTTCTGGGTTCTGGGGAGAAAGCTCGACCACCCGCCGATAGGCCACAATGGCCCGCAGGTAGTCTCCCTTTTCTAGCAAGACACTGCCGATTAGCGCCTGCGCTTCTGGCGAGTCAGGCTCTGCCGAAGCGCCCCGCTGATAGGACGCGAGCGCCTGATCTAAGTCTCCTTGAGCGCGAAAAATGTCGCCAATCTGTAAGTGAATTTGGGCATTGCGCGGTTCCAGTTCAGAGGCTCGTTCTAAAGCCGCTAACCCGTTGGTAAAGTCGCCCGAATTGACCAGCGCCACGCCCAGATTTAGCTGAATGGTGCCTCGGCGCGGATTGATCTGGGAAGCCCGCTGGAGTGCCTCGACTGCTTCTGAATAGCGCTCTTGCTGAATCAGCACCGACCCCATTGATTCCAGGACAGCCGCGTTGTTGGGGTTGAGGGCTGCCACCTGCTGATAGGCTTGCAGTGCGCCTTCATAGTCTTCTTGCCGCACCAGCACCACTCCTAAACCGAGATAGGCATCGACGTTGTTGCGCTCTAGCTCAGTAGTTCGACGGTAGGCGGCGGCGGCTCCGCTGTAGTCACCCAGATTTGCCAAACTATAGCCCAGCGCGTAGTGAAAATCGGCATTGTCAGTATCCAGAGCGATCGCCTGCTGATAAGCCGTCGCTGCTTCCTGAAAGTTGTTTTGCCGCGCCTGCAAGTAGCCAATTCCTGAGAAAATCCGGGCATTTTCGGGGTCGAGTCCAGCCGCCTGCTGATAGGTCGCCAGTGCCCCCGCGTAGTCTCCTGCATCGACAAGCTGCCGTCCGCGCCGCAACAGGTCGTTAAGCTGCTGATTGCTCTGCGCCAGTAAGACGGGTTGCGTTTGCTGGCTCTGCACCTGAGCCTGAGCGGGTTGGGCGATCGCCCCCGTCACGACTCCTGAAACCATCGCACTGGCGACCCAGGTTCTCAGCACAGTGGACATAGAACGGTTCATGGTTTCACTTACCGCACCAATCACTTTTCTTACAGCTTGTTTATTCACAGCCAACCCCGCACATTTCCTACCGTTGTTATGTTTACTTTGTTGATTAGCTACAGCGATCTGAAAACCAGATCAGGACTCATCATACAGAATGGTAGTGTCATGAAAGAATTTTGTGGGAGGGCAAGGCATGATTTTATCAACAACTGACGTAATTCAGGGGGCAGTGGTTGAATCTTACCTGGGAATTGTCACCGCAGAAGTGGTGTATGGCAGCAATGCCTTGAGAGATTTCTTTGCGGGAATTCGCGACATCATCGGAGGGCGCACCGCTAGCTATGAGCGGGTGTTTGAAAAGGGGCAGCAAGAGGCGATCGCCGAATTGGGACTCCGTGCTGAGCGATTAGGCGCAAATGCAGTCATCGGCATTGAAATTGACACAGGCACCATCAACATTGACGAAACAGGAGCCTTACTGCTGATCACTGCCACAGGCACCGCTGTCCGGCTGCGCTAGGAGAACTCTTCCTTCCGAAAGAGGCGTGTCTTCTCCTCAGGAGAGAGAAAAAGATTGTGGGACTGACCTAAAGTGAACGCTCAGGACAAATGCCAGAAGTAGTAATTGGCGAGGGAGTTCACTTGTATGACATACGCAAATCGGCCCGGTGTAGTAGAGCCTGTTGTGGCAGCCACAGATTATCACGACCGGGTTAGGTGGGGCCCATCTTTGCTGGTCTGGTGATTGCTTTAGTATCACAGTTGATTTTAAGCGCGTTTGGAGCGGCGATCGGTTTAACAACGCTGGCGGGTTCAAACTCACCCAATGCCGATGCTGGAGATGTAGGCACCGCTGTCGGCATCTGGACGATCATTAGCTTACTAATCTCGCTATTTATAGGCAGTTGGGTGATGGCTCGCAGTTGCGGCCCGATGAACCGCAACACTGGGCTGCTGAATGGTGCAATCCTTTGGGCAACCACTTTAGCACTCAGTGCATGGCTGCTGACCAGTGGGGTATCCGGACTGTTTGGCATTGTCGCCTCCAACGCTGGAGAGATTATTAACCAGGTGCAGCCCCCCGGTAGCGTGGACGTTCCTGACCCCAGTGCAGCCAACACCACGCCTGAGCAAACCCGTGACATTGCAGGCAATGCAGCTAAGGCAGGTTGGTCATTTGTGATTGGCTCTTTGTTGAGCTTGGCTGCTTCCCTGATCGGCGCGTCGGCTGGCACTCGCACGCCTCGCGCCGCAACGTATGTAGAGCGCTAGAGATACAAGCTCAACCGTCAATACAGATCTTCAACTTCTTAAAGAAGTTGAAGATCTCAGCCTTTACACCCATTCAAGGACTGCAAACCAACTCCAAATCATCTTGCGAAATTCCTTAGTCTGCAATGCGGAATCACCAAATTGCTATGCAGAATGACGCAGCAGCATAGCGGAATCACCAAATTGCTATGCAGAATGACGCAGCAGCATAGCGGAATCGTAAAGCAGCACGGCGGAATCACAAAGCAGCACGGCGGAATCGTAAAGCAGCATGGCGGAATGACACAGCAGCACGGCGGGATCATAAAGCAGCATGGCGGAATGACGCAGCAGCATGGCGGAATCACAAAGCAGCATATTATATAGCTGTAGTCATACAGGTTAGGACATTCCTATACGTGAAGCACTTGTCCCGTGAACAAGGGGCTTAAGCCCCTTGTCCTAACTTGAGTGACTATCGCTATAGATCTTCAACTTCTTTAAGAAGTTGAAGATCTGAGCCTTCACAC
>JAAUTN010000300.1 GCA_012031415.1 Leptolyngbyaceae cyanobacterium SM1_4_3 | reverse complement strand
TTCGCAGCCAAACTGAAACTTGTAGCGCTGATCGTCAATTGACCAGGAGCGGTTGGACTCCATATATACGCCCGCTCAACATCGCCAATTAGAGCTTCAAAGGAATCGGTTCCCGGCTCCAGGTTGAGGTTTGCCATGCGGTCAATCGGTGGACGATTCCATGAGGAAGCACGGGCACAGGCAACGCCTGGTATACCCGTTCTTGCCTGACTTTCGAGGCTGCCTAACCCGCGCTGTAAAATGCCTTCCTGAATCAGGTATTCTCGCGTGGCGGGTGCGCCCGTGTCGTCAAAGCTGTAGCTAGCAAACTCTCCTGGCACGGCGGGGTTGAAGGTAATGTTCATTAGCTTGGAGCCGTAGGAAAGCTGCCCAAAATCCTGTGGCTTCACAAAGCTGCCGCCTGCATAGTTGCGCTCGTCGCCCAGAATGCGGTCTAGCTCTAGCGGATGCCCAACGCTTTCGTGGATTTGCAGCATCATCTGGTCGGGAGCCAGCACCAGTGTAGTGGTTTCGCTGGGGCAATCCTCGGCGGTCAACAGTTCGACTGCCTGTTCCCCCACTTGCGCCGCCCGTTCCCATAGGTTCGGCTCTGGAAAAAGTTCCCAACCGCCCTGATAGCAGTGCGCCAGATAGCCATTGTTGCTGCGCTGCTGCACGATCGCCCCATCTTGAGCGGTGGCGCTAAAGTGCGTCTCTATCATCACCAGCTTTTGGTAAACCTCAGAGCCATTGCTGCTGACAAACCAGGTTTCGGTTTCGTTGGCGATCGCCGTTGCCACCACCTGCACAATCTGATCAGAAACTTTCAGGGTCTTACACAATTGCACCAGTAAATCATTGATTTCTCCTGGCGTGAGCGCATCCAACGGCTTCACAAACGGAGAAACATACTCACCTACTACCTTTGGGCGTGCTGCCGGAGTCAGCGGATGAATTGCCCAGGGGCTAGCAGCGATCGCCTGCTCATAAGCCACCTTTGCTGCCGTCCGCAAACTGTCTAAATCCAGTGAATTCGTTGCGCCGTAGCCAATCTGTCCGTTTATCAGGACTTCTACCATCACACCCTGATTAACCGACTTGCCGTTGCTGCGAGGCAAGCCATCCCGCACCGCTCGTACCCCAACCGATTCTTTAACGGCCCGTAACCCAACCCAATCCGCAGGAACGTCCAGCGACTCAAGCGCCCTTAATAGTTCAGAAATCATTGATACACACAGAGAGGAAGTAACCCGTAACCTCAAGTGTAGCGGGGGTGTCAAGAGATGTCTGAAGAGATGCCTGAACAGGTTTGAGCGATCGCCCCTCCATCCTACTCCTGCTTCAGAGATAGCCGCCTTTTCTGCTGGATAGCTCTTGGGATGGAGGATTGTAGTCTAGATTTTTTCAAGCTGCTCTATAGCAGGGTAGGGATATTTGCTTAACCTGGTCATCCAACTTCATCCGTCCGATAGTGTCTCTTAATTTTGCAAATTGATATCTTTAAAACATAGAAGTTGCGCCGAGTGAAGTTTCACTGAAGTGACTTTTCAAATGTTGCTCAAGTGTGACAAGCGCGAATTTCGCAGGCGGTGCATATAGGTCACTGATAAAGGTGTAAAAAGAGCGCTTATTGCTCCTTCTATCTTAGTTTCAAAAGTTGAAAAGCGATCGCTTTTCAACTTTTGAAAACGGTAGGCATCTGGGTCAATTTGATTTGATTTAGGTTTGTGAGTTGGAGTCGAGGTGATTTGCAATCTTGCTAATCCTCACTAGAAGTCTGTTAAAGCAATTGGAAAAAGCTCAAAAGTAAAGGAGAGAAAACAATGGGAATTCTTGCATGGATCGTTCTGGGTTTGATTGCGGGTGCGATCGCTAAAGCAATTTATCCGGGTCGTCAGAGCGGCGGCATTCTTGGCACTATGCTGCTGGGTATCGTCGGTGCGTTTTTGGGTGGAACGATTTACACCTTGTTGACGGAAGGGACGTTTGCGATCGCCTCTGTCGGTTTCACAATCCCTGGACTAGTCATCGCCGTTTTGGGTGCAATGTTGGCTATCTTCTTGTATTACCAGTTCACCGCTCGTCGCGTTTACTAAGATGCGATTGATCTGGTTTGATCTGAGATAAAGATAGCTTCAAAGTGCAAATTGGACGTTAAAAGAAGCCCCTGCTATGGCAGGGGCTTCTTTTCGATCGCTTATGAATAAACGGCGATCGCCCTTAAACCCGTAGGGATCACTTCACTCCGTAGCTGGAAAACTCGGCAAGCCGATTCAGATAAACTTTGGATAAACGGTGTCCTTTTCATGGAAAATTTAAGCTTAGGCATCGAACTGCCGTCGTTTTTCCGCTGTGTTGATGAAGCGTATGAAGTCTTATCTTGCTGCTGCGATCCAAATGAATAGTCTGCCTGATTTGGAAAAGAATCTAGTGCAGGCAGAAGACCTGATTGACCTGTCTGTGCGTCAGGGGGCAGAACTGGTTTGTTTACCCGAAAATTTCTCCTTCCTGGGAGACGAGGAAGCCAAAATTTCTCAAGCGGAGGCGATCGCTCAGGGCAGCGAAAAATTTCTCAAAACGATGGCACAGCGCTATCAGGTGACACTGCTCGGCGGTGGCTTTCCGGTGCCAACCCAAATGGTAAAGTTCACAACACGGCATTGCTCATCGGCGCTAACGGGGAAGAACTGTCGCGCTACGAAAAAGTGCATCTATTTGATGTAAATTTACCCGACGGCAACACCTACCAGGAATCACACACCGTTCTAGCTGGACTAAAGCTACCGCCCGTTTACCCTTCTAAGGAGTTGGGCAATTTGGGGCTGTCAGTCTGCTATGACGTGCGCTTTCCTGAGCTCTATCGCCATCTCGCACAAATGGGTGCAGAAGTGCTGTTTGTTCCGGCTGCATTCACGGCCTATACGGGCAAAGATCACTGGCAGGTACTCCTGCAAGCTCGGGCGATCGAAAATACCTGCTACGTGATTGCACCTGCCCAAACCGGAAAACACAATTCTATGCGTCAGTCTCACGGTCATGCGGTAATCATCGACCCCTGGGGCGCAATTTTGTCAGACGCAGGCGACAAACCAGGAGTGGCGATCGCCCCTATTGAGCCATCTCGTCTAGAGCAAGTTCGCCGTCAGATGCCCTCACTCCAGCATCGGGTATTTATTTAGATGACTACTATGGGGAGTACTATATGGAGATCATTACATCGGATGTTTCTGATCTTGTAAAGAAGCCTGTACAGTAGACAGGATGAGTTCTGTCGAACGCATGGTAGATCTGACTTCTTGGGCAGTTGCATCCCCACAAAATCCTTTATTTCAGCTTCATGGTAGACTCACTCCTTTGCTGGCAGCTACGCCAGAAGCTGAAAACGCGCCTCTGGTGCTAGCCGGAGTGCTGATAAGTCTAGTCGTCATTTATCTAGCAGCTAAGGTAGGCGGGGAGCTTTGTGCCCGGGTTAACCTGCCGCCTGTTTTGGGTGAATTAGTTGGCGGTGTCGTGGTGGGTATCTCTGCACTGCACCTGATCGTCTTTCCAAACGGTGCGATCGAGGGAACAAATTCAGTCATTGTCAGCTTGTTAGAAGCCACAGCAGGCTTATCTCCTGAGTCTGCCCTAAGCGTGTTTGAGACTGAAAGCGAGGTAATTTCGGTCTTATCAGAGCTAGGGGTAATTATTCTGCTGTTTGAAATTGGTTTGGAATCAGATTTAAAGGAACTGATTCGGGTTGGTCCACAAGCGGCTTTGGTGGCAGTCGTCGGGGTAGTGGTTCCGTTTGCGGCAGGTACGGCTGGGCTAATCGCGATCTTTGGGTTGCCCACCATTCCGGCTGTGTTTGCCGGGGCTGCTCTCACCGCAACCAGCATCGGCATCACCGCCAAAGTGCTAGCCGAGCTTCAGCGCCTCAGTTCTGAAGAGGGGCAAATCATCATTGGTGCAGCCGTATTGGATGATGTATTGGGAATTGTCGTGCTGGCAGTCGTCGCAAGTCTGGCAAAGACAGGAGAAATTGAAATCAGCAATGTGATTTACCTGATTGCTGGAGCAGGTGTTTTCCTGGTTGGCTCGATTTTGGTCGGGCGATTGCTCAGTCCATTCTTTGTAGCGCTGGTTGACAAACTCAAGACACGCGGACAACTGTTGCTGTCTGCCCTGATCTTTGCATTTATCCTGTCTTATATTGGTGCTGCAATTCAGCTAGAGGCAATCTTGGGCGCTTTTGCCGCAGGGCTGATTCTAGCGGAAACTGACAAGCAGCATGAGCTAGAGGAACAGGTGATTCCCCTGGCTGATTTTCTCACGCCGATTTTCTTTGTCGTCGTTGGAGCGCGAACCGATCTGAGCGTTCTCAATCCGGCAATTCCTGAAAATCGCGAAGGTTTAGTCATTGCCGCTTTTCTGATTGTGGTTGCCATTATCGGCAAACTGGTTACGGGGCTAGCGGTGTTTGGTAAGCCCAACATCAATCGACTGGCGATCGGCGTAGGCATGATTCCTAGAGGAGAAGTCGGTCTGGTATTTGTCGGAGTTGGCTCGGCAACGGGTACGCTCTCTAAATCTTTAGAAGCTGCCATCATCATGATGGTGATCTTGACAACCTTCGTGGCTCCAGCCTTCCTGAGAATTGTGTTTCAGGATTCTGATGACAAAGAAAAAGCTGAAGCTGAAACCCCTCCTCCTGCATTAGAAAGCGCAAATGGACAGCCGTTCACGGCGCAGCAAAGCATTGCAGAGGCAGAAAACATAGAGTCATCACTGCAAGACCAGCAGTAAACGTTCGCTCAAATCACAAAGCATCACCTTATAAAAGCGCATTCCACACTATGAGAGTGCGCTTTATATGTCAAAACAGTTGCGCGATCGCGCAACTGTGCCATTGTGCAGGTATGCAATCAAAAATCATTATTGAAACACTTTTAGCTCTCGCCCAAGAAACGCGGCTTGCCGCTTACCGTTTGCTCGTTCGTGCTGGGCCTTCAGGGCTGTCAGCGGGAGAAATTGCGGCGGCTTTAAGTGTGAATTCTTCTACGATGTCTCGTCATCTCGCCCAGCTAGAGAGAGCTAACCTGCTTCACGCTTGGCGAGTCCAACGGCGGGTGTTTTACGCGATTGACTGGGACGGAACCAGCCAACTTTTAAGGTTTTTGACTGAGGACTGCTGCAAGGCAGATCCATCCATTTGGTGCGATCGCACGTCTGGGGCGTTTAGCCAGCAATCAGTACAGGAGTAGTCTATGAGTTTTGACCACAAACCTAAAATTTTATTCCTATATGGTTCGTTGCGAGAACGTTCTTACAGCCGCTTGCTAGCTGAGGAAGCCGCCAGGATTATTGAGGAGTTCGGTGCAGAAGTCCGATTTTTCCATCCGCGCGACTTGCCCTTGCATGGAAGTGTGCCAGATACGCATCCTAAAGTGCAGGAACTTAGAGAACTGGTTGCCTGGTCAGAGGGGCAGGTGTGGTCAAGCCCAGAAATGCACGGCAACGTAAGCGGTTTGCTCAAGCATCAAATTGATTGGATTCCCCTGAGTATTGGTGCAGTGAGACCCACACAGGGTAAGACCCTAGCAGTGATGCAAGTTTGCGGCGGATCGCAGTCCTATAACGCGGTCAATACGCTGCGGGTGTTAGGACGCTGGATGCGGATGTTTACCATTCCAAATCAGTCTTCTGTGCCAAAGGCTTATCAGGAGTTTCATGAAGACGGAAGGATGAAAGATTCGCCCTACCGCGATCGCGTGGTAGATGTGATGGAGGAGCTTTACAAGTTCACGCTGCTATTGCGCGACAAAGTTGACTACTTAACCGATCGCTACAGTGAGCGCAAGGAAGAAACGCAGAAGCAAGCAAAAGAAATTGTCAGCCGCTCCATTGGTTCGTAATACCAATTCTTTACGAAGCTGCACGGAACCAGGGGCTTCAGCCCCTAGTTCCACCAGGATTGATTCTGTTCCCGTTTGCAATCAGTTTGGGCGATCGCCCCTATCGCAGTCGGTTAATTTCAGTCAATACGTTGCGATAGCCGTCGGCGCGTCCCTGTTGCAGGTAAAGGTCAGCGGCTTGCTGGAAGTCATAGATTGCCCCCTGGCGATCGCCCTGCCTCAACTTAATCTGTCCTCGGCTGTAATAGGAATCAGCATCCTGCGGATTTGAGCGAATTGCCTGGGTGTAGTCCTCCAGTGCGCCCTGAACGTCACCCCGATTTGAGCGAATTTCGGCTCGACTTTCAAAGGCTTGGGCACTGGTCGGGTTGAGTGAAATGACTCGACCATAATCCTGGCTTGCGCCTCCATCATCCCCTAAAGCAATGCGGGCATTGGCCCGACCGCTGTAAGCTTCGGCATAATCAGGCTGAATAACCAGCGCCTCTGTGTAGTCGGTGATCGCCCCCTCAGCGTCGCCCAGTTCTAATCGCAGATCGCCTCGCTCTTTGTAGGCTGGGGCAAAGTCTGCATCGACCAACAGCACTCTGTTGAAATCTTCTAGTGCGGCTTGAGATTCCCCCAGTGCTGCCCGCATTACGCCTCGACTAAAGTAAGCCTGCGTATATTCTGGGTCAAGCTGAACGGCTCGGTCAAAGTCTGCCAGTGCGCCTTCTGGGTCATTCGCGTTAGAGAGAGCAATGCCACGATTGTAGTAAGCAGTGGCAGAGGTGTCGTCCAGCGCGATCGCCCGGTCAAAGTCAGCGATCGCCGTTTGCTGATTGCCAATGCGGTAGTAAGCCGTACCGCGATTGAGATAAGCCTCTCCATAGTTAGGGTTAAGCTCAATTGCCTGGTCAAAGTCGGCGATCGCAGCCCTCATCTGATCTTGAGCTAAATGAACTGCGCCGCGCCTCACAAAAGCCTCAGCGTAATCAGGGCGTAACTCAATCGCTCGACTGTAATCCTGCAAAGCGCCTTGATAGTCCTCGGCATCGGCTTGAATGATGCCTCGGTAAAGATAAGCCGCAGCATAGCGTCGATCATTTTGAATCGCCTGATCAAAGTCAGCTAGCGCCTGCTGTTCTTCTCCCTGGCTATAAAAAATTCTGCCGCGATTAAAATAAGCGTTTGCGTAGGTTGGGTCAAGCTGAACAGCCTGATTGTAGTCTGCAAAAGCGCCCTCCTGGTCGCCTAGAGCTTCACGGGCAAAACCGCGATGAACGTAAGCTGCGGCATAGTTAGGGTCAAGCTGAATTGCCTGATCAAATTCTTCAATAGCCTCTTCATAGTCACCGTCGTTAACATCCTCAACGCCATTTTCATAAAACTCTTCCGCGTCGGGCTGCTGCTGCGCTAGCACTCCAGGTACTAATGTCACAGCAGAACTGACCAAGATGGCAGCAATGCTCAACGTGCGGATGTTGCGGTAGATGGAGTAAATAGGGTTCATGGCTTTACTTTACGATGAGGGTGTAAGTGAAGTGCGATCGCCCTGATGATTTGTTCAGACTTAAATTACCCTTAAAGCAAGCGATCGCGATCACTTTCAGTCCGATTTCATCCAGAAAACTACGCAGAGCCTGACTAAAACTTTATAGCCCCCTGACGAACGCCTACTCATTTCCGCTTAAGTAGCTCATATATGGCGAATTTTTTGACTTCAATTATCCTTGCAGCTTGGGTCTGTGCGATCGCCCTGATCTCAGTCCAAAATGCCAGAGCCGTGACCATCCAGTTTTTGTTTCTGCAATCGGTCGAAATTCCTCTGGGGCTGTTGCTTGCCTTCTGTATGGCGATCGGGACAGTAGGAATGGCGCTGATGCTTCCCCTCTGGCGATCGCCCAGACCCTCAAGCCGCTACTCAAGAAACGATGCGGACGATTTCTAGAGCGGTCGCTGGAGAAGATTGAGATTGAGTAAGAGTCGGTACGCCGCTCAAACTTGACCCGCTAATCATTAAAACCGTCTCAGGATCTAGCTCTCCCGTCGCTTTCACCCCCGCTGCGGTTTGAAAATTGCGAATAGCCTGACTCAACTCACCGGGCGCTGAACTAAAACCCAGGTGAGCAAGCTGCTGGGCAACCCGGTCAGGGCTAAGCAGAAGGTCAGTTGGCGAAAAAATGGGAACGTACTGCTGTCGCCAAATTTGATTAAACTGCGTCCGGTTTAGGTAATAAATCTTGCCTCTGGCGGGGTCTGCGATCGCCGCCACATGATCATCCAGCGCCAACAGCGCCACTGCATGAGGAGCCTGACGCACTCCATCAAATAGCCAAACTCCCAAAATTCCGGGTCGATTAATCTGCTGCATTTGCTCCCAGGACGGACTCAACTCCAGTCCGTCCATGTTTAAGGCACGGGCCGCTGCAATCAACTGCGGCATCGAAGTTCCCAAACGGCTAGTTCCTGCTAAACGAGCAACACCAGATTCAGTTGCATCTATTCCCCACAGACGCAGCACCGTTGCCAAAGCAGCCGGGGCACAACTGCTAGCAGAAGTCTGCTTGTAAACCCCGTTGGCTTGCAGGTTGTTTCCCAGAGAAGCGTGAATGGGAGCCAACATATAGGCTTCAGCCCCGCTAAACCCACTTACACCTAGCAAGCCAATCAAAACGATAGCCAAAACTTGTGTCTTTGCCGTGCGCCAGCTCACGATAAACGCGGTGCCGCAAACCCCAGCAGCAGAATTCGCATCGCAGTCCAGCTAACTCGCATCCCATGGACACGCCATTCCAGCGGCAAAAGCTGCCACTG
>JAAUTN010000299.1 GCA_012031415.1 Leptolyngbyaceae cyanobacterium SM1_4_3 | reverse complement strand
GAGAAGTAGCATAGCGAGGAAACAAACACAAACTGTTCAATTCCGGCTACTTTTGCTGCGCCTACTAAATTTTTGCTGCCTTCATAATCTACTTTGTAAGGACCTGTTGGGTCTAAGCTAGGGCTGGCTCCTGTTGCACAAAGAAGTACAGTACAGTCGGCGATCGCCCCCCTCAAACTCTCAGGCTGCAACACGTCACCCAAGACTAACTCAGCTTCAGCAGGTAGAATCTGTCGTCCCTTCTCCAGATCGCGCACCAATGCCCGAACAGGTATATTTCTCTGAACCAACTCTTGAACAATTCTCCGTCCGGTTTCTCCGGTAGCCCCTGCTACAAATGCTTTCATGGTCTGTCTTTAAGTTGATGAATTAACGTTGATAAATTGATGAATATGAAGCTGAAATACAAATATTTGCTGGACTTTGAGGTAGAACTGGGTAACCTAGCTATAACAGCGTGTAGTTAAGTTAGACTCCAACAGTTTACCTGAAATCACGTACAGCAATGATCTTGCTCACTACGATGGACAAATATTGTTCTACTTTTTCCGTAGATCAATCAATGGCTACCTTCTGAATCAAAGGATATGCTGAGTGAACGAAGTATTTAATCCTCGATAGGTAGATTTTTGCGTTTACCCCTGTGCATTCGCTCAAGTTGGGCATAGTGTCAGGTCAAACAGTAAATTCAACAACCGCTATTGCAGACAAGATTGTAGGAAAGTATGTTTATGCAGGCTAACTCAGCAGATCATCAGCCCATCGAGAACTCGAACCCTATCTTGAGCGCCACATCAGGATTGGTTGATGGTAATGTTCCTGTTATGGAAGAGTCAGCCTACCATGCCGAACCGACTCGCTTTCATGGCTACTACAAGGGCTGCATGGATATGTATGCCGATGCTGAAACCGTAGCTAAGTATTTAGATGCACATCACGGTTGGTTTCGCCGTTGTGCCCATCCGATGAACGCAGAGCCGCTAGGGGAAAATGGCTATGCACTAATCATTGGGCGGTTTGGGTCGTTTGGCTATGAGGTGGAACCTAAGGTCGGTTTAGATTTGCTGCCTCAAGACCAGGGAGTTTACCGCATCAAAACTATTCCTGTCCCTGGTTATGAAGCGCCTGGTTACGACGTAGATTTTCATGCCGCTTTAGAGTTGGTTGAATCAAGTGCTGAGGCGGACGCGCCTACAAAGCTGACGCAGGTGGTGTGGGAGTTAAATTTGGAAGTATCTGTCCAGTTTCCTCGGTTTATTCATGCTTTGCCAAAGTCGCTGGTGCAAACAACGGCGATCGCCTGCTCAACCAAATTGTCAGACAGGTTTCTCGTTGTCTGACTCACAAAGTCCAGGAAGACTTCCACGCCAGTATGAACGTACCCTTTGTCAAAAAGTCTCGCAAAAAGTATCCCTGGAGCCGCAGCCAAAATCTTTCTGCCCACAATTAAAAACTTTTAGGGACTTGCATAAAAATAAAGTCCCATTTTTCGAGGCGCGGCTCCGCCGCGCCTCGAAAAAATGGGATCTTAAATAAACGCAGATCCCTTAGGATTATGGATTAAATAAAACCCGATATTTTTTGAAGTGCGCGCTCCGCGCGGCACTTCCAAAAAAATATCGCAGGTTAATTAATTCACGGTCCTTAGCAACAATCCACTCGTTACTAAGCTCCAGCTTAGGAATGCCGATTTGGAAGCTCCAGATTCCTTACATTTAGAAGAAGCTAGAGCTTCCTGGCGCTGTTCCCAAGCTGGAGCTTGGGAACCAGGAAAATCAGGAAGTTTGAAAAATGCTTGATCTTGTGCTTTCGTCAGTTCTGTAGTGGTTATCGCTGCATATGCTTTTCTAGCAAGCTCTTGGCCATAGGCTTATAGAGCAGGTGAAACAGCATCTCAATATATCGCAGCATATCTTCCCGATTTTCCTGAGATATATAATTCCAGAAGCCGTAGATTTTAGCAAGTGACATCAATTTGGTGGTGTGAATCTTCCAGGTGTAAGTGCTGTAAACCCGTTCTATGCCACGATTGGAAATTTCTTCCCAGTAGCTAGAGCTTTGGTCACACTTGGAAATGAAATTTAGAATGATTTCAGCCATCTCCTCAGGCAGTGTAGGGTTGATGTAAAAGCCATTGTACTTGTCCTGAATGATTTCTAGCGGTCCACCGAAGCGAGTTCCAAAGGTGGGCAGTCCAGAAATCATGGCTTCCAGAATGGTTAGACCAAAAGCTTCAAACAGAGCAGGCTGGACAAAAATACCCTGGTTGTCAGCAATCACGCGGTAAATTTCACCAGAATCGCTCTTTGGCAGACGCACACCCAGCCAACGAATTTTGCCGTGCAGGTTGTACTGGTCAATGATCTGATAGAGCTTATGGATCTCGTTGATCTCTTCCTGATCGTTGGATTCTTCTGCCCTCAGCTTTCCGGCTACCAAAATCAGGTTACAGCGCTCTTGTAAGGCTTTACTCATACCAAAGCATTCTGCCAAACCTGTGAGGTTCTTAATTCGGTCGAGTCGGGCCATTGAAAACAGGGGGCGCTTGCTAGGATCGTCTAGCCTGCCGTAGACGCTGTTGGGGTCTTCTGCGGTAAACAGCAGTTCTTCCAGGCGTTCGCGATCGCCCGGTATCCGGTCTTCACTGCGAGTGTAGGGAAAATAGGAGCTTTCGTTTACACCAGGAGGCACCACGTTAAATTTGGGACTAAACAGGTCAATACCGCTGACAACGTGATAAAGCTCCGGCATGGTGAAGCATTTGTAAGACTCGTATTGTCCAACGCTATCAGGCGTTCCAACGATTTCCTGATAGGTGCTGCTGATGATGAAGTTGGCAGCGTTCATAGCAATCAGGTCAGCCGTAAACTGAATCGAGAAATGATACTGGTCTTCCAGATCCTGCCAGTACAGGTTACTGAACAGATATTTAGATTTTTCTAAAGCGTGTGCCACGTTACACTGAGTAACTTTCAAACGGCGAGCGAGCAGGAAAGCAACCAGGTTGCCATCGGAATAATTACCAATAATTAGGTCTGGCTTGCCTTGAAACTCGGCGAGCAGTTCCCGCTCAGCGTCGATGGCGTAGGTTTCTAAATAGGGCCAGATTTCAAAGCGAGAGATCCAGTTTTGAGTAATGTTGGGGTTAAATTCTCGGAAGGGAACGCGCAAAATCCAGCCGTTCTGAGTGCCGTGAATTTTTTCGAGCCGCTGGTTACAAAGGGTGCCATCGCTGTTAGGGATCAGGCGAGTCAGAACGATGACCTTAGGATGAACGGTTTCTGACTCTAAACCTGCTAGAGCAATGTCTTGCTGGAGTTGCTTTTCAATGCTTCTCACCTGGTCGAGAACGTACACAACCTGTCCGCCTGTATCGGGACGACCCAAAACCCCTTCTTGCCCAAACCATCCGTGAGGGGAGACTAACACCACCCGAAACACCATCGGAATGCGGGAAATGAACGCTTCCAGTGATTGGTGGTCGGGAGAGTCTAGAAGTTGGTCAAGCATTTCCAGCGTTTCGCGGACTCGCCCTGCGGTATTGCCCCAACCTGGCTCAAAGCCAAGCGCTTGCAGGTCAAACCGAAAATTATCGTAAGGCTCGTCATGGGGACGATGGCTGACGAGGGTGAGGGCGCGTTTTAACTGGTCGGAGAGTTGCTGTTGCGACTGAATTCGTCCGTTGATTAGGAGTTGGGTGCCGTTGCAGCTATGCAGGCTGAGGAATTTGTAGAGCGCCTCTAACCACTGCTTTGGGTCCTGAAATAGCTTACTGGAAAGGTAGCGATTAAGGAATTCTACGCCTTTGCCGATGTTTTTGGGGTCGCGCAGGGCAGGCGAGTAGTCGTAGAAAGGCTGAAAGTCAAGTTCTAGTACGTCGCCTTCTTGCGGGTTGAAGCGGTTGACGAAGCGATCGCGCAGATCCAGTAATTCTTGCACCGTCATCGCCTCTACGGTTAAATCTTCCAACAACCGATAGACTTCTTGACTGGCAGTTTTGGGTCTGACGATCATACATAGGCTTTCCTGATCTAAGATGACTTCCTGCGTGTAGTAGATCAACTTGCCTAAATGAGAGGACTGAAAAAACTGCTCAGGTTTCTCATTTTGGCTACAGTATTCCGCAAAAGCGGTAATAATGTCATTTCTCAGCAGATAGTGCTGATCGCGCTGCCTCAACCCACTGGCAAACTGGCGCAGATCGGCTCTCTCATCCTGATTGTTAAGAATCGCTTGAATCAAATCGGACATAGCAACTCCCTCGATTAGGTTTAGTGGATCAACAAGAAACGCACTGTTTGAATAGACAGTTTGATGAAATACGACAGTTTGAATGGACGGTTTTGCAGCGAAAGGTGAACTGAGAGCATCGTCTCAGTCTCACTCAGCATCCCGCCACTTCCATGATCGCAAGCAGCGACCTTGTACCCTCTAATCAACTCTGTTGTCTACTTTCTCTATGTCTATGACAGCTAAAGTCTGTGACAGCCAAAGTCTATGACAGCCAAAAAGCTCTGTAAGTTCTTGGACAATGAGTTTGGAACCAATAGAGAAAAACCTGAGTGTGATACCAATTCCTTTTAAGGTTGCATCTTTTGGAGCGGGGCACGCTCCAAAATGCTCAGCTTCATATGAAAACGGTATCAGATTAACCAGTGCCTAGCGAAGCTAGCTAGTTTTAGCTTAGATTTTTGGGTCTGGATTTTTAGATTTTTTAGATCCAGTTAGATTAGATCTAGAGAGTTAGTATTGCTCCTCCTGGTTGGGGTATGAGAAGTTTGAGCAGGATGAACATAAGTTGCTCTTCGCCAATACAATCCCATAGCTTGATAGGTGAATAAGTAAAGCTAATTCCTAAGATGTTAAATTTCTAGTGAAGATTTTAGTAGGATCACAAGTAGTATCCTTTTTGTTCAATATAATGCATTTTCTTTAACAGAACTCTACGAGAACCCTTGAGAAGGGGAACTAGTTTCTGGATTGAAAGTGAGGTTGAGCAGGCATTACCAGTACTTTATCAACTCGATTACCATCCATATCCATTATTTCTAAACGTAAATTGTTCCACTCAAAATGATCGGACGATGTGGGAATACGTCCAAGTTGGGTAATTACAAATCCTCCCAAAGTTTGGAAATTGCCTCGTTCTTCACCAGGGATTTCTTCTATTTCAAAAATTTCTTTGAATCTTTCAATAGGTAAGGTTCCATCTAGAAGCCAGGAACCATCTTCACGCTGGATCGCAGGAGACTCGTGCGGTTGGTCAGCAAAGGGAACATCTCCAATAATGACCTCCATTACATCGTTCAGTGTAACGATTCCCTGGGTTACTCCATATTCATCGACTACCAGTGCGATATGGGTACCAGACTGCTTAAACATTTCCAGTACTTTGAAGGCACGAGTACTTTCAGGAATAAATAAGGGCTGCCGCAGGATATCGATCAGGTCAAGGGGTTGGTTTAAGAGACTTCGGGCTAGCAAATCTGTAACGTTAGCTACCCCCAATACATGGTCAAGGCCATCTTGACAAACCGGGAAACGGCTATGACGGCTCTCGATCATTTTTTGGCGATTGACTTCGGCGGAGTCATTAATATCGAGCCAGGTGATATCGAAGCGCGGGGTCATTAACGAAGCAACACGCTGGTCGCCCAGGCGAAAGACTCTCTCTACCATGTCTTGTTCTGCAATTTCAAAGGTGCCAGCTTCGGCCCCCTGTCGAATCAGAACTTTAATTTCTTCCTCGGTAACGAGGGGTTCGTCTGACGCTCCACCAGATCCTAATAATCGCAGAATTGAATCTGTGGAACTGGTCAGTAAATAGACTATGGGGTAAGCAATTTTGGATAGCCACTGCATCGGGATTGCGACCAGGGAAGCGATCTTTTCGGGGCTAGCCAGTGCCAGACGTTTGGGCACGAGTTCACCAATGATGATTGATAGGTAGGTGATTATCGCAACAACTAGCCCAAAAGCGATCGCCTGACTATAGTTCCTTAGAACAGGTACGAGTTCGATGTAGGGAGCTAGTCTGCCTGCCAGGGTTGCTCCACCAAAAGCACCAGCCAGAATGCCGATCAGGGTAATGCCGACCTGTACGGTAGAAAGAAAACGATTGGGGGAATTTGCCAATTCCAGAGCAGCCTGAGCTTTAGCATCACCATCTTCGGCTAATTCTTGAAGGCGAGCTTTGCGGGCTGAAACAACAGCAATTTCGGACATTGCAAACACGCCATTGGCAATGACCAGCAGCAAAATAATCAAAATTTCGGTAGTAACGGAAGACATACTTGGGGTGCTTGGAATGACCTGCTGTTGGTTTTTATATTGGGTTTGATGGGACTAGCACTGCTTTCAGACGGGGTGACATCTATCGATCTTAATCTGACTGAATTTGACAAATTCAGAACTCACACCAATTTTCTTCAAGGCGGTAGTTTTGGCACACGCTCCAAAATACGGATAGAAGTGGTATTACGCACTTCAGCTTGAAAACTGAAAACAACGGGCTTGGGCTTTGAGTTGTACGGTGTAGGGCGTATTGCAGATAATAAGCCTTTTAGAATGGTTAAGACAGGTAAATTTTGAGATACCTTTAATCTCTTAAACGGTAATCTCTCATTCTTAGCCGTTGATTTCTTCAACGCTCCACCACACTGCAATTTTGGGCGTATGGCTTTTTCTTCAATTACTCGCGCTTTGGGCGATCGCCCCTCACCACCGAACTGCTGAGCAAACTGAGCCAGCAGCGATCGCTAGTGCTAAATGGCATTGCCCGTATTCCTAAAGGGCTAGTTGCTTCGGCGATCGCCCAAACTCAACAGCACAACCTGCTGGTCATCGCTGCCACGCTTGAAGAAGCTGGACGCTGGACGGCTCAGCTTGAAGCAATGGGCTGGCAGACGGTGCATTTTTACCCCACCTCGGAGGCTTCCCCCTACGAACCCTTTGACCCTGAAGCCGAGATGACCTGGGGACAACTTCAGGTACTCGCCGACCTGCAAGGCATGGGCAACAAAGCTTCAGCAAAAAGCTCATCCCTCACGCCCCAGACCCCACTCGCGATCATCTCCACCGAACGCGCCCTCCAGCCGCACCTCCCGCCGGTCGAAACCTTTCAGCCTTACTGCCTTACCTTAAATCGGGGCATGGAGCTAAACCTGGAGGCATTTAGCCAGCAGTTAGCGCGGCTGGGTTATGAGCGGGTGCCGCTGGTTGAAACCGAGGGACAGTGGAGCCGTCGCGGAGACATTATTGATGTGTTTCCGGTTGCGTCGGAACTGCCTGTGCGTCTGGAGCTATTTGGTGATGAGCTGGACCAAATCCGGGAATTTGACGCAGCGACGCAGCGATCGCTCGACAGCATCACTCGTTTGGTGCTAACGACGACTGACTTTGGCCCGATGGTTTTACAGGGGTTAGGGGTTGAGGGTTGGGGGCTAGGGAACGGGAAAGAACCTTCGTCCCAGACTGATCCCCGGTTGGCTCACTATCTCTCAGTAGAGGAATTGGAGCGACTGGAGTCAGGGCAGACCATTGAAGGAATGCGGCGATTTTTGGGGCTGGCGTTTGAGCGACCCGCTTCGCTGCTGGACTACCTGCCGGAGAATACGCTGGTGGCGATCGATGAACCGGAGCAGTGTCGGGCGCATGGCGATCGCTGGTTTGAACACGCCCAGGAGCAATGGCAGGAAACGGCTGTCGGTGCGAACCACGAAATACCGCTGCCGCAAATTCATCGCAGCTTTGAGAATTCTTTAGCCGAATTAGAGCAATTTGAGCGGCTATATCTATCAGAACTGGCGGAGGAAGGAAATGGACTGAACCTTGCCAGTCGCCCCGTGCCCGCTACGCCGCACCAGTTTGCTAAGTTAGCTGAGACGTTGAGACAGGAACGCGATCGCAACTTCTCGATTTGGCTGGTTTCGGCTCAACCGTCGCGATCGGTAGCACTGCTGCAAGAACACGACTGCCCGGCCCAGTTTGTGCCCAATCCGCGTGATTATCTGGCGATCGATAAGCTCCAGGGGCAGCACATTCCCGTTGGGGTCAAGTATTCGGGATTGGCAGAGCTAGAGGGTTTCATTCTGCCAACTTTCCGGCTGGTGGTTGTCACAGACCGAGAGTTTTTTGGACAGCATTCCCTGGCAACGCCCAGCTATGTCCGCAAACGCCGCCGCGCCGCTTCAAAACAGGTTGATCCCAATAAGCTCCAGCCTGGGGATTATGTGGTTCACAAAAATCACGGCGTAGGTAAATTCCTTAAGCTGGAAAGCCTAGAGATTAACCACGAAACTCGCGAATATCTGGTGTTGCAGTATGCCGACGGGCTGCTGCGCGTAGCGGCTGACCAGCTTAGCTCTCTGTCTCGCTTTCGGGGAGCCGGGGATCAGGTGCCGCAGCTTAACAAAATGTCGAACAAGGCCTGGGAGAAAACCAAGAGCAAGGTTCGCAAAGCCGTTAAGAAGGTTGCGGTTGATTTGTTGCAGCTTTATGCTCAGCGATCGCAGCAAGAAGGACACTCTTACCCGCCGGATATGCCCTGGCAAGAAGAAATGGAGGACTCCTTCCCTTATCAGCCCACGACCGACCAGCTTAAAGCCGTTCAGGATGTAAAACGGGATATGGAAAGCCCTCGCCCGATGGATCGTCTGGTTTGCGGCGACGTAGGTTTTGGCAAACAGAAGTGGCAATTCGGG
>JAAUTN010000005.1 GCA_012031415.1 Leptolyngbyaceae cyanobacterium SM1_4_3 | reverse complement strand
GACTTCGGTGATTGAATTGCTACCTGCTCACTGTGAAACAGGCCTGTTTAACGAATATTGTCGATTGGTTGAAACGGGAGAACCGTTGGTCAAAGATTCGCTGATCTACGATGACACTTTTGGTGAGCAACGGCTGGTTCGAGCATTTGATATTCGTGCAACTAAGCTGAACGACGGGTTTGTAGCCTCCTGGCGAGATATTACTGATCGCAAGCAAATGGAGGTGGAGTTGAATCAGACTGTCGCTGCTTTGCAACAGCAGCAGCACAAACTCCAACGGCTGATCGATACCGCCCCGATCGGTATTGGCATTGGTTCAGCAAATGGCGAAGTCCGAGTGGTCAACGATGCCATGCTGCGTCTGCACGGCTACACGCGGGAAGAGTTTGACCGAGAGGGGATGAACTGGCGCGATTTTGTCTCACCAGAGGAAACTGAGCGAACCGAGCAGGCAATGTCCCAATTACAGCAGCAGGGTTTTCTTCCATCGGAGGAGAAAGAACTGCTTCGCAAGGATGGAACGCGACTTCCTATCTGGATTAGTGCCATGCAGTGGATGGACGGCACGGATGAGCATATAGCGTTTGCTGTAGATTTGACGCGACAAAAGCAAGCACAGGCTGCCCTCAAAGATAGTCAACAACGCTATCGAGAGTTGGCAGAAGCCATGCCCCAGATGGTTTGGACGGCTGATGCAACCGGAGCCGTGAATTACTGGAACCAGCGCTGGTATGAGTATACGGGCTTGAGTGAAACCGAGTCGATCGGATTGGCAGGGGCTAATACGGTTCACCCAGACGATCGCGATCGCACTCTGGAACAGTGGAGCCAGTCCACCATCAACGGGGAATCATTTGAGATCGAATACCGCATCCGTCGTTGGGACGGTGTGTCTCACTGGTTCATCTGTCGGGCAATTCCCACAGGCGACAACCAGGGAAACCCCACGGGATGGATTGGCACAATTACCGATATTGATCACCAGAAACAGTTAGAACAAAGGTTACTGAATGAGATTACTCAGCATCAGCGCATCGAACAAGATTTGCGAGCCGCTAACCAGCAAATCGTCGGCATTCTGGAAAGTATCACTGATGCGTATGTGGCGGTGGATCGCGACTGGCGCATTACCTATGTCAACCAGATGACGGCTCAAATCAATCAAATTGCAGCAGAAGACCTGATTGGCAAATCCCATTGGGACGTGTGGGCGGCATCCAGAGGGACGGTTTGTGAAGCAAATTATCTGCGGGCAATGACCGAACAAATACCCGTCCACTTTGAGTATTTCTATGAACCGAGGCAGCGATGGTATGAAATTCATGCCTATCCTTCGATCGATGGTCTGGGGATTTACTACCGCGACATTCACGATCGCAAACAGGCAGATCAGGAACTCAGCGACAGCGAAGAGCGTTTCCGCACCCTAGCAGATCACATTTCCCAGCTTGTCTGGATGACCGATGAGAACGGATGGATTTTCTGGTATAACCAACGTTGGTTCGACTACACGGGCACAACCCTGGAGGAAATGCAAGGCTGGGGCTGGCAGAAAGTGCATCACCCAGACCATGTTGAGCGAGTGGTCGAGAGAATTAGCCGCTGCTTTGAAACCGGCGAAACCTGGGAGGATACGTTTCCCTTACGCGGTCGAGATGGTCAATACCGCTGGTTTCTTTCACGGGCGATTCCCATTCGCGATCAACGGGGCAAGATATTGCGGTGGTTTGGTACGAATACAGACATTACCGAGCTACGACAAACCGAAACTGCCTTGCAGCAGACGACAGAGCGACTCAACATTGCGCTCAAAAGTGCGCCTCTCACCCTCTTTACTCAAGACTTAGATCTCCGCTATACCTGGGTTTACAACCCCACGCAAAACTATTCGATCGAAGAGATCATCGATCAACGGGATGAAGATTTAGCTTCTCCAGAGACTGCTGCCCGTCTGACCCAACTCAAGCGTCAGGTGCTAGAGACAGGTGTGGGCTTGCGGGAAGAAGTCAAGGTGACAAGAGATGGACAAACCGCTTACTACGATTTGACCATTGACCCGCTGCGGGATAGCCAAAATCGCATGGTTGGCATTACCTGTGCGGCGATCGATATTAGCGACAGAGTACGCCTGGAAACCGAACGCCAACAGGCAGAAATTGCTCTTGCAGACAACGAAGCGCGGCTGCAAGGATTTGTCGATGCTAATGTAGTCGGCATTCTCTACGGCGATATTTACGGCAATATTCATCAAGCCAACGATGAATTGTTGAGAATCATCGGCTATACGCGAGAAGACCTGCGGACAGGTCAGCTTCGCTGGATTGATATCACACCACCAGAACACTTACCGTTAGATGAACAGGCAATCGCACAAGCACGGACAGACGGAGCCTGTACCCCTTACGAGAAAGAATACATTCGCAAGAACGGCAGCCGCGTTCCCGTTTTAATCGGCTATAGCTTGGTGGGAGAGGCAAGAGAAGAGTCGGTGGCGTTCATTCTCGATCTCAGCGATCGCAAGCAGGCAGAAACTGCCCTGCGCCAGAGTGAAGACCGTCTCCGCATGGCGATCGAGTCTGCTCAGTTGGGCACCTGGGATTGGAATTTGATTACCAACGAATTGACCTGGGATGCGGGTTGCAAAGCCATGTTTGGACTATCGCCAGATGCAACTGTGACTTACGAAACTCATCTGGCAGGACTGCACCCAGACGATCGCGATTATGTCTATGAAAGTGGACAACAAGCTCTCCATTTTGAAGATGGCAACTTTGATGTAGAGTATCGTGCGATTGGCATTGAAGACGGAATCGAACGCTGGATTGCGGCAAAAGGGAAAGTCATTTTTGATTCAACAGGAGTGCCCTTGCGATTCATTGGCACTGTCCTGAACATCACCGAGAAGAAGCGAGCCGAAGCTGAACGCGAACAATTGCTTGTCCGGGAGCAGGCTGCCAGAGCCGAAGCTGAACGGGCTAACCACATTAAAGATGAATTTCTGGCGATTCTTTCCCACGAACTGCGCTCGCCACTGAACCCGATTCTGGGTTGGACGAAGTTATTACAAACCCGCAAATTTGATGAAGCCCAAATTGCCGCAGCCCTCGCGACAATCGAGCGGAACGCCAAATTGCAGACGCAACTGATTGATGATTTGCTCGATGTCGCCAAAATTTTGCGCGGCAAATTAAGCCTGAATATGACCGTCGTGAATCTGTCTTTTCTCATCGAAGCGGCGATCGATACCGTCAGAACAGCCGCTGCCGCCAAATCCATCTCACTTCATGCCACCTTGCCTAACGTTGGACAAGTTTTTGGAGACGCTGCCTGCCTTCAGCAAATTGTTTGGAATTTGCTCGCGAATGCTATCAAGTTTACGCCCAACGGTGGACGAGTCGAGATCTGGTTGAAACAAGTCGGTCGGCAGACTGAAATTACAGTGCAGGATACTGGTAAAGGTATCAGTCCCGACTTTCTGCCGCACATTTTTGAATCGTTTCGACAGGAAGATACTTCGACCACTCGCAAGTATGGAGGATTAGGGCTGGGGTTGGCGATCGTTCGTCAACTGGTCGAGGCGCACGGTGGCACAATTATGGCTGATAGCCCCGGTGAAGGGCAGGGAGCCACCTTTACCGTCCAGTTGCCATTGTTGAATGCTGAACCCGAACTCCAGCAGTCCGATGAATTGTTAAAACAGGAACTTAATCTCACGGGGATTCGGGTGCTTGCAGTTGATGATGACCCCGATGCCCGTGAACTATTGACGGCATTGCTGGTGCAATACGGTGCAACAGTGGTGACAACAACTTCTGCCGCAGAAGTGATAGCGGCCCTAGAATCCTTTCAACCCGATGTATTGGTCAGCGATATTGGAATGCCCGAAGTTGATGGTTATACCCTAATCCAACAAATTCGGGCTTTACCTTCCGAAAAGGGGGGACAGATTCCAGCGATCGCCTTGACTGCCTATGCCAGAGAAGAAGATCAGCAGCGCATTACAACTAGTGGCTATCAATGGCACGTTGCTAAACCCCTTGAACTGGAGCAATTGATTCGAGCGGTAATGACACTCGTACCCAATAACCCCAGCCATGCCAGTGGCTAAAAATTTAGGTGTTGCTGACTTTAAGGGCGAATTGCAGCAATCCTAAATTCAATCTTATTGATAACGCAACTGCTCTGGCACTTCTTTTAGCACAATCTCCTAACCGATCGTGCGTCATCCACTCACACCACTGGTTCCAGTTCTCAGTCGCCCATATCAACTGTATTCTTGCGCTGCCGCGATCGCAACATTGCCATTCTGATTCAATGCAGCAGTGAGGCAGACCAGCTTTGACTACTGTGCGTTTAAGGCCGTTGTAAGCTGCTGGCGAATTTGGGGTGGCAGCAACACTCGGTTGACCGCGTGAACGACTCCGTTGCTTGCCTGAATGTCTGCCCGAATCACACTGCCGTCATTCACTACGATTCGTTCGGGGGTGACACGAACGGCAATACCGCCGTTGAGGGTGTCAACTCCTCCGGTCTGAAGCTGACCGGAAGTCACTTCACCCGGAACAACGTGATAAGCCAGAACTTGTCTCAGCAGGTTGCGGTTTTCGGGGCGCAGCAGCAACTCAAGCGCACCATCGGGTAGTTCTGCAAAGGCGCTGTCAGTGGGCGCAAAGATGGTAACGGGCCCGCTGTTTTGGAGCAGAGGCGCTACGTCTGCGGCGGCTACCGCCTGTGCCAGGGTGTTGAAGGAGTTACCACTGGGGTTTTGTTGAGTAGATACCTGTTGCAGCAGTTCGGTGAGGCTGGCGTTGCTGGAAGTTGGAGGTGTTGCAGCGTCGGGGGTTGGTGCTGTTGGCGGCGTTGTACCGGGTTCCGCTGTGCCTGGTTCCACTGTACCGGGTTCCGTCGTACCCGGTGTGTCTGCGCCTGGTTCCGCTGTGCCTGGTGCGGTGGGTGCAGGAGCAGGCTGAGTTTGCGCCAGTAGGGGAGCGATCGCCACCATAGAGATTCCAGTAGCGCCCAGCAGGACGGCGATCGCTCTCATGGTTCGGGAGTAAAAAGTAGCTTGCATAACTTAGACTCTTGTTACGTTAACGTCTTCAGGCTAAGACAAGCCGCTTGAGATGCGATCGCATAGAAGGTATAGCTACAAAACTAACTTTAGAGGGTTGTTGTTTATACTCAAGGTCATGCTAAATAACTACTCCAGCGATCGCAGCAGATCTCGAATTTTGCTGCGCTGCTGGGGGTTGAGGGATTCTGGGAAAGTTAGCTCCATTGCGATCCGAAAGGGTGGAATGTCGTAGTCTGAGTCAGCTTCCAGGCTAATGCCAGGTGGTTGAAATGTGACGACGGGCATGACGCTGAGTATCTCTACGGACTGCACCTGGGCTAACAGACTTTGAGGCGTGAAGTCGTTGGTGTCACTGCTGATCAGCAAGCCAATCAGGGGGTTGGTTTGCTCCATCATTTCCAGGTGCAGCGGGTTTCCTTCTAGCTCCAGCCGAATGTCTCGGGTTCCCATTTCGGTGACTCTGGCGGTGTAAGAGGTGCCTTCCCAGTTCTCCCAGAAAAGCTGAGCGTCAGCCCGAACCTGTTTGCGGACTTTGACTCCCACCTCTGGACGAAACTCACGATAGACACGTTGGATGCTAGTGGCAATGAATTTGAGCGACTGGAGCGGGTTGTCTGTTTCTTCCCGCTTTTGGGAATACCATTCTTTTACATCTGAGTAGATCACCACTGAGAGGTCATCAAGTTGGGTTTGGCTGACGTTGACAAAATCGAGAGCCAACAAAGTTTGTAATCGGTCGGTGGCGATCGCCCGAATAATGTGAGCATCCAGCAGCACCCGCGCCCCGTAGTCTCCAATTAGCTCTACCCGAATTTCATCAGTCACATTTGGCCACACATCCAGCAACACTTGCGCTCCGGTTTCACTCACGTTTACCGTTTCAGCCATCCAGCTTTGGGTGTCGCTGTGAATCACGGCGGCTAAGCGTCGGGGCAGGCGATGGGCGCGGCGCAGTTGGGGCTGCTCAAAGGCAACGAGGCAGGCCGCCATCACCAGCAGCAGGTTAAACACGCACCAAAGGGTGTTGATTAGCACCGCCTGTGTGTCTTGTGGACTCAGCACCAGCCAAAACGGAACGGCGACCAGTGATGCGGCGGTAATTGCGCCCAGAATCACCAGATAGCGCACAGAATCCAGGTCAAAGCTGCGTTCTTCAACGGTTAGCCCTTTGTCAGTGACGTTAAATTTGCCCAGTTTGGGGTTGATTAGCGCTAGCAGGGTGACAATGCCTGCCTGGAAGGACATGGCAAACTCGTAGATTTCGTTCCAGAAGGAAAAGCGAACGTGCTTATAGGGAATGTGGTTTGCCTGCATTGAGAGAATGATGTGAGGCAGAGCGTAAAACAGCGTTTCCAGTCCTAAGCCTTTGACCGAGTTGATGCCAAAGAGGAGGAAGAGGTTGGGGGCGATCGCATACATTAAACGCGGAAACCCAAAAAAGAAGTGTGACGTAGCGCTGAAATAGCACACCCGCTGCGCCAGCCGCAGATTTAGCTTGCGGTTGAGCATCGGGTTTTCGATTCGCAAAATTTGTGCCATTCCCCTTGCCCAGCGCACCTGCTGCCCCACGTAGGAGGAAAACTTTTCGGGTGCCAGTCCCGCCACCATGATTTTGTCGTAGTAGACGGTTTCGTAGCCCTGGGAATGCAGCCGCAGGGAGGTGTGACAGTCTTCAGTAACGGTTTCAGTCGCAATGCCGCCAATGCCCAGCACGTATTCTCGCCGGATGACGGCTGCTGAACCGCAAAAGAAGGCCGCATTCCAAAAATCGTTGCCCTTTTGCAGCACCTTATAGAACAGTTCGTTGCCGACGGGCACTCGTCCCTCGGTCATCAGGTTGCGCTCAAACGGGTCAGGATTGTAGAACCAGTGCGGCGTTTGCACCATCGCTACTTTGGGGTCAACCATAAAGAAGCCGACCGTTTCCTGCAAAAAGCTGCGAACCGGAATGTGGTCACAGTCCAAAATCAGCACCAGGTCGCCGCCAGTTTTAGGAAGGGCGGTGTTGATGTTTCCGGCTTTGGCGTGGTCGTTGTTGTCTCGCGTTAGCAGGGTACAGCCGAGTTCGTCGCACATCTGACGAAGCTGTTCGCGGCGATCGCGATATTTCTCTGCCCGACCGTCATCCAGAATGTAAACGTGCTTTTTGTCGTAAGGGTAATCGGTTGCCAGAGCGCCCAGTGCGGTTTTACGGACAATTTCAACTTCTTCGTTGTAAGTGGGAATGTAAATGTCAACGCTGAGCCACTGGTCTTTAGGAAAGGTGTTCAGGTTGATCGGCTGGCGATCGCGAACCTTTAAGGTCTGGAAATAGGCCAGCATAAGAGTGCGATCGCATACATTTCTGCCGCATACAGCAGCAGACAGAACAAGCCATTCACCACGCCGTCAAAGTTAAGCGTGTAGCTCGTGCGGTAATAGAAATACCGCATCGTCGTTACCACGCTTAGCACAATCAAAAACAGGTGCAGGTACTCGCTGCTGTGGTTGTCGCTGCGCCGATCTTCCATTTGCAGTACCGCTCGTCCCACCAAAATCAGCAGCACGGCAATTAAACCCTGCTGCCAGATGCTAGGACGCACCGTTACCAGCGGCAAACACATGATCAACAGCGACCCCAGCAGGATCACCAGTTGTCGCCGATTCAGCCACTTCAGCACATGGTCAAACGTTTGCGGCAGGCGATCGACCAGCAGCGTTGCCAGCCATTCAGAGTTAGAAGGCACTCCTGCTCGAATCCACCGTCGCTGTGCCCGAACCTTAGAAGGACTGACCATTTATTCCTGCCCCGTGAGTCGCTTTAAGTAGAGTTGAATCACCCCATACAGCACCAGTGACGCTGCCACAATGCCAGGAGCCAAAATAAACCAGTTGCCGCGCAGCGCGGACGCAATTCGGCTAGAAAGGTTAGCGGATGCTAGCTGCCGCTGGGATGACTGCTGCAAAAACTCCAGTGAGTAAGCATTGGGATCGTAGGGCGAAGGATCGGGTTCGTTTGCGGCTATCAGCACCGTGTCACCCTCAAGCTGAAAGAACAGATTGTCCTGGCTGAGCAGGTCGCGCACCTGCTGCAAGCCCACTTCCGTTTGGGCGCTGAGCGCCAACATCACCCGATCTTGATTCCAGGGTGAAATGATTTGCTTTACCAGTCCTTCCTGATCGGGCAAGGTTTGAATCTGCTTTTGACCCCAGTGCCGGGAGAACAAATCGCGTAAAGCAAACCCGTCTCCCTGCTCGAAGGCTTCAGATAGCGGAAACTGAGATTCGGTGCCGATCGCAATAATATGGCGACTATCTCGTTGCTCAACGGGTAGCTTACTGGCGCGGTAGACATCTAGCTTCACCGATGCGGCGCGGCTGAGTCTGCCCAGGCGTTCACTCACTTCTAGCAGCAGCAGCAGATCAGACTGGGTAGGGTTTTCGGGGAGGGCGATCGCCGTACTCGACAAATCCTGCGGTGCCGCAAACGGATAGCCCGCCCGCAGTAGCTCCAAATCAGGCAGTCGCACTACCTGTTCACGATTTAGCTTAAATTCGGTGTCGGAGTGAATCGTACTCCAAAGCTGCTGGTCGGTGACGCGGCTACAAGAGCGGCGTTCTCGCGGATCAAGCCGGAAATTTACCTGAATTCGCGAATTGGGCTTGATTTGGTCTTCGGGCAAGGTGACTTTCAGCGTTTCCCGATTGCCACCGCTGATGGAGGTGAGGCGTTTTCCAGCAACCACGACGTTATCCAGTTCTACTTCCACCAGAGAAGTCAGCGGGTTAATCTGCGGCCCATAGCTATAGCGCAAGGTCATCGTGTTGCCCGGTGAAAACTGGTCATCGGGTAGCGCCCGAAAATCTAGTTCCAAACTGGGAGAATGGGAACCGCGCACCGTCACGTCACCATACGCCTGCTCGTCAAAGGTCCGCAGGTCGCTCAGCTTAAACGAATTCTCTAAGGGCAAGTAGCCCTGCCATGCACGCGGATCGGGCGTTTCAACCTGGTCAATCTGGCTGACGACGACAAGATTCCCTGTGCCAATCTGCCGATCTTCTTTTTGCACCAGGAACTGCACGGCTTTTGCCACGCCTTCAGCCCCGTTGCCCGTTGCCACCAGCACAGGAGCCGCTCCATCGGGTGAAGTAGTCAGCATCAGCAAACCGACCTCTCCGGGAAAAGGCTGCTGTTCTGCGTCCAGAAATTGACCATTCTCGATCGAGAGCGGCAGATCCAGAGATGAGAGAGCGGGCTGAATGGCGGGAGTTCCAATTACGATCAGCCTTTCCCGCCCTGCAATCTGGTCAATCGTCTCAACAATGCGAGTATCCAATGGGCGAAATTCTGCTAGCCGTCCCAGAGAAGTGTGTAGGCGGCTGGTGGCGGTCAGCCAGGTTTCATCAGTTTCGCTGGGCTGAAGGTAGGCAACCTGATTTGGCTCCAGGCTGAGATCGTCAAATACGGGGTAGGGATAGCGGTGAAAGTCGAGGGCGATCGCCTTCGGCTGAAAGTTAAACACCAGCTTGGAATCAGGCAGAATCTCCGTCCACAGCGACGGGTCAAACGGGTCCTGGGTACAGGTCGGGGAATTGTTTTGCAGCGCCGCCAGCACCACCTCGTTGTAATCTCGAATTACCCCTGACGGTACGTTAAACACAACATTGCCAATTTCGCCCTGAGGTTTGTTCAGCGGCACGCTGCCGATACTCGTGCCGTTGACCAGCACCGTTAGATTAGAACGGGTCGCATACAGCGCTGCCGAGTGGCGAAACCGCAGCGAGATTTGCACCGATTCGGGTTCCCAGTTGCGCGGACGGGTGAAGCGTAGCCGTCGCTCATCGTAGATGCCCTCCATCCGCAGGCGATTTCCTACGATTGGGCTGCGGTTAAATTCCAGCACATACTGTCCGGCTGCTTCGGGTGCGACGGTGGGCGGGGCAGTGGGCGGGTCGGGCAGGGCAAATTCAGAGCGAGACAGGTCAGGCTGAGGCTCACCCGACTCTTCAGCGGGAATGGGGGCTTCAGTCTGGGCGGATGTGGGCAGAATTACCGCCCATCCCAACAGCAAGCCGCAGCTAAGCAGCATTCCCACAAAAGCCCAGAGGGGGCGAATGCGTCGGGAAGCAGTGGGGCGCGATCGCCGCTGAGAAGCAGTCCGATTAGGGGTGAGTGAATGTAAATCGCGTTTCATGAGCCAGATGCTTGCATCAATTGTGCAGAAGGAGGGGCAGGGGGCAACAGTCCAAACCAGACCAAATTTTGCGTGTAATAAGCAGAGTTGTTATCCCAAAAGCCTTGCCGATATTGCGGCTCTAGCTTTTGCTGGTAGATTTGCTCGGCGATCTGCGGCTGCGTTAGAACGAATGCCGCGTAAAGAGTGGCGTATTGGGCTGTGGCTTCGTAGTCGGCGATCGCCCTTCCCTGCATATCGAATCGGGCAGGAATCCGCTGTTCGTCCTGCCAAAACTGCTCTAAATGCGCCAAATGCTGACGCAAATATTGCTCTGCCTGCGGTTCCTGAAACCAGGCTGCGTCTAGCGCCACCCGCCACCACACCCGATAAGCATCAAAGCCATACTGACTTTGCAGGTTAGAATCGCTGACCGGGCTGAGTTCTGCGGTTTGCGGGTTGAGCGAAATCCAGTCGCTCGGTAGCCCCACCGCCGACACGTCCGATGAGGCTTCGAGAAGCTGATAGCTGCTATCCACCAGGCTCATCCAGTTGCGCTCTGGGTCAACCTGGGCAAACAGGCGAAAAGCGTAGGGGGCAAAGTAAGAAGGGTTAAGAATCAGCGTGTCGGGCTGATTCCAAAAGGCTTCGGCGGGGCCGGGTAAGAGAATTCGGCTGTTGGGAGAGATTTCAGCGGTGGAGTAATTCCAGATGTCGGTCAGCTTAACTTTTGCTAGCTCCAGATATTCTGAACAGCCCCAGCGACGAGAGGCAAAAATCAGGGCCGTGACGGCATCGATATCAGCATCGCTGGCAAAGTTGGAGTCAATCGTAGTCCATCGTCCAGCAGTGGTGCGTCCCCATTTCCATGACCAAAGCTGATCGAGGCGATCGCCATCCTCCCCCTTTCGCATCAAATTTTGCTCTGCCCAGTTCAACGTTCTGACAAACGTACCGGGGTCGTTGATCAGTACCGCTCGCAGCATGGCGTAAGCCTGCCCCTCAGAGGTGGAGCGATCGCCATCTTCCCGATCGATCACCCGCCCATCTTCCTGGATAAACCGCTGACGATAAGCAATCCAGCTTTCTTGCAGCAGCGGCAAATTCTCAGCCCGCAAGGGAAGCGACAGCGTATTCGGCGTACTCGCCACAATTTCAGAAGACTGCTGCCCCACCACATCCTGCAAACACATCGGCACCTCTGCCTGAGACGGCTTCTGGCAACCTGTTGTAAGCGTGAGGAGCAGCGCCATTAGCGTGAGGAGCGATCGCCGTCTGCCCCTGGTGTGCCACCGTCCCGGCAAACCCAACAACAGTTGAGACAAACCGTTTGACAAAATTCGCAGCGCAGCCAGAACTAATATTCGGAACCAGGAAAAATACAGCAACATTCTGCAAAACCTGTCAAGTTTAAAGGGGATTAGGAGCATAGGAAGGATGAGAGATGAAGGATGAAAAAATGCACATAACTCATCCTTTTGCTCGTTCCTCGTGTTCCTCGTTCCCAAGCTCCAGCTTGGGAATGAAATTTGGAAGCTCCAGCTTCCTTGTGTTCAGTTTGAGAGAAGCTAGAGCTTCTCTGGAGCAGTTTCCAAACTAGAGCTTGGAAACCAGGAAACCAGGAAAACCCTCTAACTTCATCCTTCATCCCTCATTCTTCATCCCTCCTAATACCTCTCCCATGCAGGCTGAAACCCTCGTCGCCGCATCAGGTCTAGCTGAATTTGCTCAATTCGGTCATCCAGGTCTGTGTCAGGGTTGCCTGCGACCAGACGTTCCTGCTGCAAGCGTCGAAGCTGCTGGAGTGCTGCCATTGGGCGATCTTGGGCAACGCTGAGTTCTGCTAGAATGCGGCGGGTTTCCCAGTCGTTGGGCTTGAGCGACAGCACCCTGGCATAGAGCATGGTTGCTTCGGTGTAGCGCTGCTGCTGAAACCGAATGCCGCCCAGAGCCGACAGCGCATCGGTGTTTTCGGGCTGGCGATTCAGCACCTCCCGATAGGCTTGACTAGCGACCTCTAGATTCCCTAGAACTTGAGCCAATTCACCCTGAAGGAAATAGCCGTTAATGTCATCGGGATTACGCGACAAAACCTGATCAACTCTTGCCTGTGCCCGCTCCGGATCGCGCAACGCCAACACCTGCACCAGCCGACGATTCACGCCAATGTCATCGGGGTTAACGGTCAACAGCGTTTCATAAAGCTGCTCCCGCTGCGGGTTGGGCGGCAAGGCTCCCACTAAGCTAAACAATTCTGGTGGTGCATCTGTTGCGGAACGGGCAGCTAGCCATCTTTCCAGCACGGTTTCAGCTTCCGACTGGGAAATTTGATCAACCTGATAGGCAAGACTGGCTCGACCAATTGGGTTTGCAGGTCGTTGGGATTCTAGCTAGAAGCTGGTCGTAAACTGCCAGCGCTTCCTCTGGACGATTTTGCGTCAGCCGAATGCCTGCCAAGCCACGCAGGGAAGCAGTGAGAATCTGATCTTCGGGATTGCGGGAAATTAGTGACTCATAGCGGCTGGCGCTGGCTTCCAGGTTGCCTTCACGCCGCTCAATGTCTGCCAAAAGCAATTCCGCTGCCAAATCTTCAGCACCAGTGGCAGTCGCCCCGTAGACGGTCAAAGCTTCCCTTGCCCCTGTATAGTCGCCTTGCTGAATCAAAATTTGGCAACCCGGAAGTTGAGGAAGGGAGCATCTATATTGGACTGGAGCAGATTTTGGTAAATTGGCAGCAGTTCCGGTTCGGGCGGATCGAGGCGAATGAGAGACTGGGCGATCGCCCCTCTCTCAATCTCCCCATCACTCGCCTGCAAAACCGCCTGAAGCTCTTGCTGAAGCTGGGCGCTAGAAATTTCTCCAAGCTGTCGCTCTAGCACCGATCGCTTCACTCGCAGGCTCAGGTTGTTGGGCTGCTGGGAGGTAAGCTGTTGATAGAGTCTTAGTGCCTCTGCCTGAGAAGTAGGCGACTCGCTCAACACATCTGCTACTTCAGTCACCAGACCGGGAGACGGATTGCTCGTTTGCTGAAGCACTCGACGGTAAAGGGCGATCGCCTCTTCATAAAGCTGAGCATTGCCCGATTCCCTGCCGATCGTGCTGAGTGCCCGTGCTAGCGGCAAAGTTGCGCCCTCAGCATTGCGGAGCGGTTCCAGGGTTGCCAGTGCCGCTTCTGGGTTTTGGTTAGCTTGATGGGCGATCGCCAGCGCCGCCCGAATTTGGATTGCCGTTGCATCCAGGCGGTTAAACTGCCTCAGCCGCGATTCCAACACTCGCACCGCCTCAGCCGGATTGCCCGTCTCCTGAAGCGCGGTTGCATAGGCTGTAATCCCCGTATTGGGAATCGTTTCCCCCGCTGCCTGATACCGCTGAAACAGCGCCAAACCCTGGCTGTAGTTGCCGCTGAAGGTGTTGATTTGCGCGGCACCCAGAATCGTTTCGGCGGACGGGTTGTTTGCCAGCGCGATTTGATAATCTGCTAGCGATTCGCTGTAGCGTCCCTGGTAGCCTAACAGCAGTGCCTGCTGTGCCCTGGCACTTTGGTTATTTGGGTCGAGGTTGAGCAGCGTAGTTAGGGCTTCGATGCCGCCTGTCTGCCACTCTGGACGATAGCCGCCCAATACCCCCATTGCTTCCAGGGCGCGGCGGTTGGTTGGGTCTTGGGCTAACACCTGACGGTAGGTATTCCAGGCGTTTTCATCTTGACCGGCCCGCTGGTAGGCGATCGCCAACCCCAGCCTTGCTTCCAGCGAATCGGGATAGCGCTGCAAAGCTTGCTCAAAGGCGCGATCGCATCATCCACCCAGCCCCGCTCTAGCAGCGTATAGCCCCGGCTGACTGCGGCAGGAACGGTCTGTGCCTGCACGGCCAAAATTCCTAAACCAATTGGAGACAGCAGCATTCCTGCTGACATCCCCAGTAGCATCAACCCCAGTAGCGTGTGTTGCAACACCTGACTACCTCGTATGAGAAATTCCATGCGCCGCCTCATTAAAACTGCCTCCCTAGTCCTGTTACATCCAGGTCAGCCCGAACCCGGAATCCAAATACAGTCTCTGAGAATTCGTTGCGCTGTTGAATCGTCGCCCCCGCCCGCAGGTTAGGCGAAAGCCGAACGTCATAGAACAATTCCAGAACATCGGGCACCTCGTCGTCGCGATCGCGCCGCAGTTCATCATTTGACAAGCCCCGACCGTAAGCCAGTCCGAGGCGATCGTCTGGCATAAACAAGTCCAGCAAATTGATGCCAAAGCTGTAGGTGTTGGCGTTTTCGTCTACTTCACGATTGGTGTAGTGACCGTAGCGGGCAAACAGTCCGAGGTTGATTTCAGGGATAAAGTATTCGGCGTTGAGTCCAAAGGCTTCTTCGCGATCGCCTTCCTGCACGCCAAATGCGTTGCCGCGATCGATGCCAAAAATCTCCTCAAACCCGTCGCCGCTGCCCGGATCTTCGGCCGAAATGTAAGTGCCGCGCAAAACCAGATTGCCTGCCCGAAAGCCTACCTCTCCAGCAAACGCATCCAGGGCAAATTCGCTCAGGTCACGATTGGAGGAAAAAACAGTGGCTCTCACGTCTACGTTATCCGTCGGATTCCAGACTGCCAGTGCCCCAATTCGCGAAGACAGCCCTGCTGCACTCAATGCCGGATTGGTTTGAAACACCGGATTGAAGAAGTGCGTCACTACATCCTTAGCGAAACTATTGCGGTCAAAGTAGGAAGTCAGATCCATCAAACCGGCCGTGAAGCGCAGTCCTGAGGTTCCTGGTGGCAGAAACGTAGCGTATAGCTCGTTCAACTCCAGCCCAAACCCATCCGCATTGCCAAACGCCTCACCGCCCGCCAAATCTACCGTTGCGCCAAACAGCAAATTCGGACTGGCAGGATACAGCACCGTCGCCCTTGCCCGCGCCGAAGACTCATCCCCTTGCAGCACATACGCGCCCTGAAGCTGAATGTAGGGCATCCCCAAAACCAGCGCACTGCCAGACGTAGCCAACTCGCTATCGGCTTCATTTGCCTCTGGCGGCTCAGCCTGATCTAGAACGGGTTCTGCTTCGTTATCGGTCGCTTGAGCTAGCGTTTCAGCCAAACCCTGAGTCAGCGGCACCGCTGAGAGCAACCTCAAATCTGCCTCGCTCAGTTCGTAGCAGTCCGTTTCAGCCTCACAGTCCCAAATTAAAGGCTGCCAGTCTGGTTCGGATTCTGCACCGGTCCAGGCGATCGCCTCTACCCCCGCCAGTGAAACAGCAACGGGTTCTCGGATTGTGAGAGGGGCGATCGCCACAGCATCCGCTGCTTCAGGTGTAGAATGATACTGATTCTCTTCAGTCAGATCAAAATCTTCCTGCGGCAAATTCAGAATAATCTCGTCATTTGAGCGAAAGAATTCTGCCTCTAAGGAAGCTAAGATCTGCGTCAGTTCATCGGCTGAGCCTGTAGATGAACTGATCGCAGCCGTTTCATTACTCGATGTAAAGAATTCCGTCTGGAGCGAATCCAGAACTTGTAACCAATCGCTTGCTGTGTTATCTCTTACATCAGGAATACGGAGAGCAGTAACGGCTTCCGGTATCTCCTCAGCGATCGCTTCTCTAGCATTCACCACCTGAACCGTTTCTACTGAAACGGTTGTATCGCTGACCGCTTCAGCGTGCAGCCTGCCCAGTTCAAGGGAAGTTGAGGGTGCATTTACCGCCTCCGATTCCAGCGCTCCATCTGCTGACCCTTCATCCGCCAGCGCTGTAGTATTCTGCCTATCCCTACTCTGTGCCTCTGAAGAAGATTCTGCTAAAGCTACAGGACGCGCAACCGTTTCTGCGATTTGTTCTGCTGATTGCCCTGTCGCCTTTAAATCTTGAGGCTTTTCACCCATCTGAACCGTAACCTGAGCAGATACAGGGAGTTGAGGAAATTTCTGTGAAGTGAGAGGTGTCGCGTCTATTTCCGCCAGTGTATCTTCTGCTGGAGCGGCTTCCGTTAGAGTATCTTCTGTTAGAGCATCTTCTGTTGGAGCATTGGTTTCAAGCGAGGATGATTCGGCGCGATCGCCCGTTGTGTTAGCTTGCGCGGACGCTGCCATTGCTTCCAGGCTAAGCAGTACCAGGCTAGCTAGAATAGTGCTGCGCCAAAAAAAGAGTTGCGCCAGACCGTTTGCAGAGGAGTTTGAATTGAACGGCTGGCATCACTAGCGTTTACATTCATATTTCCTACCAGAGGGAAGGTAGCCCTAGAAACCGGACACACCAAGTTAGATGGCAGGCAACAACTGAGCGCCTGCCCTGAAATGAATAGATGAGGAGCGATCGCCATTGCAGAACCCATGCACTGCTCTATAAAACCAGAGGTCTAAGTCAAATAGCACTAGACCTAAACCGTCAGCGTTTGAGCAGCAGTCTTGCTTTGGGTAGTCGCTTCTAAAAGCTTCTTTAGTCAAAACCTTTAAAGGAGATGCACATCATTAACCTGTTAGAAGTGAGACGTGTAGAAATAATCAGGTAAGATGCAAAGTCGCCATAGGGCGTAATCTAATCCCTTTTATAGCCTAAGTTCTTGAAAAAAGAATAAAGGGCTTTCCGAATTTGTATAAAGATGACGCAAACTTCTATAGTAAAAATATAGTTTCTTAAATCAGGATTTTCTCTCTAGAAAATTAATCAAAACTCCAAGAAAGTTCAATATTTTTAAGTTGAAAAAATCACAATTCATCAGTAAAAAGTCCTGTTTTAACTTCCATCACTTGAATAATAGATTTTGTCTTTCTTAATGGGCTATATCACAAATGCATTGCTAAGTTTCTATCAATTCTCTATACAATTTTTTCTGTTGCCGATTGCGGTTTTAGTAAATAGTATCAATCCCAATTTTTTGTAGCCCTGACTAGGGAGGCAAGATCTGCGACTTCTTCAAGAAGTCGCAGATCTAAACGCTGCATTTTTATTTATTTCAATGCCATTAAACCTAAGTCTTACATTTCGATAAGACTAATTCTACTCAGGCTACGTCGGGTCAGTTTCACAAAAAATCACTCTTGCTCAGGCTTTGTCAGATACCTATGCTTTCCTACTTTTCCTTTGTCCAGCGGTTAATTCACCAATTCACACAAGTTCGACTTCTACAAACTTCTTGCTGGCTGAGCATTGCGTTAGTGTTGCTGCTATCAACAGGCTGCACACAGCTTAAACTGCCTGTTCAGCGAGGCGATGTCAGTTTAGACATTCGCACGGTTACACCACAGCCCGCAGGAGTGTATGCGATCGCCGGAAACACCGACCTACCCGAAGGCACCGAAATTACTGTTGCTGCCGTGCGGTTGCTGACTCCTGAGGGGGCGATCGCTGCTGACCCCGACCCGGTTTACTCACTCCTCGCCTATGAATCCGTCAAAACCGAAGGCGACACCTGGCAAGCCGAGCTAAACCTATGGGAAGTTGACCCTGACGGTCGCTATCAGGAAACCTGGCAGCTAGAGCAGTCGCGCCTGGAAATAACCTTTGAGGCAGATGGCAAAGTGATTTTCCTGGCGACGCTGGCTCCCTTAGAAACTTTGACCCAGCTACAACAACGCTTGGCACAGCGAGGGCTGGAGTTTGCTAGCAATATTGTTCGCACCACTGCTGAAGGGGAGCAATACATTCAGGCGGTGAGGGTGGAAGCGATCGCTCTTCCCACTGGCACAACTACCCCACCCATTACCCGCCCCGAAGACCTCAACGGCGGCTGGGGCAATCGCTACGTTCTGGTGCCCGAACCACCAACCGAAGTGGAATACGAATTTCCCGAAGAGCGTAAAACCGATGCACCTGCCCGACTTGAGGAGTTTCTTCAGTAGAAACGAAGGATAAGGGATGAAGCCGAATCCTGCTCGTCAAAGCAGCATTTTCAACCTCGTTACCAGGCTCCTGCTTGGCAACGCGTTCTGGAAGCTCCCGCTTCCAGTATCAACGGGAGCGGGAGCTTCCTCAATTGCATTGCTAAACTCCAGCTTGGCGACAAGTGTAAACGACGCTAATCCCGTACAGGCTCCAGCTTGGCAACCAGGAATTTTGAGATACAGCAAAGCTTTCTTGAAGCGCAACGACGCATCTTTTGACTTCATTCGTTCCTCTCCAGAATGCCAGTGATGCATCTTTAGGATCATGGATTAAATAACCTGTGGGGCGGGTGTCTCACCCGCCCGGACGGGCAAAATGCCCATCCCACAAAATGTACAGTTTATTTAATTCACGACCCTTAGAATGCAACGGCGCACCGTCGCCCCATCACCTCGTCACGCTCTCACTCTTCAATCCCCAACTCTTCATCCTCCAACATCGTCCCTGTCAAATCCGCCGCGCTCAGACTAGCATCGGTCAAATCTGCGTCGGTCAAATTTGCTCTGGTTAAATTTGCGCCCCAGAGGTTTGCTTTGATCAAATTTGCGCCTGTCAAATCTGCGTCTTCTAAATTTGCGCCCCAGAGGTCAGCTTCAGCTAGGTTTGCACCGCTCAGGTTTGCGCCACTCAAATCGATCCCAGCTAAGTTAAAGCCACTCAGGTTAACGCCCTGCAAATCTGCACCTGCTTTGAGAACGTAAATTCCTGCCGCAGTCGGGTCAAACTCCTCTAGAAATCGGGTAGTGTCGTCGCACAGTGCGCCCTGTAAGTTTGCTTCTTGGCATTCAGTCCGCAGGTCGGCTCCCAGCAAGACGGCTTGCCGCAGGTCGGTTCTGGTCAGGTCGGCTTGCCGCAAACTAGCGCCGCTCAGGTTTGCCCTGGCTAAGGTGGCTTCACTCAGGTCGGCCGCTGTCAGGTTTGCCCCAACGAGCTTAGCGCTGCTTAGATCACCGCCGAATAGATTGACCTGGCTCAGGTCAGCCTCCATCAGGTTTGCCTGACTGAGATCCACGCCGCTCAAATCTCTGCCGCAGAGGTTAGCCTCTGCTAAGTTAGCTTGAGGTGCCAAAAAATAAGCTCCAGTGGCAATAGGGTCAAACTCTAGCGGAAATTGAGTGGTTTCGTTATAAAGTGCGCCGTTGAATGTCACTCCGTAGAGAATAGCGCAGTTTAATTTTGTTTCTCTCAAGTCTGCCTGACTCAAATCGGCACCTTTCAGGTTTGCCTCGTCGAGAACTGCCTCTCGCAGGCTAACTTCTCTCAGGCTGGCGTAGCTCAGGTTTGCCTCGCTCAAATTTGCATTCCAAAAGTCACTTCCCTGTAAATCAGCGTTATTTAAGCTGATACTGCTCAGAGTAGCGCCGCTAAATTCTCGTTGTCCTGCTGCATATCGCCTCAAAAGTTCACCCGCATTCATGGTGCGATCGCCTACCTTATTTCATTTCAACTAGTACCAACTTGCTATAGCCAATGCAGCTTATGCAATTACATCGTCTACGATGGCTTTGGGTTGCCAAACCCAAACTGTGTAGCCTTTATTAGTCTGCGTGATGATTGGCTCATCGCCCCTATGTTCTAGCTTTACGGCGGTCTCTAAAGCTCTCTCCTGAGCTACTCCAGACCTAAACAGACTGTAGTATTTTCCTTGAACCAGCACAGCAAACAATCGGCTCTTTAAATGAGGCACTCGAACGCGGCAGGTTTGATACTGTTCACGAGAGTTCAAAATTGGTACTCCAGGCAGTGTTGAATCTCGATCAATGGGCTTTAGATCTTCGCCACCGGGAGAAGGCAAGTAACCCGTCACCCTACTGGTGACTGCATCATGCTGAGGCGGGTAGGTAGGAATTCCATTAGACGAAGTTAGCCCGATTGAATCAGCATCAGTTTGAGTTTCCTCAAGTTGAACGCCATCATCCACGCGTAAACTTGCACTTAAATCCGCTGCATGACTGTTCTGAACTGGCTTTTGCCAAATGTCTTGCTGGGCTTCCTTTAATGGTGATGAGGGTAAGTCGATGGGTTCAGAAGGAGGAGCGATCGCCTGCTCCGTCAATTTACTATCCGCAAATCCACTATCCGCATCAGACTCAAGCAACTGTCCAGACAACACCAGCGGAACAGCATCCACGTTCTGTCCTAAACTTTCCGCAGCAACGTACTGGTCAAAGGTCAACGTTAGCGAATCTGCTTCCTGTCCATCCAAATCGCCCTCAAACGCATCCTCTTCTTCATGCTCACTAGTTTCACCGTCTTCCAAATTGAGTGAGCGGGAACCTTCAACAGAACCAGACTTTTCCTGCAAACTCAATTTCAAACTAGAGAGTTGATTTTTGGTTTGGGTTAGTTCCTCGGCAGAATGTCTTGCCCGCAGAAACTCGACGGTGCCAATGCCCGCTGCCACACTAAGTAAAATAGCAACTCCTACATAGCGAATTGCTACGTCTTTATTTTCAGCGTCAAACATTGGCTCAATGCGGCCGCCGCTGAGCAAAGGAGGAATATCAATGGCGATCGGCTCTTTAAGGAGAACGAATGGTAGGGTTAGTGTAGAAAAAACCGCACTGGATATCAGTACAGCAGGTAAGATAACCGTCTGTAGAGGAAAACTGCTCATCTGCGACCGCTCCAAAGTATCGAATTGAGACAGCCCAAAGGCTGAAGAGCGGTAGATAACCCTTATTTAGTCCATTTTGCAGGACTAAAGCGTAACCACATTATAGACTAGTTTGTCAAGTAGATTGCGGCTGGTGGTTGAAGATAGTTTTTGGTTAGGTTTGAGACGGCTCGACAGCATTCGTTTGTTGCCACCAGCGATTCAACGGATAGTAAACCACAGGTGCCCAAAGGCTGCTGAGAATAGCCGAGCTTAGAGCAATGCGCTGGTGATAGAACCACACCTCTGCCAGGGCACGATGGGCCGCATAAGCTGATGCCCCAATTCCCTGAAGGCTAAACTGAACCGCAGTGATGGTTTCTGCTAAAACCGCCATACCGAAAACAATAAGCGCAACCGAGATAAAGTCTTCCTGAATGTAGCGCTGCTTTTGAATGCGGGCAGTCAGCATTCCTACTACAGCAAGACTGATAGCGTGAGTGGGATGCGGAGCCGTCATGCCATCTTGAATGAGTCCTAATACGAGTCCGGCGATCGCCCCCTGCCAAACAGTCCGCCGAATGCTCCAGGCAACCACCCAGATCAGCAGCCAGTTTGGACCAACCCCCAAAAGCTCCATACCTGGCAACCGCGTCGGCGAAATAAATAGGCAAAGTAGCACCGAGAAAGCAGTCACAACCCAATTCATCACGGGGGAAGTGTAGATGCCAGATTGAGCAAGGTTAAAGAGTAACGACTTAATCACTTTCTCAAGATTTAGAGCCTTAGATATTTTGAGTCCTTGGGTATTAAGGATTATTGGAAACTTCAGTGCGACTGTTGGGGTAAACGACTACCCACTCCAGCGCATTAATCGGCGCAGATAGCTCAATCACCGCCTCCGGAGCAGGGCTTTTGCTCAGATTGACAGACTCTACCCGGCCGATCGGAAAACCAGGCGGAAAAAGCTGGCTAAACGAAGAAGTAGATACTACATCGCCCGGTTGAACATCTGGCACCTTATCAAAAAATTCCATCACTGCCCGATTTGCCGCCTGTCCACGCATATACCCCATATGGCGCGAACGGCTAATCGTCACACCTACCTGACTCGTCGGATCGCTAATCAACAAAACGCGGCTCGTGCTGGGTGTAACGTGGGTAATCCGCCCAACCAGTCCACCAGGGCCAGCAACAATGCCGCCCACTTGAATACCATCTCGGCTGCCACGACCCAGCGTAACCTGCTGCCACCAGTGGTCAGCGCTACGCCCAATGATAGGAGCGGTAATTCCTTCAGTTGGGCGGCTTTGAACGTAGCCCAGCATCTCCTGAAGCTGCTGGTTCTGACTCTCCAATTCAGTGAGGCGTTGCTGTAACTCCTGCATTTCGGCAGTTTCTATCCGTTCTGCCGAAGTTGGCATTGACTCAAAAGGGCGGGAAACCCTTTGGTAGACTTCAAAAACGGCTGCTCCCTGAGTTTGCCGCAGCACCCAAGCACTACCGAGAGCCAGAAAGACCAGCCCCGTTCTTAATCCGTGTCGATCCCACCAGCGACGCAGCGTGTACATTCAGCCCCAATCGTCTCTAAACTAGCGATGTCAATTCCAGAGAACAACCTTCGACCTGTTCAAGCTTCCTATGACGGAAACACTAGGTCAACTTAAACGATGCAGCACCCGTCTTACCAGCAAAACACGATGTAATGACTCGCTGAATTTGAGTGACGTTTTTTGGATGCCCCATTACATATTGCGAGAGCGACCGCTAAAGACCCGCTCCAACTGTTTGAAGTTTTCTAGCACCCTACCTGTTCCTAGCACGACGCAACTGAGAGGATCTGCCGCAACGTGTACAACGATTCCTGTCTCGTGGCTGATCAGAGTATCCAACCCCTTGAGGAGGGCCCCACCGCCTGCTAGCATGATGCCCCGGTCGATGATGTCTGCCGCAAGCTCAGGCGGTGTGCGTTCCAGTGTGCGTTTAACTGCCTCAATGATGACGGAGAGGGGTTCGGACATTGCCTCTCGAATTTCAGGACTCTTGACCATGACGGTGCGAGGCAACCCAGAAAGCAGGTGTAAACCGCGCACATCCATCAGCGTTTCATCATCATCGTCGGTGGGGTAAGCAGAACCGATAGAGATCTTAATTTCTTCAGCGGTTCTTTCACCAATGACCAGGTTATGCACCTTCTTCATGTACTGAGAGATTGCTTCACTCAGTTCATCTCCAGCGACTCGCACCGATTCACTCAGCACAGTTCCCTGTAAGCTCAACACCGCTACCTCGGTAGTGCCGCCGCCGATGTCGATGATCATGTTTCCAGTTGGTTCGGCGACGGGTAGGCCTGCGCCGATCGCCGCTGCAACGGGTTCGTCAATTAGGTAAACGTCGCGTGCGCCTGCCTGAGAAGCTGCCTCCATCACTGCCCGACGCTCAACCCCGGTGACACCGCTGGGAATGCCGATCACGATTCGAGGTGAAACTAAGGTTCGTCCCTCATGAACGCGACGAATGAAGTGCTTGAGCATGAGTTCGGCGGTGTCAAAGTCTGCAATTACCCCATCACGTAGCGGACGCAGAGCAACTACGTTTCCGGGAGTTCGACCGAGCATCTTCTTGGCATCCTCCCCGACTGCCAGAGGCACTTTGTCCTCTTGATCCATTGCAACGACAGAAGGCTCTTGCAGTACGATGCCTTTGCCAGATACATAAACTAGCGTGTTAGCAGTACCGAGATCGATACCCATGTCCCGCGAGAAGCGACTGAAGAAACCCACTAGCTTTCTAAGCCCCCAAAATCAAAATCTTGATTATTTCCAAACTACTACCTCGACCGGAAGTGCGGTCGAAGTGGATTCTATTATGTTTCGTAGCTACAGTCTAGTCAGATATCAGACTGAATGTTTTAGTCTAACCCTAAGACTTGCTTCAGTCATCTGTGTCCTCAATGATAATATCTTTGCTTATTAAATCAGACCGATTAAGTAAGTTGTCCTCATCTCCGGAGTGAAGATCAGGATGAAATTGGAACTCCAGTTGTACCAGTTGTACCAATTTAGAGCTTTTAGAATTAGAGCTTTCAGCACTTGCATAGGATGATCTTCCAGCAATTCAAAGAGGTGAAGCCAAATCTAGAGAGGCTTCACCTCAGGGTTGGTGGTAGTAGCTGTACGAATTCAGTAGAATAGTTTTACTTGGAATTTCTGTACTGTTGAGCGATCGCCCCCAGGCAGGATGGTATCGCAGTTCAACGTCGTTAACTGATAGCTAGTCAATTAAAGCTAATCAATTAAGTTTTATTGCATTCAATACAGAGAAGGACAGTGCGCTATGGGGTTAAATATTGTAACGCTGGTGGGTCGAGTAGGTGGAGATCCTGACGTAAAGTACTTTGAGTCGGGCAGCGTTGTGTGTAATTTGACCCTGGCTGTCAATCGTCGCACTCGCAACAGCGACCAGCCTGACTGGTTTAGCCTGGAGATTTGGGGCAAAACAGCAGAAATTGCCGCCAATTACGTCCGCAAAGGTAGCTTGATTGGTGTTACTGGAGCATTAAAGTTTGACTACTGGAAAGACCGTAGTACGGGGGTTGATCGTTCAAAACCAGTCATTCGGGTCGAGCGACTGGATTTGCTGGGGTCCAAGCGGGACAACGAGGCTCCTATGACAGACGGCTACGGCGACGAAGAGTTTTAGGCTTACAGCGGGTTTCAGATGAATAAGTAGGGGCGGACGGCCGTTTGCCCTGTCCGAGATTCATGTTCCACACAAATGAAAACTGCTGTAGATGTGAGCTAGCGGAATCTAAGGCGAAACCTACCTCTGGAGAGTGGTTGCACGGGTGCCCTGTCTGAGACGAAGGATTGTGAGCATCAGCACACTAATCTGTGACTTGATGTACCACTTCCGCGAAAACGATTAGGTTATGCTACCAGTGATGCATCGATTAAGACTTGCTCTAAAGTTTAAGGGTGATCTTCTCAGAAAAATAGCCTTGGTTGAAGGTTTGTTAGCGTTTGTATCAGCCTTAGCCGCTTTAGCATCCATGCCTCTATGTCTTTAGATACTCCGCCTCAGCAGGGCGATCGCTTCTCTCAGGCAGAGTTACAGCAGCTTCAACTAGAGCAACAAAAGACTCTGCTGAGCGTCGTTACCCAGATTCGAGCGTCGCTAGATTTGAACACCATCTTGCAGGCGGCGGTTGCAGAGGTTTGGCATTTTTTTGCTCTTGATCGCGTCAGTGTGCTTCAGATTCCTTGCTTAAATCCAGCAAAAGATTGGAATGCGGGGCAATTTGTGGCGGAAGAGGTTACGGGTGGACTTAACTCGGTTTTGGCAGTAGACCCCTCTGTGCGATCCTTAAGTCAATTTGTATGGGCACAGCATCACCCGGAGCAAATTCAGCGGGTACAGCTTCAGGCGATCGCTGACATCAACACTGCTAATCTATCAGCGGCTGATCTGCAAACGCTTAACCATTTTCAGGTTAAAGCCAGTCTGACTGCGCCGCTGATGCAGGGCGATCGCCTCTGGGGAATATTGTGCCTACATCAGTGCATCGCCCCCCGTCAGTGGCAAGCTAGCGAAATTGAATCCGTTCAACAAATTGCGGCTCATCTTACGACAGCAATTCATCAAGCAGAGCTATTGCTGCATCAGCGCAACTTAAATAGCAAATATCTCGACACTGAAGCAGGAATGCATACGCTGTTTACGGCGACTATTGCCCGTTTGCAGGCAGAAGTTTGCGATCGCCAGCAGGCAGAAGCCGCCCTCCGGCAGAGTGAGGCAACCCATCGAGCATTGCTCAATGCAATTCCAGATTTGATGATTAGAATGACCCGGATGGGGATATATTTAGACTTTATTCCCGCCAAGAATTTTGTCACTTTCAAGGCACAAATGGAGTGGCAAAACAAAAGTGTTTACGAAACGCTACCTCCAGATCTAGCTCAGCTACGAATGGATCATGTAGAGAAGGCTTTGCAAACTTGCGAAACACAAGTTTATGAGCATCAAATTTGTATTAACGGCAAAGTGCAAATTGAAGAAGTTCGGATTGTGGTTAGTGATGAAGATGAAGTTTTAGTAATCGTGCGTGATATTAGCGATCGCAAACGAGCAGAAAATAAACTAAAGGAATCTCAGGAATTTCTACAGCTAATCATTAACAATATTCCCCAGTGGATTTACTGGAAAGATCGTAATTCCGTTTATTTAGGCTGCAATCGTAATCTTGCTCGTGCAGTGGGGCTTGAAAAGTCTGAAGATATTATTGGAAAAACGGATTATGATTTTCCAATTCCTAAAGAGCAAGCCGATCATTTTAGAGAATCTGATGCTGATTTGATTGAAACAGGAACCTCTGCTCTGCACGTAATTGAAACGATGTTTTTAGCGGATGGTAGTCAAATTTGGATTGATTCTAGCAAAATTCCATTGCACGATGCTGCGGGCAACGTGGTTGGCATTCTAGGTTCTTATGACGACATCACCGAGCGGCAGCAGGCAGAAGAAGCCCTACGTCAGTCAGAAACTCAACTCAGGCAGCAGGCACTTGACCTGGAGAAAACCCTACAGGAACTCAAACAAACGCAGACTCAGCTTATTCAAAGTGAAAAGATGTCTTCGTTAGGTCAACTCGTTGCTGGAGTCGCTCACGAAATCAACAATCCTGTTAGCTTTATCTATGGCAACATTGCCCATGCAAAAGAATACATTCATAACTTGCTAGCGCTGTTAAGCCTATACCGAAAACATTACCCGAACCCAAATTTAGAGATTCAGGTAAAAGCAGAGGCAATTGACTTGGGCTTCTTAGTAGAAGATTTACCCAAGCTGCTAAATTCTATGAGGGTTGGTGCAGATCGAATTGAAAAAATTATTGCCTCTCTCCGCGTTTTCTCTCATACTGATCAGCTAGAAACCAAAGCAATCGATATTCATGAAGGAATTGATAGTACTCTGATGATTTTGCAGAATCGGTTAAAGGCTCAACATAATCGCCAAACCATTCAAGTCATCAGAGACTACGGAAATTTACCGTTAGTAGAATGTTATGCCGGACAAATAAATCAGGTTTTTATGAATATTTTGAGTAACTCAATTGATGCTTTAGAAGAGTATTTGATTCAAATAGCAGACGGGTTTTGTAATGCTGCTCAAACTCAGAGACTTAAATCCTTCAAACCGCTAATTCGTATCTCGACTCGAATGTTTAACCCAGACTGGATTCGTATTCAAATTGCTGATAACGGGTTGGGCATGACCGAGGCAGTTCAAAAGCGATTGTTTGACCCGTTTTTTACCACAAAACCTGTTGGCAAGGGCACGGGTATGGGACTGTCTATTAGCTATCAGATTGTGACCGAAAGGCACGGAGGAACACTTAAATGTAACTCGTTTCCTGAGCAGGGAGCCGAGTTTGTGATTGAGATTCCGGTTCAGCAGCGATAGAGCCGCTGGGCGTTGCCGTTGAGAATGGCGATCGCCCCCTCCTCCGCCTCTTTCACAGTCAAATCTGCGTCCTCAACTGCACGTTGCAGCACATTTCCTAATACCGTTCGTCCACATTTTGCTCCCAGATAATACATCTCTGGAATCAGATGAGCATTTGAGGAATACATGATCTTGCTAGTGGGACATAGCTCAATTAGCATTTGCACGACCTGTCGCATTCCGGCAGTACTTAAAAACGGCACGGCTGAGCCAACGTCAACATAAACGTGCGGGTAAACCGCAGCCAGATAGCCTGCCTCGCGCACGAACGGGTAACCTGCATGGAGCAACACGATAGGAGCCTGACGAAATCCTGGATCTTCTAGCAGCGGTCGCAGGTGCAGCGGATTGGCGAGCCGCAAGTCCAGATCGGGATCACCAAAGCCCGTGTGAAACTGCACCGGAAGCTGATATTGATTGGCGATCGCTAATCCCTGACAGAGCAAAAAGTCGATCAGCGGCTTATTGGTCAACCGCACTGGACGATCCCCGAACGTCTCTTTAACCGCATAAAACTGGTCTTCTGCAAACTCATAAGGGATAGGCTGAATGTCTAAACCTGTTCGGTAAGCCGCAATGCTTTTGAACCCCACGACTCCTAAGGGTGGCGGGTCAAGTTCGCTACGAAACCATTCCAGGAAAATATCGAAACGGCTGACTTGGCTGATCAACTGTTCCGCCAGCCATTCTAGCCGCCGCAGTCGATGTACCGCAACGAACTGCTGATGCCATTCCGAGGGCAAAATTGTGTCTGGCAAAAACCCATCGTCCAGCAGGATTGATTTTAAGTTAGCCGCCTCAAAGCACAATCGGGTTAGCGACTCTAACCCCAGTGCCGTGCGGCGCGCCAAAATTGTGGCTTCGGTCGGCTCGCAGTTGAGCAAGTCAGCGATATCTCTGAGGCTGCGCCGATAGTAGAGCGTGTGCTGGGCGTGCTGGTCAAGAATCTGGGCACCGTAGCCTTCAGTAAAAGCCGCCGTATAGTGCATTTGGGCAACGGCTTCTGAGCGCACCAGGTTATGAGCGTGCTGGTCAATTGCTGGAATGCTGCTTAAATCCATCAGTAGCGCTCCAGCGAAAGTTGAACCTCTTCCAGGATGAATTGCTTTATGGCTTCCCACTCAGCGGTGCGAACGGCGAATAATGCCCGTGCGAGTCCTGGTTTCAGCATCTCAAGCAAAACCTTATCTTGCAGATGGGCGATCGCTTCCCCCCAATTTTCGGGCAGTTGTGCTTAAAGGTTTTCTGCTCAGAGCAGGGAATCTGGAGCATCTCCGTTGCCAGACTCACGGTGCAGAGAGAGAGAACTGCTGATGCTGTCTTCTAGCTCCATGCGCTGCTCCATACGGCGCAGGAAATAGCCTGTCATCATGGCAGAGGCCAGCAAACCAGCTAAGTTTTCTCGGTCAGTAGTAATTTGGACGTTGAATGTTTCTGATGGCAAAACTCCTACCAGACCCTGGACATTCTGAGAAATAATTTGCTTAATCTCAGGGCTGACAGACTTTGCAACTCTTGCCAAAACTTCAGGCGACTGATGCTGGAGATACTTCAGAAGTTGATTTGCTTGGCTCTCTTCGGCACTGCCACTGAAAAAGTTGGCGTTATCAGGGTTAAAAACCATGGAAACCGTAAATGTCAGGTTTACTTACTTTGATCCATTCTTACATTGATATCTGATACTGTGACCCGTACTTTCATGGGGATTTGGAGAGAAATCTGAAATTTAATTTTTGGGCATCAAACCTTGAAGGAAAGTTGATGTCCGCAGTTAGGACAGAAGCGATCGCCCTTAAACTGCAACCTCAAGTCAAGGCTCTGACATGGAGCCAATTCACATGAGTAGGGCATATATATTCTGAACGTAGGACTTACCATAGTCATCCTAAATGGGGTGTGAGCAGCGATCGCTAGCCGCAAAAGAAATCGTCCATTGTAAAGGGTGCATCTGAGGCAAACTCGACTCTGGCAATTCCTCCAGCAGTTAACTCTAGCTTTCGCTGAGGCAGGGGATCAACGGTTTGCCGCTGCTCCTGCACGTATTGACGTGCGCCAGTATCGCTCTGAGCAATGACTTTGCCCTCCCTATTAAAGGCAGTTAGCCTGACTTGCTTCGTTCCTGTAACAAATGCACCAACGGTTTGAGCCGTGCGATAAAGGTAAGCGCTAAGGCTCAAACCGTTAGTCATGGGCATTAACACAACTGAGCCAGAACGAGGCAGAAACGCAGGGTTAGAAGGTTGAAGGGCGATCGCCCCGGCAAACTTAATTCCCAAACCGGAATACTGATCTCGAACTTGCTCAAAGGCAGATAAGTCCTCAAAATCAAGCTCAACACAACCTAGTTGCAAGGGTTGAGCTGAATCAGGCTGCACTAAATCAGCGGCAACCAAAGGGTAGTGCAATCGATCAATTAGATTGGACTGTGGAATATGTGAGGGCGGCATAATCAAACTCTCAACGTCCAAATTGAGCTTCATAACGAGGCTATACAGAGAGCTTTGAGAGATTTCCGCACCAAATTTCTTTGGCTGTGGCAGTTTAATGATTGGACTCACTGATTTGGGTGATTACCAACATTAAACAACCAGAGCAATGTCCTGAAACTCGCTTCAAGACAGGCTTAAAGCCATTCTAAAAGTATTCACACTCCACTCACACCTATGACAATTCCGTATCTGATTGCGGTCAAAATATCATGCTTCTAGCTTCTGAATGCCTCAACACAACTCAATTTTTGGGTTTCTAAAAATGAAACTGTTCAGCTTTTGTCTGTACTTTTCTCTGTGACGAAGGAAAACCAAACTTGATTCCCAATTTTTCTATGTCTTTGGGTAGAGTTTAAAAAAATAACTTCTCAACGGAGTAAACCTCCATTCAAGGCGCAGAGTTGTACAATAGGACGGTTGTATTCTGCGACACGAGCTTTGATTGAGCGTTATACCCTGCCTGAGATGGGCAACTTGTGGACCGAAACGTACAAACTAAAAACTTGGCTACAGGTCGAGATTGCAGTCTGTGAGGCTCAGGCAGAACTGGGATATATTCCGGCTGAGGCGGTAGAGACAATCAAGGCGAAGGCAGGTTTTGACCGCAGCGGGTGTTAGAAATCGAGGCAGAAGTTCGTCATGACATGATCGCGTTTCTCACTAACGTGAATGAGTATGTCGGAGATGTCGGGCGATATATTCACCTGGGGTTGACCAGTTCTGATGTGCTAGATACTGCGCTGGCGCTGCAATTGGTCGCAAGTTTAGACGTGCTGCTAGGGCAGCTAGAGGCATTGATTCAGGCGATTCGCTATCAGGCCCAGCAACATCGCGATACGGTGATGATTGGGCGATCGCACGGTATTCACGCCGAGCCGATTACGTTTGGGTTTAAGCTGGCTGGCTGGCTGGCTGAGGTGTTGCGTCATCGCGATCGCCTCTGTCGTCTACACAGTCAGATTGCGGTTGGCAAAATTTCGGGAGCGGTTGGCACCTATGCCAATATTGAGCCGCAGGTAGAAGCGATCGCCTGCCAAAAACTAGGATTAGAGCCTGATACAGCTTCGACTCAGGTGATATCGCGCGATCGCCACGCCGATTTTGTCCAAACATTGGCCCTAGTAGCCGCCTCAATTGAGCGATTTTCCGTTGAAATCCGCAACCTGCAACGTACCGATGTCCTGGAAGTTGAAGAATACTTTGCTAAAGGGCAGAAAGGCTCTTCGGCCATGCCCCACAAGCGAAACCCCATCCGCTCCGAACGCCTGACCGGAATGGCGAGAATTGTCCGAGGGCACGCCGTTGCTGCAATTGAAAACGTGGCGCTGTGGCACGAGCGCGACATTTCCCATAGCTCCGTTGAGCGAGTCATCTTGCCCGATGCCTGCATTTTGACCCACTATATGCTGGTAGAAATGACCGACCTGGTGAAGAATTTGCTCGTCTACCCCGAAAATATGCAGCACAATTTGAACCGCTATGGTGGCGTAGTCTTCAGTCAAAGGGTTTTGCTGACCCTGGTTGACAAAGGGCTGAGCCGAGAAGAAGCCTACACGGTTGTTCAATCTTGCGCCCATACTGCCTGGAACACCTCTACAGGCGACTTTCACGCCCTAATCCAACAAAATCCAACGGTCACAGCCCATCTTTCAGCCGAGGAAATCGAAGCTTGCTTCGACCCTCAACAGCATTTGAAACATCTAGATACGATCTATCAGCGATTAAATATTTAGCCCTTGCGGTCAAAATTCCGGGTATTGGCTATTCAGGTGTGGCGGCTGGAGCTTGATCTGGTGCAGCAGCGGGAGCGGAGGGAGAAGACGCTGGAGGCTGCTCAGGAGATTGACTAGGACCTTCGATGAGCGGCGGCGGAAGCTCTTCTGCTCCTCCGGTCGCGAGTTGGTTAATTGGATCTTTGTACTCGGCAGGAGCCAGCGATGCGGCAGTCGTAAATAGGGGCTGTGCTTCATTATTTTTGCCCTGAGCTTGCAGCACCAGCGCTTTGGCTAAAACGGGGCGAAAATCCTGGCGATCGCTCTGAATTGCCTGTTCATAAACTGCGATCGCCTCATCGTAGCGTTCACCCGCCGCATAGACCTTGCCCAAAATTAGTCGTACCGAAGTGACATCCACACTGCCAGGTTGAATTTGATTTGCCTGATTTGCATTGCGGAGCGTGTCCTGCAACAAACCGACCGCCGCCTCTGGACGCTCCTGCTCAATCAGCAAAGCAATAAGCCCATCCAGGGCGTAGAGATTTCCGGGCTGAGTTGCCAAGACACTGCGATAAACCTGGGCTGCTCCTTCGAGATCGCCAATATGCTGCTTTGCCTGCGCTAATAGAATCGTGTATTCAAGCTGGGTCGGGTTGAGTTCTGCCAATTTCTCCAGCGGCTCGATTGTCCCCTCAACGTCGCCTAACTCCTGTCGAATCCTCAGCAGATTTCGGAGTGCTGTTTGGTTGTCGGGTTCATCTTCCAGTACCAGCTCATAGCCTCGCGCCTGGGCTTCCAGGTCTGACGTGGGAGCGTTAGCCGCTGTGGGGCTGGTTCGCAATAGCCCAACCAGCGGCAAAATCGCTAATCCGACAAAGCAAAGTACCGCAAAGCCCATGATTAGATTGATAATCCAGCGATTGCGCTTATCAAACACACAACATTCCCAAACTCTATTGCCATTCTGCCATGATTAACTACATCTGCCTTGCTCAACAAAAATCCCTGACGATGGCGATCGCGCCCGTATAAACAAATTGGGTGTCACTGAACACTAGCCTCATTCCTTTAGCAAGGTAGGTTTAGTGTGGATGCTAACCTAGTGTTTAATCTGCACTGGTATCTTGCTTTAGTGGTCAATGGTGGGCGGGCAGGTTTCCACCGCAAGGAGGTTTTAGTGAGTCCTTCTCAGAACCAGTTCCCTAATTCATCGCAATCGGCTTCCTCCCCCAAGCAGCCTGAACAGGCTACTTCTAGTCCTTCACCTGAACCTGCAAATTCAGCAGAAACCAGTACGAATAATATGGATCAGCAGCCCAACGCAACCCTTGAAAGCGCTCCCCCTAATGTTTTAGATGCCTCACAAGCAATGTCAGAGGAAAATCTGGAGAAATCAGAGGAGAGACCTAAGGCAATTCCCCCGCTAGTGCCTCCAAAACCAGCACCAGCGCCAGCGCCAGCACCGAGTCCCGTTGCGGTGGCTGATTTGGCCTTGTCCAAACCAGCATCAGCGCCAAACCCAGCCTCTCCTGAGAACGCAGCCCTTCCTGAGTCTGAGGCATCTGAGATTGATTCTGAGAGCGATGAGGTTGAAGACGCTGATAGCCAGGTTGCTTCAATGCGACAGCAGCCAATTCCGCCTGCTAGTGAACCCATGCAATATCGGGCGATCGGGCTGGTGCGCGGGAGATATGAGCCATCTGAGGAGCAGTTCACCCGAGGCTTTTTACACACGGAGGACGGGATTGCGATTGATGCCGTTTTGTTGGGGCGTGTGATGAGTCTAGTCAAGAAGCACATTGATTTAGAACAGCCTCATCTGTGGGTCGTGTATCCTGAACACGAGAGAAAAACACCAATTTGCACGTGCAGATTGTAGGGGTCTGGGAGCCTGAAAAGTTAAACAAAGTAGAAACCTCAGAAGGGGAAGTTCCTGAAACGGAAGCCTCTGAGCAAACTGCGGAGGCTGAGTCAGACGTTCAACCCAGCAGCGAACAAGCCCAGGAGACTGTAACCGCGTCCCCGGGGCACGAAGACGGTTACTTCTCTATTCGAGGTGAAGTGCTGTTTCAGTCGCAGGAGGATCAGCGGCTAATCGTCAAAATCCAGCAGTCCCCGCGTCGGGGAGACAGCCAGGGTAAAGCTTTCAAGCTAAATCTGGAGGGCGCTTTAACAGGCAAAGCGGTCGGCTATTTCTGGGATTTACACGTCCAGCGGCAAGATAACCTGTTGGTTGTGCAAGATAGCACGATGATCGGTCTGGTACCACCTAAAAAGCGTAAAGACAGCAAAGGTGGACGCAAGGGCGGACGACCCACAGGCAGCTATAGCAAAAAACGGTGGGAGGGCAGTCGCGAAGGGCAGCGCCCCTCACGCGGAGACAAGCCCGTTGGGGCACCCCCCCAGCGGCGAGAGCCGATCGCCAAGCCAATCAAGCGGCGAGGAGATAATAGCTCTCAGTCCAACCCTGGCTAGTTGCGCTTTACGGGTATTGTAACCAAGCAAAAAATTTGAGCGTAAGTGCTATGTCCTTACGCTCAAATTTTTTGTTTGGCTACTTGTTTGATAGCAAAGTCACCGAAGGATGTTCTCTTGCAGCGTAGAACATCCTCGCCGTCTTAGCTACGCTCGTCTCTGTGCTTGCCGATGCCAAGCTGTCTCTTAGAATCTTTAAGCTTTCTCCAGAGCAATTCAATCTCCCGAAAAGACTCGCTGGGCGTAAGTTTTCCGTTAGTTTCAAGATTAGAAATTAGACTTACGCGCTGAGCAAATTCCTGTAGGTTAGCGTTAAAGACCAGATTTTCTGGTTTGAACTCACCGTGATAGCGACCATAAGAGTAAAGGAAATTAGAAATATCGTCCATTGTTGCAATTTGCTCCCATAAGCTAAGTTTCAGCCTTTTCAATCAGTTTGTCGTCCTGGTGATATGTCTAAAAGCTGCATCGTGTAGGATGCCCTTAACATATCTTAAAGAATAGAACCTTAGACATAACCCAAGAGAAGGTGTTTTTATTTAACCCTTGCTTAACCGATTATTAACCTTAACGGCTCCTTAGACAATCCTTCTAAGGCAGGAGACTTGCTTAGGAAAGTTTTGTGCAGAAGAATACGTTGAGCAGTGGGTCAATCTCTGGATCTGTAGGAAGAGTTCTTTGAACTGATTTGTAAATTCAATCTAGCTGAAGTCAAGAAAAAGCAAATAGCGGCGATCGCTTAATTTTTTTATGCTTCCAATCTTCGTTCTGCATAATTTCACGCGGACTGGAGGTTGCAGAGTTATTCAATGCTTAAGCGCGATCGCGCCGCTAAAATTGCCTGTCTCACCTGCTCAAATCCGGTGCCGCCATAGCTATTGCGAGCAGCAACAACCTGACGTGGGGCGATCGCTTCATAGATGTCAGGCTCAAACGCCGGATGAAGCGCCCGCCACTCTTCAATCGTCAAATCTTTCAGCAGTTTTCCAGCGGTGATGCTGGTTTTAACCACTTTGCCAACCAGGTTATACGCTTCGCGGAAGGGCACACCTTTGGTCGCCAGATAGTCTGCAACGTCCGTCGCGTTAGAAAAGTCCTCTGCAACGGCTGCGGTCAGGCGAGGCACCCGAAACTCAAGCCCCTCCTGAAACAGAATTGACATTGCTTCCAGGCAAACCTGCACGGTTTTAACGCTGTCAAACAGGGCTTCTTTGTCTTCCTGTAAGTCCTTATTGTAAGCCAGTGGCAAGCCCTTCATCAGCACCAGCATAGCCTGAAGGTGTCCAAATACTCGCCCCGTTTTACCCCGTACCAGTTCTGGCACGTCTGGGTTTTTCTTTTGGGGCATAATACTGGAACCTGTGGAGCAGCTATCTTTGAGGGTGACAAAGCTAAACTCTTCCGATGCCCACAAAATCACCTCCTCTGATAGGCGAGAGAGGTGAACCATAACCAAACTGGCAGCACCAAGAAACTCAATGGCAAAGTCGCGATCGCTCACTCCATCTAAACTGTTGGCATAAACACGCTCAAATCCTAGCAGTTCGGCGGTGTAGTGGCGGTCGATGGGAAAGGTCGTACCTGCCAGCGCCCCGCTACCCAACGGAGAAATGTTGGTACGCCGATATACGTCACCTAAACGTTCCCAATCTCGCTGTGTCATTTCCACATACGCTAGCAAATGATGCGCCAGACTTAAAGGTTGCGCCCGCTGGAGATGGGTGTAGCCGGGAATCAGAGTTTCGACGTGCTGCTCTGCCAGGTCTAACAAAACACTCTGAAACTGACGCAACTGTTGACGGAGTTGGCGAATTTGGTCAAGCAAGTAGAGTCGAGTGTCAGTGCCCACTTGGTCATTGCGCGATCGCCCCGTATGTAGCTTTTTGCCAACCTCACCCAAGATTTCGGTCAGCCTGCGCTCTACTGCAAAGTGAATGTCTTCTGCGTCAATGCCTGGATGAAAAAAGCCCTGGCGATATTCTTGCCGAATTTGCTCTAATCCGGCAACTAGCTGGCTTCCTTCTTGGGGTGAGATTACCCCAGTGTGGGCTAGCATCGTGGCGTGAGCCTGTGAACCCGTGATGTCGTACTCGATCAGCGCAATGTCAAACTCAATGCTGGCGTTAAACCGGGCGATCGCCGGATGCAGCACCGATTCAAACCGCTGACTCCAGGTTTGTGGTTGAGATTCGTTACTCAAGTTAGCTGTCCTACCGTTAATCACAGTGAGCAATCAAACCCTATTCCTGAATTGAGCTTCTGAAACTGGCTTGGTTTAGCCGTAAGAGGTAAGACTACGAATCAAATAGCCCAAAATTAGTCCAATGATCAGTGCCCAAACCTGTCCAGATTCCATGAAGTTGTTGAAAGCACTGCGAAAATCAGCAAATACATCCGTCTCAAACTGCTGGGCTAGTAAGCTCCAGTCTATTGGTGATTGCCAGTAGCGGTGCCATACCTCGCTCCAGGTGTCCACACTAGTCAATCCGGTTGCTATATCCTGCGCCAAATGAATGAGTAGCATTTCTCTATAAACCTCACACAAGACTTGTATCGATGCAGCAAAAGTCGCTCATCAATAGCGTCGCAGATTTTTAGCCGTTGTAAAGCCTCAAGTCTAATTAATTCTGCTTAAGCTAGAAAAATACGGCTGGATTAAACTTTGTAAAACTTAACGTTTTTGGAGTGAACGTTGCTGGAGTGTTGGGTTTCATTCTCCAACTAACCCATGCAGTTGACGCAACCGGCAGTCTTTAGTTAGCGATCGCCCCATCCGGCTTGATCTGCATGACGATCAGCGTCATATCGTCATCGGTGCGATGATCCGTGCCGATAAACTGCTGCACTTGCTCAAACAGATGATCCTGAATCTGCTGGGGCGTGTAATGGTTCTGGCAAGCCCATTCAAACGCACGGGTTAAATTATCTTCATCAAAGCGATCGCGCCCTGATTTGCCGCATCCGTAAATCCATCCGTGTAATAGATCAGGGTATCACCTGGACAAAGCTGCACCTGAGCATCATGATATTGAGTATCCATATCCAGCCCAATCAGCATCCCCAGCGTATCCAGACGTTTGATTGAGCCTGTCGCTGCCTGCCAGAGCAAAGGTGGGTTATGGGCTGCATTGCTGTAGGACAGCATTCGGGTCGCGACATCGTATTCTGAGTAGAACAGCGTGACAAAGCGATTTGAGTTTTCCAAATCGCTGTACATCACATGGTTCAGGTGCTGAAGAATCTGAGCGGGCGAGTGACCGTTTAGCACCTCTGCCCGCAGCATTCCCCGCAGCATCGTCATGATCAGCCCTGCGGGAACCCCTTTGCCCATTACATCGCCAATCGTCAGGCTCCATCGTCCTGACTCGTTGCGTCCTGACTTGCGAGGGCGAATCTGGTCATAGTTAGTCGGAATGAAGTCATAATAATCACCTCCTACACGGCTGGCCGTCTGGCATCGTGCCGCCATCTCAATTCCCTCAATTGCAGGGCAGTTTCGAGGTAGAAGCTGAAGCTGAATTTCAGCGCCAATTTCTAGTTCCCGATCCAGGCGTTCTTTCTTTCGCAGTTCTACCGTCAGTTCGTCATTTTCGATCGCTACTGCGGTTTGGTCAGCCACCAATCGCACTAGCTTTTGACGGGTCTCCGTCCAGCTATATTCTGGATCGCGGCTAAACACATAGAGCCTACCTCGTTCCGCATTCTTAACTAAAATTGCTGTGCCAAAAAGCTGCACGTTTGCGCCAAGAGACTGACTCACCTGATGGTCCAGGGCGGTTGTCAAGTTTTGAGCCGGAGTAACAGCCTTTCCAGATGTGGGTGTAAAAGCCGTGATTTGACGAGTAGCCGCTTCTATAGCTTTGCGAATGTCCTGACACTGGTTGGTATCTTGGCAGTGTAGTCGCTCCAGGCGCATTTGACCGTTGGGTTTGAACAGCACCAGAGCGCCCCCATCTGCATCTGTAACACGACTGGCAATTAGGGGCGTAAGTTCTAGAAACTGATTGAGGTTGTTGAAACTACGCAGCGCAAACCCTAAAGAACTGAGCAAATCCTGAATCTTGTTTTGCTCCCGATGTAAACGTGCCACCAGTTCTTTCAATGCAAAAACAGGCGTGATGTCTGGCGAGGTATTACTGCCAGAACGTTCAGAAGGTTGAGAGGGCTGTCTAGGAATGGGCGCAGCAGTCATTAGAGAAACATTTCAATGTGGTGAAGAGGATAGTTGCGATAGAGAGGACGGAAATTCAGGATTTTGTGAAGCGCTTACTTGCGTTTTTTTGTGGCTGGCTGTAGGTCAGATATTGGATATAGATCTTAGCGAAAGCTGTGGCGATCGCAGCATCACTTGTACCAGTTTCCACCCACCTTGTACCTGCGTAGATCCCTTCAGTGTAGGGTTAACCACACTCCTGAAGAAATTGCCTGAAGAAATTGCTTGAAAACAGTGCCTAAAGATATTGGGTAGATAAAGATATTGGGTAGATATCGTTGCTCAGTCAGCAGTTTTTGGAGCGATCGAGATAATTCAATCTCCAAACTAGCCAATTGCAAGGGTAAGTCGCAGCCCACCGGAAATCACTACATGAATGCTATTCATAGCGCTAATTGCTCCTCCTGCCAATAGACTGATGGGATGGTTTTTTGAGGTTTTGCACAACCTTAAAGGTTTGATGACTGAGCAAAACTAGATCAGGAGCAAAATTTTAAGATTTGTAGCTTTAGGGCTGACCGGCTGATGTGGTGCTATGAGAAGAGCGATTGAAACCCTCTGCGCCGCTCTCTCGGCGATTCGGGGGTGATGTATCCCCAGAGGCTTTCCCAGTAGAAGAAAGAAATGCCATCAAATCCCAGATCGCGCACTGCCTGGACTTGCTGCTGAATTTGGGCGATCGCAATTGGGTTATTCCAGGTGCCCGTCAAGATGCCGATGCCCATCGGCACAAGCTGATGCATTTCTCGCATGGCAGGCTGCTCTAGTTCCGCAATAAAGCGATCGAGATCGTTGCGATAGGTTTGCACGATGACTTCTCCAAGCCAACCCTGTCTTACCCAGGTTTGCCAATCTTGCAAATAGTGGCGATAGGCAAACCCCGGCGAATTGGGCGATAGTGAAATCAGGCAGTCGGGTTTAGCGATTTTGACTGCTAAAAAGACTCGCCGCATAAAGTCACTCAGCTTGTCAGCTCGCCAGCGCATCCATTCCTCATCTAGCGGATCGTCAGGAGGAGCGTTGCCCTGATGTTCCTGACGATAAAGCTGAGTTGTAAACGAATCGTATCCTAGCTCAACGGGTAAGCTGAAGTGGTCATCTAGCTGGATTCCGTCTACGTCATAGCGAGTCACTACTTCTAAAATCAGGTCTAGCAAAAATTCCTGTACTTGAGGGTGCAGCGGATTAAGCCAAACTAACTGATTGCTAGTTTGCCGTCTCACCAAGCGACGCAGCCTGGAACGGCGGGACTGCCATAGAGTTTCGGGCGTGTCGGGTAAGCCCAACTCTGCGGTACCCGCTTTCAAAACTTGACTACCATCCCGGTATTGGGTGAGCCATTCAGGATGCCGTTTTATTAGAGATGAATGCCTGGGAGCCATAAATCCATATTCAAACCAGGGAATCACGCGCAGGTTTCGCTGGTGTCCCTGGTGGATGAAGGTTGCCAGCAAACTTCGTCCAAGTCGGGTTGAGCGAAGCAGAGGAAGCTGCGTTTCTCCGGTAGCAGCTTTGGCAACTGAACTGGGATAGGTAGTGTAGCCGCGATTCCAGACAACGGGATAGAGGGTGTTGAAATTAAGCTGGGCTAGCTGGTTGACGGCTCGGCTCACGCCCTGCGGCAAAAACAGCACTCCACTGGCAACGTTGGTTAGCCAAACTCCCCGAATTTCATTGGACGGCGCGGAGATGGCTTGAGGAATTGCGGAACGGGTGATAACCAGGAGCGCTAATGCAGCAATCAGGAGACCGCTTGACCAGCGAGGCAGTTTTCGACGCATGAGATTTATTGTAGAACGGGGGCGATCGCTTACTTTAGTGGGCGATCGCCCAGACGATTGATCCAGGTTTCTCCAACCGTGCATAGTTTGCCCTGAGGAATAAGGGAAGCTGCAAAGGGGAAGTCGGAACTAAAGGAGTAGAAGAGATTGGGATTGCCTATGATTGAAGGAACGGCAATTGGTTGTGCCAATTCTCTTTAAGGCTGCATTTTTGAAGCGTGCGTGCATATTTCCAAATGCAGCTTCATATAGAAACCGTATTAAAAGTTCTGTTACGCAGTTTTGTTATGCAATTTATTGATCAGGCGGAGATTGAGGTTCAGGCGGGTGACGGTGGCGATGGCATCGTAGCGTTTCGGCGAGAGAAATATGTGCCTGCTGGTGGCCCTGCGGGCGGAAATGGTGGGAATGGTGGGTCGGTGATTCTCGTGGCGGTTGAGCATTTGCAAACGCTGCTGGATTTCAGGTATGCCCATCGGTTTAAGGCGGCGAACGGGGAACGGGGTGGACCTAAGAATATGACGGGCGGAGCAGGGAGCGATCGCCTCATTGAAGTACCCTGCGGCACGATGGTATACGACACGGAAACCGAGGAAGTTCTGGGAGATTTGATTGCTCCGGGTCAAACCCTTTATGTTGCCAAAGGCGGCAAAGGTGGACTCGGTAATAAACATTTTCTCAGCAATCGCAACCGAGCGCCGGAACACGCACTGCCAGGATTGCCGGGAGAAAATCGGCTGATTCGCCTGGAGCTAAAGCTGTTGGCAGAGGTCGGCATTATTGGACTACCCAATGCAGGAAAATCTACGCTGATCTCAGCCCTATCAGCGGCTCGTCCCAAAATTGCTGACTACCCATTCACTACATTGGTGCCAAATTTAGGCGTTGTCCGGAAGCCAACCGGAGATGGTACGGTCTTTGCAGACATTCCAGGACTGATCGAGGGCGCACACCTGGGAACTGGGTTGGGGCACGACTTTCTTCGCCACATTGAGCGAACCCGTGTGTTGCTACACCTGATCGATGCAACGGCAGAAGATCCGATCGCCGCCTATCAAACCATCCAGGCGGAGCTACAGGCCTATGGACGGGGTTTGGCAGACCGTCCCCAAATTTTGGCACTCAACAAAATTGATGCGGTTACGCCAGGAATGAATAACTTGGAGGCGATCGCCAATCAACTCGAAGAATTGAGCCAAACAACCGTGTTCAAAATTTCAGCCGTCGCCAGGATTGAGCTAGACTCTCTACTTCAAGAAATCTGGCAGCGGCTAGAGGAAATGGAGGAGTTGGAGATGCCAGAGGTAGATGAGATGGATGAGCCAGAGGTAGATGAGATGGATGAGGTGGATCAAGTGGCGTTAGAAATTAGCAATTAGAAATTTGGAGTTCGGGGTTGGTTTAAGGGTCGCTCTGCCCAGAGCGGCACTTAGATGCAGGAAGACTTCAACTGTTCAAACAATTGAGCAACTTTGGTTAAGTCTTTATTGCCAGGGGATTGCTCTACACCGCTGGAGAGATCGATGCCGTCGGGACGAGCCTGGATGAGGGCATCTAGCACATTGTCAGGAGTAAGTCCGCCTGCTAGAAGCCAGGGGCAGCCTGGACAGAAGTTTTGTAAGCTTGACCAGTCCAGGGCTTTTCCCGTGCCGCCAAGCAGCTTGGATGGTAAGCATCAAGTAAGAGAGCGTCAATCAGGTTGGCATAAGCATCGGCTTCAGCCAAAACCTTTAGATCGCGAACCCTCAAAGCTTTAAGAATTTCAATTTCTGGCAGGGCGGCTCGTAGCTGCTGACAAAATTCGGGAGACTCATTGCCGTGAAGCTGGACAGCGTTGAGATTGGCGATCGCCACCACCTGACAAATTTCTGTCACCGTCACATTGGCAAATACTCCAACCCGATCGATTAACGCCCCAGTTAGGGGATGAGCAGGCAACTGATCGATAATTAGCCGAATTCGCTCAGGCGAAATGTAGCGGGGAGATTGAGAAACACAAATAAAGCCGAGAGCGGTTGCACCCAGTTGAGCGATCGCCACTCCCTGATCGGGTTGGGTAATGCCGCAGATTTTAATCCTCATATTCACAAAATTACGTACTTTTGTATCAGGTTAAGCGCTAACTGTTAACTCTTAAAACAAAGCGTAAATTATAGTCCGGCTGATTTTTATAATCCTATTGCTTTTCTGGTGAAAGCTTCTACTTCTAAAAAACTGTTCGACACGCACAATCCAGGAGATTTATCTTGATTTACTCTACTTTACTCGCGGCTGCTCCTTCCACCTCACCCTGGTCGGCTAGCACGGCAGTTGTCATGATTGTTTGCAATCTGTTTGCGATCGCCGTTGGCTACTATGCAATTCAAAAGCGCGGCGTTGGCCCATCGCTGCCCGTCGAAATGCCTGCGATGTTTACGGGCTTTGGCATTCCAGAACTGTTAGCAACTGCTAGTTTTGGCCATGTTTTGGGAGCTGGGGCAATTCTAGGGTTAGGCAACGCGGGTCTGCTCTAAGGATCTAGAGTTCACAAATTTCAGTAAGGCGGCGCTTTACCCTACTGCACTTTTTTGTCCTAACCTGGACGACTCTAGCTACATAGCCATTCTCAGTCGGCACGATGTACAGCGATGGTGCGGTGTACCATCGCTGTACGTCACGTTTCGTCCTCTACTCAGATGGGAACCGCTGTGGTTTGTAGGACTTGCGCGTTTCTCTGTAAAACAAGGGATGTAGAACAAGGGGCTTAAGCCCCTTGTTCACTTGTCGATGTCCACTTGTCGATCGCCTGACTTTGCGTTCTATTTGCGTAAGTCCTGGTTTAGTTTCTTGTCCACTTAGTCCGCTAGTTGCACCCTCCCGTTGCGCCAGACCTGTTTTCAGTAAGATTAAAAAGAGGTGCAAACTCCGTGCAGATTAGCATTTGCCAATTCTGTATTGGCTTGTCCCTCGCTCTAAGCACCATAGGCGGAGTCAGGAAGGCGGCATGAGGACAGGTTGGCAAATTGGTTCTGTATTTGGCATTCCGCTGCTGATTGACTCGTCGTGGTTCTTCATCCTGGCACTGGTGACATTCTTCTACGGTTCGTCGCTGCAAGGCGGTGAACTCAGTCCAACAGCAACCTGGATTGTCGGGTTCGTTATGGCGCTATTGCTGTTTGGGTCAGTGCTGCTGCACGAACTGGGCCATAGTTTGGTCGCGCGATCGCAAGGCATTATCGTCAACTCCATTACCCTGTTTCTGTTTGGTGGAATCGCTTCCATCGATCAAGAGTCAAAAACACCGGGGCAGGCTTTTCAGGTGGCGATCGCCGGACCATCTGTTAGCTTTACAATTTTTCTGTTCCTGACACTGATGGGTCAGTTCGCTCCAATAAGTGAGCCATTTGCTGCGGTCATATCTGATCTGGCAGGCATTAACCTGGTACTAGCGCTGTTTAATATGATCCCAGGACTGCCCCTGGATGGAGGGCAAGTCCTCAAAGCAGCCGTTTGGAAAATAACCGGGAGTCGCAACAAAGGGGTTCGCTGGTCTGCCAGAACCGGACAGGCCCTGGGTTGGGCAGCGGTCATCTTTGGCATCACCGCCTACCTGAGCTACAGACGGCTCGATTTGCTGTGGCTAGCGCTGCTGGGCTGGTTTGGGGTTCGCAATGCTCGTGCCTACAGTCGCGTTGTTGACCTCCAGGAAGCGTTGGTTAGCTTAACCGCAGTGACCGTTATGACTCGCGAGTTTCGTGTAGCGGACGCAGACATGACTATTCGCCAGTTTGCGGACAAATATTTGCATGAGGAATCGAACCTGATCGTTTACTACGCTGCCTCAGATGGGCGCTATCGGGGCATAGTTTCAATTGAAGAGCTGCATTTAATTGATCGCAGCCAGTGGGATCAGTCCTTATATAGGGTCGTGCATCCCCTAACCGAAATTCCAACGGTTCAGGAAACAACCCCTCTGACTCAAGTTATTGATGTTTTAGAATCGCAATCCCTCGGTCGAGTCACCGTGCTTTCCCCCGCAGGCTCAGTTGCTGGAGTAATTGACCGGGGTGACGTGGTTCGGGCGGTTGCAGAAAGACTCAACGTGCCAATTTCAGAGGCAGTCATTCGCCAGATTAAGGAAGAAGGGGCATATCCACCGGGATTACAGCTTCAGGCGATCGCTAAAGCTGCGGCTGAATGAGGGAAGGGTGCCAGGGACCGAGACAGTCCTGCGAGACTGGCAAAAACAGCAGTTTCTTGGGCGTTACCAATTTAATACATAAACCTTGTAGGGACGTTTCGTGGAACGCCCCTACTCTGGGGAGCTTCTTGTTATTTGACCCCCGTGCAGAAAATCTACCAGCTAGACTTGACCACACCCGGCAATAAACCCTGGTGCGCCATTTCCCGAATCACATGGCGAGAAAGCCCAAAGTCACGGTAGTACCCTCTAGGACGACCTGTGAGCCAGCAGCGATTGCGGAGGCGATTAGGGGCACTGTTTCGTGGAAGCTGCTGGATCTGACGATGAATTGCGACTCTCTCTTGCTGAGTGGTCGCGCTTTCAAACTGCTCTTTTAGTTCTTGCCGCTTTTGAGCGTACTTTTCGATCAGTTTTTTACGCTTCTTTTCCCGCTCGATCATGCTCTTCTTAGCCATGAAAAATCCTGTTAACCCCATTTAAGACAGTATCCTCCATCTTACCTGGAATTTGTCTGGATGAGTAGGACCGCTTAGCTACGAGAATGTACCAGGGCACGAAGCGCAAATTTGGGCAAAGCTATCATGCGCCGCCAGCGCCAGGGTTCCTGGTAAAGCCGATAGACCCATTCCAGATGATTTTCTCGGAGCCAACTTGGGGCGCGGGTTTTAGTGCCTGACCAAATATCAAAGCTGCCGCCAACGCCAATCCACACGGCTTCAGGGCAAAGGTATCGATGTTCGGCGATCCACATTTCCTGGCGGGGTACGCCCAACCCAACCAGCATGATGTCAGGCTGCAAGTCTTTGAGCATTTGACGAAATTGGGGCTGGTCTTCTGGCGTAAGATAGCCGTGCTGAGTGCCCACGATCGCCAATTCAGGAACCCGCTGCTGCCAGATTTCAGCGGCCGCCTGACACACACCAGGCGCACCGCCGTAGAAAAAGATTGTGAGCGGACGGTCGGGGGAAAATGAGTCGGCTGGAGAAGGGAGCGATCGCCGCAGTAGAGCTTCTGCTAGCTCAATTCCTGGATGGCGGCGTACCTGTTTACCCCGCAGCCACAGATAAAACACAACCCCCGCCCCATCTGGGATCACCAGATCAGCCTGCCGAATCACATTTGCCAGGGCAGCGTTTTGCTCTGCCATCATCGACATCTCGGCATTCAGCGTCACCACGTGTACGCCCTTTCGCTGATTCAACCGTTGAACTAGCCAGCCTGAATAGTCGTCTAATAAATGCACAGGTAGCCCCAGCACCGTTAATTGCTTGGGCATTTGAAATGACTCAGGCATACCCACTCCTTATCAGCTTGATTACCTGGCGATCGCCACTGCGAATTGCCACTACAAATTGCCAATTCGCAGCTTATCACCATTGCCAGGATTTTTAGGGCAGAAAAATGGTGAAAAAAAGCAGGGCGGTTTGCACTGCCCTGGGGAGATAGACACTTGAAAAGCTGTTGGAGGGACAAACTTAGGGATAAAGCTTAGGAATGAGCTTGGAAACAGGGAATTATCTCAATTGGCAGGCTCATCTCCGAATTAGCTACGCGCTGCGCTGTAGAGTACCGTCAGCGTATAGTTCTAGGGGAACAAGTTCAACCTTGCCGTTGATTGTGACTTTGGAGTAGACGATTTTGACTAGGGGAGCCTGGTTGTGATTGTAGCGACGAGACATGGCGATTCACCTTTCGTATCCAACTATTCTCAGAAATCGGGCTTCTGAGGCTGAGCTAGAGTTGCCCTAACGGTCTATGACCGATCGCTTCAACAAATCTTTTGCTCAGAGATTTACTTTTTCAGACTATCAAGCTTTTCGTAAAGATACAGGCAAGTTGGGCAACCTTAGATAAAGATCCAAAGAATTCATGAAGCCAGAAGTAGCGTTTATCTTCTGCTTCCGTCTTAAGTAGTGAATAAAGCTTCAGCGAGGACTTAAACAGGACATAATCAGAAGGACGTTCTTCTAGAAATGAAGCGCGATTGCCCTGATCTTCAAGTCTTTCTGCCTACTGACCACTTCAGCACCCCGTAGGCCTACCTCCAAAAACCAGAAGATGCAAACCACAACCTCCCGTCACGCTCAAACTATTCGTCCAACCGTTTTGAGATCGCTCAAAGACCGCTTAGAGGCGTACTACCAGGAGGTTAAAGCAGTTATTCTGTCTCGTCAAAACCCAGTATCTGGACTATTGCCTGCCAGTACAGCAGTGAACATTCACGGAGATTACACGGATGCCTGGGTTCGAGATAACGTGTACAGCATTCTGGCTGTGTGGGGGCTGGCGCTGGCTTACCGCAAAGTGGACGAAGACCAGGGGCACACCTACGAGCTAGAACACAGTGTCGTCAAGCTAATGCGCGGGTTGCTGTTTGCGATGATGCGGCAGGCTGACAAGGTAGAACGCTTCAAACAGACCCAGGCAACGTTAGATTCGCTTCACGCCAAGTACGACACGGCAACGGGAGATACAGTAGTTGGCGATGACGAGTGGGGACATTTGCAGCTAGATGCGACCTCGCTGTATTTGCTGATGCTGGCACAGATGACAGCTTCTGGGTTGAAGATTATCTTTACTTTGGATGAGGTCAACTTCATCCAAAATTTGGTTTACTACATCGGCCGCGCCTATCGCACCCCGGACTATGGCATCTGGGAGCGGGGCAACAAAATTAATCATGGCAAAGCTGAACTCAACGCTAGCTCGGTCGGCATGGCAAAAGCTGCTCTGGAGGCGATGAATGGGCTAAATCTATTTGGCGTGCAGGGCAGTCAGGCATCCGTCATTCACGTTCTGCCCGACGAAATTGCCCGCGCCCGAATCACTCTGGGATCGTTGCTGCCGAGAGAGTCAAATTCTAAAGAAGTCGATGCAGCGCTGCTGAGTGTGATTGGGTTTCCGGCTTTTGCGGTGGAGGATGTAGCGCTAGTAGAGCGGACGCGCAATCAGGTTGTCAGTAAGCTTCAGGGCAAGTATGGCTGCAAGCGGTTTTTGCGGGACGGACATCAGACGGTGCTAGAAGACGTTAGCCGTCTGCACTATGAACCCTGGGAACTGAAGCAGTTTGAGCATATTGAGTGCGAGTGGCCGTTGTTTTTTACCTATTTGCTGCTGGATGCGCTGTGTCAGGGCGATCGCCACCGAGCCGAAGACTACCAAAAGCGGCTAGAAGGGCTACTGGTTAACGTGGACGGGCTACAGCTATTGCCAGAGCTATATTATGTGCCCGCCGAGAATATTGTTGCCGAACGCGCCATTCCCCATAGCCAACCGCGCCAACCGAACGAAAACCTGCCGCTGGTCTGGGCGCAAAGCCTATATCTATTAGGGCAATTTTTGCAAGAAGGATTATTGGCGATCGGCGACATCGATCCGCTGGGACGACACCTGCGTCTGGAAGAACACCGTGAACCGCTGGTGCAAATTGCGCTGCTAACCGAGGATGAGTCCTTGCAGCAAGAACTGGCTGCCTACGGCATTGCCACCCAAACCCCTAAACAGGTTGAGCCAGTCCAGGTGCGTCAGGCAGAAGACCTGTCGATGATTTACGCTCAAGTGGGGCGCAACGACCCCCTGGGCTTGAGTGGTCGTCCGGTGCGTCGTCTTCGCAGTCTGACCACTTCTAGAATCTTTCGAGTGCAAGGCGAGACGATTGTATTTTTGCCTGCCTTCCTTGACCAGCAGCAGTTTTACCTGACATTGGACTATCACTTTCTGGTTGCCCAAGTCAAAGGAGAACTGGCTTACATCAAGCGCCACTGGTATCAGTTGGGTCGTCCGGTTGTCACCCTGCTGCTAACCCACAATATGTTTGAAATCGGTCAGGGGTCAATCGATCAGGCTCCGCTGCTGGAGCTAATCAAAGAATTACGCGACGGGGAATGCAATGGCGTTGCTGTAAAACTAGGGCAACTGCGGCAGCTAATGCTCACAGCGGGAACGGAACGAGTAGACTACATCCACAGTTCTGAATTCATGCAGTCGCCCGTACAGGATGCCCTGCCCCTGGCTCAGTATTTGATCTTTCATCCAGACCAAAACTGGCTCCTGAGCAGCACTCAGGGATTTATGCTGGAGTGCGAAACCAACATTCAACTTTTAATCAGTAGTTTGCGTCAATCCACTAATCTCTATGAACAGATTGAACTGCTGGATATTTTGACGCAATTGCGAGGTCTGGAGTTTGACACAGGGTTTGCGGGACCGGGGCAACCTGTGACAGTTGCTGATCTGCTGAATGAGGTTTACACCAAAGCCGGACAGGTGAAACTTTGGGCTATCATTCGACGGGCAGCAAGCTTGCTCAACAAGGTAGATATTGGTCTATCGGATGCAGTGACGGATATTATCGTCCGCCAAAAGCAGATTACAGTCGGCAAGGCTTATAGTGAAGCGTCGCTGATCAACCGCCCGATGTCGCACACCGAAGTCATGGACAAGATTCGGGAGTTTTGCGGCAAGGACGTGCGTGATCGCTCCCTCACTCAAGAAATTCTGATATACCTGGGCATCTTGATCAAAACTGATCCCCATTTGTTTAACGGGCTGCTTACCTTAAGAGTCGGCTACCTGACTTTGCTAATCACCAGCGAACTAGCACGGGAGCTAAGCATGACTCAGGATGAAGCATACGAACACCTGATGCAGCTTAGCCCGTTTGAGGTGAAAACCCGTTTACGTCAGGTTCTGGAAGGCTATGCCGGATTAAACCAGACGCTTTTTCAACGAGAATCCCTGCACGTCAGGCAGCAAAATGATATTCAGTGGGTCGTCTCTCCTGAAACGAAGGAGGTGGAGCCGCCAACCGATAGCTGGTGGCGACAGCGACAGCGAGACGGCGCACTCAATCGTGTTCCCAGAAACTTCTACCCAAAGGTCTGGCAGGTTCTGCAACACGCGAAGGGATTGGTCATTGGCGATAAGCTCGACCGCCGAAACCGTCTAGACAGCGAATTAATCTTAGCTGAAATGACCGCTGGTGAGAAGAATTTTGCCCTGCGGATTGAACATTTGCTCAACAAGATGGAAGCTCCGGAGTACCGTCACGTCAATATTGAGGCGCTGATGGAACTGGCAGCGATCGCCGACCGTAACCCCAACCTGCAAATTGAGGAGTACATCGTCCTGGATGTCTTGATCGGACACGCAGTTCGCCTGTCTTGGTTGGACAAAAATCTAGAGCAAGCAGATCGCTACGACGAAAACAAAGGATTTGCATGGCGATCGTTTTATGAAAGTTCGCCTTATCTGTGCGCGAGTTACATTGCCAGGGCGTTGCGCTTCCTGACTGAGCTAGGGCAAAAGCAATGATATAGTGCCATACCCGGAAATGCGAAAGGCGCACCTCTAGAGAGATACGCCTTTCACAAGTGATTTGGAGTTGTCATCACAGGCAAAAATGGTTAGCGGGTAAAGCGGCGCTTGCGTCTTCTGGCGATCGCCTTACGCTTACGTTTTTCAATAGGAGTCTCAAAATGGCGCAATCTCCTAATATCTGAAAAGATTCCGGCTTTAGAAACTTGCCGCTTAAACCGACGTAGAGCTGACTCAATCCCTTCATTTTCACCAACAATAACCTGGGTCATGTCATCTCCTTTTGCTTATAGATTAGTTGCCTGCTTTACCTCAAGTTCATCCAGACTAACAAACTAGGATCTCGCAAAGGCGTAAAACGTTAAAGCGGGGTAGAACAAGAAGCCTACCCCGCTTGCTCAACAGCTTAGAGCCAGCGCCTCAATCAGGCGAAAGCATTGGTCGCAAGGGTTTAGTAACGACGAGAAAACCCATCCCGGTTGTTGTTTCTACGGTTGCCACCTGCGGGACTTCTCTCTTCGCGAGGCTTGGCCTTGTTTACTTTCAGGTCGCGCCCCATCCACTCAGCGCCGTCCAAAGCTTCGATTGCAGCGGCTTCTTCGGCATCAGACGACATTTCAACAAAGCCAAAACCCCGCATCCGTCCAGTTTCGCGGTCAGTGGGTAACTGAACCCGCTTTACAGTTCCGTATTCGGCAAAAACCGCACTGACATCCTCAGAAGTGACTTCGTAAGAAAGGTTGCCAACGTAAATAGACATGGAAAATCTCCAAATCGAGTGTGTAGAGATTGAGATTCGGAGATATGAAAACGAAACCTTATCAACCGAACTTAATGCTCGATGTAACTTTAACACAGGATCAAGCCGGATGTAGGCATAACTATGTAGATATGTAAAGCTCTGTAGCCTTTGCTTGACAAGCGATGTGAGCAATTTTAGTTAGCAATATCCGTAAATTTGAGCAACCGATTCTTGTTCCCTAAAACTGCATAATGACCAAAGGCTTGACTTTCAAGCAAAAAGCTACTCTTAGGCTTCGTTGCTTTCCACCCTAGCGAGAGCAAGATGAAATATTGGAGTATAAAAGCAGCGAGATAGAATTCACAAACCATAACATGTTTCAAGCCACTCGTCGTCGTCTTGCACTTTGGTATACCACCGTAACAGCCGTACTGCTGCTGCTGTTTGCCAGCGGATTTTATCTTTATGTCCGAAGTACGTTAGTGGAGCGGGTGGACGATACGCTCAATCATGTTGTGGAGGTGGTGCAGCGATCGCTCGTGATTGAGCGATCTGCCTGGAATGGAACAACCCTGGAAGCCCCCCTACACATCAATGTTGAAGCTAGCTTTCGCGACAACGCTGCAACTGTTGAAGACGATCATATTGATCTGGAGTGGTTTAGCCCAACCGGAGAGTTGCTCTGGTCTACCCTCTCTAGCCCACTCGACATCCCGCTGCATCCTAGCGACGGCGAGACGATTCACCTGACGGCTGATCATTTGCTGCGTCAGTTGACCCAGCGAGTCCAGGTTGGGCGACAGGTGTTGGGCTATTTACGAGTTAGCCATCCCTGGTTTGAGGTGACGAAACCGAGTCGGCAACTGATCATCGATTTAAGTTTAGGAACGGTACTGACGGTTGGAGCAGTCGCCGCGATCGGGTGGCTGCTGTCGGGGTTGGCGATCGCCCCTGTGCGCGACTCCTATCAGCGGCTCAAGCAGTTTACCGCCGATGCGTCCCATGAGTTGCGAAATCCAATTGCGGTCATTCAAACCAACGTGCAGGTGGCTTTGACCGATCCTGACCCTGATCCGCATCTGCTGCAAAGCCAGTTGAAAGTAGTCGAGCGACTAACTCGTCGCCTGGGAAGGCTGGTAGATGACCTGCTATTTCTGGCTCGACAGGACGGGGGAATGGCTCAACGCACTGATTCGATCGCGTTAGACGAGTTGATTGAAGAAGTCTTAGAAGAGCAGGGGGCGATCGCCAGCGAAAAAGCGATCGCGCTCTCATTCCAAACCGATGACGAAGGAACTTTAGGATACAAAACTCAGGGCGATCGCGACCAGTTTACTCGGCTGTTTACCAACCTGGTTAGCAATGCTGTCCAGTACACACCTTCTGGCGGCAAAGTTCAGATCATGCTTCAGCACTCAAAACATCACGGGCTAAACCAACTTCAGATTCAAATTAAGGATACGGGTATCGGCATTCCTGAAGAGTCCCTGCCGCATTTGTTTGACCGTTTTTACCGGGTTGATCCGGCACGAACCCACGCTAAACCTTTAGCTATTTATCCCGTTGAAAAAACGACTGGATCGGGATTAGGGTTGGCGATCGCCAAAGTAATTGTAGAAAACCACCAGGGACAAATTCAGGTTGAAAGCCAACCCAATCAGGGCACAACCTTCACTGTGATGTTTCCTGCTACTAGTTAGAGATCTCTGCCATCTCAATCACGCGACCGTCTATATCTTTAACCAAAAAGTTAAGCGGCTGTTCTCGCCGAATCTTGTATCGCACGCCCCGCGACTGCACCCGCAGCAACACCTGTTCTAGACAATCATGGTCAAAGCAAACGTGCCGCTGTCGTTCTTTTTGCCCCAAACTAGCTCCCCCAATAATATGAAGCTGAGTATTCTTCTTTAGCTGGTACCACAACCCATCGGGATTGCTCAACTGTTGCGTCGCAGGCTGTCCCATAGACCCAGCCGACATATAGAAAGGATCAATTCCGGCCGTTCCTAACGTCTGCTCATAGTTGTAGTAATAGTGCAGCGGCACATCGGCAACCGCCAAATCAAGCAGTCCTTCGTAAAACTGCTTTGCCAGTTCCAGATCAGACACCATTACCGTGTGAACCTTAGGCGCACTGGTTAGAAACATCCACATCGCCCCAGCATAGGCAACCAGCAGCATGACCATGATGCCTTGAGTGGACATCAGGCTGTCCAGCGGCAAAGACCAGAACGCAGCAAAGATTGAAGGCAGAAGTGGCATAACGCTAAACGATAGAACCATGAACGGGTTGGGAGTAAATAGAATCGACGGGATGAGATTCTAGGCAATAGCCTTAAATTTCTCATATGGTAGTGCATCTGACTTACGGGTTAGGTGAAGTCCTGATCTCCTTCTAGTTTACCAATGTCATCTTTAATCTCATCTGATCCGGATCTCCTGCATTTCTCAAAGGATTACGGGTTGAGAAGCCTAAAAACCCTTCCAAAAGTATGGTTTGGTATAGCTTTTAACTATTTCTAATGTTCTTCAGGGTGGATTTTTTTAGGAAGTTTTTGAAAAAGCGATGGCAGAGATAGCGCCTACTGTTAAGTTTTCATGAAGCTACCCTTTAAGTTTTTATGAAGTGTAAGTTTAGGCACAGGATAAAGTTCGATTGCAGTCGCTATACTGCACGTACAGCAGCAATAATGGAAAGCTCTAAGCGTGAAAAGTTAGAGCAGCACGAGTTGTTTTGATGGGTGTAAATTTGGAACTTAAGGAACAACAAACCCGTCGATTTAAGTTAGTGACTTTCCAATCTCCTATCCTTTTAATCTGCTATCGCACATGGGCAAGCCTCTAGAAAAAGATGCTGCCGATGACAGGACATCTACCTGAATCAAGCAAATAATTTGTCGGTAATGACCGATTAGCTATCAAGATTCTGCGTAGTGTAGGAGTTGTTGAATGCAAGCCAATAATCTGAAGTTGCTGGGAGACTATAGCTCTACATTACTGCCCTTACAAAGAGCGTTTGATCCGATCGTGGCGATCGCTCTACTGTCAATTTTGAATCAGTTGTACGGTGTCCCATTCACCACACCTTACATTCTACTAGCGGCTTTGACCTTCCTTTTAGCGCCCTCTATCTTTAAAGCAACAGGGCTTTACAGTGCCGAGCAAAATGATGAGCTAATCGCTAAATCTTCCCGAATTCTGCTAGGCTGGGGAATCGTTTTAGCACTGCTGTGGCTATTAGGTTATCTCACCCATAGTTCAGATTACTTCTCTCACAAGCTGTTGCTGACTTGGGCACTCTCTGTTCCAATTGGGCTGTACGTCTTTCACCTGAATTTGAAGGCGCTTTTGCATCAGCTTCGTGCTTTAGGATGCAACACAAGAACAGCTGTGATCGCAGGTATTAGCGAAGCAGGGCTAGATTTGGCCACACAAATTCGCAACTCGCCGAAACTAGGAATTAACCTGCACGGTTTCTTTGACCAGATCACGTCCTCTCAGCCAAAACTCCTAAGCAGCAAGCTAATCGGTACTCTGGAGGAACTGCCGGAATACGTTCGCAAACACCATGTTGACGTGGTTTACATTGCCACATCAATCAAGAATGAGGAAACTCTTAATACTCTAATGCACGAACTCCAGGACACAACTGCCTGCGTTTATTTTGTGCCAAATGTCCTCAAATTTAGTTTGATGCGAGATAGAACGCATGAGATTAATGGCATTCCTCTTATTGCGGCCTGGACAATTCCTTTTTCGGGAGTACAGTCTGTTTTGAAGCGATCGATTGACATTGTTGTTGCAAGTTTGGCGATCGCCCTTTTGTCTCCTTTAATGCTGATCATTTCGATTGGCGTAAAGCTTTCTTCACCTGGACCTGTTCTGTTTAAGCAGCGGCGCTATGGCTTAAATGGGCAAGAAATTATCGTCTACAAATTTCGCTCAATGACGGTAATGGAAAATGGCGAAAACGTCGTTCAAGCTAAGCAAAACGATCCGAGAATTACAACGTTTGGAGGATTTTTGCGCCGTACTTCACTCGATGAACTGCCTCAGTTTATCAATGTCTTGCAAGGGCGAATGAGCATCGTTGGGCCACGTCCTCATGCGGTTTATCACAACGAGCAGTATCGCAAGTTAATTGACGGCTATATGCTGCGTCATAAAGTCAAACCTGGCATCACTGGATTGGCACAGGTAAATGGTTTTCGAGGAGAAACAGATACCCTCGACAAAATGAAGCAGCGCGTCGAATATGACTTGCAGTATCTGAAGAACTGGTCTTTAGGGTTAGATTTGAGCATCATTTTTAGAACTGCTTTCGTCTTTTTTCACAGCCGCAACGCCTACTAAAACAGTTAGTAGAAATAGCGACTTTGTGAATCCTAAACTAGCCATCGCTCTATGCCCAAAGGCAGATCTAGTACGGTTTTTTCCCTGAGATATCAGATTTCTGGGTGGCCTGTTAGATACATCACATCTCTTAACATTTCTCACTGCTATAGTCTGCTTCATTGATTACCTCTTAGGAGGTAGCAGCTACAGCAACCAAGTTCATGTAAATCCATCGACGGAGTTGAATGACGAACCTATGATTGACACCCTGAAGCAATCCTACAAGGAACAATTGATCAAGGCAGGCGTCGAACCCCAAAAGGCTGTAAAAGCTGCTGAAAAAGTTACTCGCGAAGAGTTGAACCTGATTGGTGAAATTTGGACGGACTGGGCCAATGCTGCACGCCGAGTTGAGTTGTCGTCTCGTGCGGTGGGTCTGGCTGAGATAACTCAGTAACACTCGGAGGGTTGAATGGTTAGGAGCTTAGAGCGTACAACGCAGTTTGTCAGCATCGCCTTGAGCAGTTTGATTGTGTTGAGCCATACTTCTCTGGCGATCGCCCAAATCCCTCTAAACGACGGGATTACTCCTAACCCAACGCCTCCTGCTGCCCCTCCATTAGAACCCAGCGTACCGGATCAGTCGATTCCGGCTGACCCCGCGCGATCGCAATTTCAGGACTACACGCTAGGGGCTGGCGATCGGGTTCGGCTCGACCTGTTTGAAGTACCTGAATATAGCGGCGAATATCAAGTTTTGTCGGACGGTACGCTGAGTTTGCCTCGAATTGGCATAGTGCCCGTGCGGGGACTGACCATCGATCAGGCTTCTGCCGAAATTTCAAACCGCTATGCCACGTATGTGCGCCGTCCGTTTGTGACGATTACGCTGCTGGAAGCGGGGGCGATTAATATTGCGATCGCCGGACAAGTTCAGCGTCCCGGCACCTATGTTGTGTCTGAAGCTGAGATTGCAGGCATTCCAACGGTGACGCAGGTGATTAAGCTAGCAGGCGGCATTACTCAAGATGCGAATGTGCAGGAGGTGCTGGTGCGCCGTCCTGCACCTCGTCTGGGCGGGGCTAGCCAGGAAATTCAGGTTAATCTTTGGGAACTGCTGAGAACGGGTGACATCAGCCAGGATTTGGTGGTGCGGGATGGCGACACGATTGTGATTCCTACTGCGACTGCCCTTAGCCCCGCCGAAGCGACCGAAATTGCCTCGGCTAGCTTTTCGCCCGACACGATTACGGTAAACGTGGTGGGGGAAGTGGCTCAGCCGGGGGCGATCGCCGTTCCACCCAACACGCCGCTAAATCAGGCAATTTTGGCGGCAGGCGGCTTTAACACTCGCGCCAGTGAAGGCGAAGTTGAGCTAGTGCGGCTTAACCCCAATGGCACCGTTTCTCGTGAAGTCATTGAGATTGACTTAGCTCAGGCGGCTGACCCCGAAGCAAACCCGCCGCTTCGCAGCAACGACACGGTAATTGTGGAGCGGTCAAGTGCAGCTTCCTTCTCTGATACGGCTGGCTTTATCTTGTCTCCCGTGCTGGGTATTGTCAGAATTTTGGAAGCAATATTCTAAGCCAGATCTGCGACTTCTTCGAGAAGTCGCAGATCTTAAAGGATGTTTGAGAAGTCTAATCTGCAACCCAAAAGTCTGTAGGGGCGTGGCATTTGGGCACAGATCTTGGGTTGTTCCAGAGTTTACCTGCCGAATGCTACACCCTTACAGGGGACATTAGCTACTTTTCAAGCATCCTCCCAAATTTTTTGCGATCGCTCCACTGGCGATCGCCCACACTCATAGCTCTATTCCCTCGTCTCTGAAAACGGCTTCAAGTTGAGAAATCAGGATAGGAATATCTTGGGTAATGGTTTGCCAAACCACTTCCATATCAATATCAAAGTAGGCATGGACGATGCGATTTCTCATGCCAATTATTCTTCCTCACTGAATTTGGGAATAGCGATCGCGTTTCTCTTGGGAGACATTTGCAGCCGCTTCTCCAATAATTTCAGTGAGTCGCACAATCGCCAGAGATAAAACTTCATCTGATTCGATCGCCTCTTTAGTTTTGTCCGCAGAAAACTTCAGTAATTTCTGGGCAGAATCCATCATGTGCTGAAGCCGAGTAGGGTCATCCAGTTTGGTCATAGCGTTTTTTCGGTGAGTTGCTCATACTGTGGCATCGCTTCATCCATAACTTCTTGCCGAAAGTAGCGGCTCAATTCTTGAGGAGTTCTGAGATCGGCTTTTCTGCCAATCATGGTGGATAGTTCGTTTTCCATACCGACTAACCCAAAGAAACCAGGGGTCGCATTTGGCAAAAATTCCACTAGAAAATCGACATCGCTGCGATCGGGGTTAAAGTCTTCGCGCAGGATAGAGCCAAATAGCGATAGTTTGCGAATGCCATGCGTCTGACAAAATTCTGCAAGCTGGGTGCGATCGAGGGTGAGGTGCGTCAGGTTTTTCTCTAGGCGGGAAGCTGGGACATCGGAGATGGGGCAGTCATGGTCTTAGGTTACTCCAAATGTATTGGTATAGCGATAGTCACTCAAGTTAGGACAAGGGGCTTAAGCCCCTTGTTCACGGAATAAGTGCTTCACGTGCAGGAGTGTCCTAACCTGTATGACTACAGCTATATGAGGCAAAGTTAGCGATCGTGCGGGATGCCGTTCGTGCTTACCTGGCGGCTCCCCATTTTGTTCTCACGCCAACTGCGTAACTCCTGCTACAGTTAGCTAGATAAAATGCTGATAACCTCCCTCACTTCAGTGTGATGGCAATATTTAGGTTAGCTCAACTGAGATGATTCAAACTGCTAAACTCTCTGTCGCTGAGTATCACAAAATTGTGGAAGCTGGGATTTTGGGCGATCGCCAGATTGAGCTACTAGAAGGAGATCTGATCGAGTTGAGTCCCGAAACGCCCTATCATGCAAATTGCAACAACAAAGCCTACAAATACTTGCTGTCGCGCTTTGATGGGTTAGCGGATGTGCGCTCTGGGCACCTCATCACCCTACTAAACTCAGAGCCTGAACCAGATATTGTGCTGGCTCGTCTGCCTGAAACGCTCTACGACACTCGGCATCCCCATCCAGAAGATATCTTTCTGCTGATCGAAGTTTCTTACTCTACGCTGGATTACGATCTAGACCCCAAAAAACAGTCCTACGCAAAAGCTGGGATTGCTGAATATTGGATCATTGATCTCAAAAATCATCAGCTTCTGGTTTTTCGTCAGCCCGCAAATGCAGATTATGCCAATCAAGCCCGTATCAGCACTGGAACGGTTACGGCTCTGGCATTTCCCCAGATTCAGATACAGGTTGAGCGATTGATTTTCTAGTAGGGGGGCGATGTGCAACTCAAGTTCAGGAAACCGAGGTTTCCTGGTGGAGCAGGCATCTTGCCTGCTTGATTTGGACGGGCAAGATGCCTATCCCACAAGAGGCTAGAAAAAGCTGCACATTACGTCAAAGAGAACAGACCACAGACAAATGACAACTTCCTAGACTTTCACGCATCACTTAGGCACGCTGTGGAGATGCAGTGAGCAGGCAGATATCAAAAGCAGCGATACGAACGTTCAGAAATGCGAGCGCAAAAAGCTAGTAAACCAAATAGCCAGTAGACCACATAAAACGGAGAGGGAGGGATTCGAACCCTCGGTAGGGCATTACTGTTCCTACAACAGATTAGCAATCTGCCGCTTTCGACCACTCAGCCACCTCTCCAGGCGACGAAACATCATAATAACAGATTTGTGAAAAGAACTGGTAGTCCTTTTTCCTCAGTCAAAAGATTGCTCCACCCAGGCAGGAACGTAGCGCCAAGCCTTATTTAGCTCAGCATCCAGCGCTCTGTAGTTAGGTTCTTTTTGCTCCACGAGTGCCCAAAATTTGGCGGAATGGTTGAGGTGAACGGTGTGACACAGTTCGTGAATAAGCACGTATCGAACTAAATCAGGCGGCAAAAACAGCAGTTTGTGGTTAAGGCTAATTGACTTTTGGCTAGAGCAGCTTGCCCAGCGGGTCTTTTGTCCCCGGACGGAAGCACGATTGTAGGGTAAGTTAATGTCTTTGCTAGTTTGCTTTAGCCAGGGAACCAGGTGGAAATAGGATTGTCGGGTCAGCCAGTGCTTCAGGGCTTGTCTACAGGCTTCTAGATGATGGGTTGACCCACGCAGCATGATGTGGTGAGATGCCTTATAAGTTTTAAGCGATAGCTTAGACGTGTCAGACGGAAGATATTCAACCGTCCAGGTGAGAGGGGGCGATCGCATCTCAATCTTGTCAGGCAACACTCCCGTTGGTTCAGCCGGGGTAGCCTGCCGCTCGGAGGCAATTCGTTCAGTCGTTTTGGCGATCCAGTCTTGCCGCCGCTGAAGGATTTCAGGCACACGCCGCTGATCAAACCCACGCGGGACAACGATCTCTACTTCACCTTGAAGAGAAATCTTAATCGATACGTGTTTTGCTCTAGCGCTTTCCCGAATGCTGTATGCAAATTCCACAATTTTTAAGCAGGGCAGTCTTAAAGATAAAGTAACAAAAGACATTCACGGGGTAGAACAGTTGAGGAAGTCTAGCAAAATTTGCTGGTGGGGTTTTCCCAGAGGGCGCACTTGTGCGGCGCGTTCTGAGTAGCGATCGCCCCGCACAATATCCTCCACTGTAAACAATCCCAGATCCCATCCTTCATTTAGCTCCAGGCTTTCGACGGGCACCGTGAGAGGAGCATGATAAACGTGACGAATAGCGTGAGCATCGGCATAGTCTTTAAATTCTTCCACAAACGGAGGGCTGTAGCCGATTTCTTCTAGCAACTCGCGCCGCATGGCAACTTCGGGTGATTCCCCTGGCTCTA
>JAAUTN010000298.1 GCA_012031415.1 Leptolyngbyaceae cyanobacterium SM1_4_3 | reverse complement strand
GCCTCACCAGCCACGAAGCCAGCTTCACCAACCGCGAAGCCAGCCTCACCAGCCACGAAGCCAGCTTCACCAACCACGAAGCCAGCCCGAATAACTGCGAGGTAGCTTAGACCGGGCGTTAGGTCATGATGAGCTTTACAGGATATGCCCTGCGGGTTGGATGAGATAGCTTTGCTGAAGGGGATGTCGGGTTGCGCTTTGCTCCACCCAACTTACCAGTGCTAGAAGTCGGCTTGTAGAATGGCTTCTCCGCGTCGGTACAGTTCTCGTGCGTAGTCCGTCCAGGTGCCCTGCCCCCAATAGCGAAAGCAACTGGTCTGCGACAGCAGGTTATATGCCAGCGCATTGCGGTAGCGGTGCTGGCGGGTGAGCGAGGCATCGTCTGCCAGCAGCGGGTCAATGGTCTGGTGGAACAAGGCACTTAGCTGATTCATTGGCGTGAGGACGTTTTCGTAGCCTCTAACCCAGCTCAGGTCATTTGTCCAGGAGCTACCGTCCATGTGAAAGTTGGGGTTGGTTTGCTGGAGGTGGGCGATCGCCCCACTCACCGCTTCTGGACTGAGTACACCTTCTCCAATCTGCTGCCAGATCTGATGCTGCCCTACTGCCTGACAGAGAGGATAGTCCGCCAACTGAACGCCTGCCGCCTCAATTAGCTCCAGATATTCAGTTCCATTTAGCCCAACTACGCCTGTTTTGCCGCCGCCCTGAGCCATGTCATACCAGGCATTCTTAAAGCCAGCAGGGAACTCGTTCATCATCACGCCGCCATTCTCGCCATCGCCAATCTGCGACACCAGCGGCGGCACTGCGATTCCCCTTAGCTGCTGCCGGGACAGCGTTTTCGCCTCATAGTAGGGCTGCATTTGCGCTACCAGCTTGGTATCTGAACCCTGAGTTTTGATCAAGGCGGCGATACTAATCTCTTCACCGTGAGAATTACGGGCAATCAAACGGTGGGGCAGGTGCTTGTGGCTCAGCGATTGACCATCTAGCGTTTCTACGGCGTGTTCCTGCACCAGCAGCCAGCGATAGCCGCATTCCTTTAATGCTTTGACAAACTCATACAGCGTATCGGGATGGTTGGGCAGGTGCATTTCTGGCGGCGAGAAGCCTTTAACACGAGCCAGCGCTTCCCAACCAAAAATTGCGGCAAAGTGATGCTGCCACGCCTGAATGTGTAGCTTCAGGTCAGGAATCGGGGTAGACGGCGCAACGGCATGGCTCCACATAGTTCCCAGCCATTCCACATAGGGCTGGTAGGTGGGGTCGCAGGTGATGCGCTTCAGGTTTTCGAGAATGTCGCCCCGCCCCATTTGCCGCAGCCCCCAGAGCAGGTTGCCGGAATAGTCGAGCATGACGCGAGGGTTGCAGCCCTGAGACACCAGTTCGGGAATGAAGTCGGCGATACGGGAATAGCACCAGGAAAACGGCCCCGCGTTGTGGTTGTCGCCCTCGTGGGTGTGTTCAAACATATATTGCAGATGCCCGATTAGCTCCCCGTTTGCGCCAGCGGGAACGGTGGGCTGGTGCATATGCAGGGCGATCGCAAACGCCGCTGTCACGTCTTCTAACCGAATATTGGTGTGGGGTAAGAAAACGGGCTGGTTTTGCTGAGTCACCGCTTGCACCTGGTCTTCCCAGCCGCTGATATTAGGCAATCCCTCAATTAGCTCTGGAAAATCGGCTGAGACGGATGGAGCAGTCTGAATGGAAGCCATAAGGATAAACCTGTTGAGTTATTGCTGATTCAGATAGAGGAAAGCTTCTACCTCGGCGGCGGTGGGTTGAGCGGCGATCGCTCCTGCCCGCAGTGTGGTCAATGCCCCTACTGCACTAGCATAGGTGACAGTGCGCTTTGCCTCATCGGGATCGCTCAGCGACTGAACTCCGTTGTGGCAAACTTGATGCAAGAAGCCTGCGACAAAGCTATCTCCGGCTCCAGTCGTGTCTTCTGCCTCGACCGAGAAGGCGGGTAGTTTGCCTTCGTTGTCGCTCAAGCAATAGGCACTGCCCTGACTGCCAGCCGTCACTAACACGCCCTCGACATCATCTAGCCGATGGGCAATAATGCCTGGGTCTTGGGTGTCAAACAGCCAATCGGCTTCCTCTTCAGAGAGTTTGAGGAAGTCAACTCGCTTAATCAGGTCTTGAATGGGTTGCTTGGCGGCTTCTGGGTCTTGCCAAAACATCGGTCGCCAGTTTACGTCTACTAAGATTTTGACGTAGTGCTGTTCTGCTAGCTCTAGCGCCCGCTCGATCGCCTGCCGCGTTTCGGGGTAGGCTAGCTCTAGCGTTCCTAATACGAGGAAATCGGCGGCATCAAACAGTTCTACAGGTACAAAATCTGCCTGGAGGCAGGTATCGGCAAACTCAGCCGTGTCGCGATCGCCAAACCCAGCAAAGATGCGATCGTTGGTGTCAGTCCGCACGACATAAATCTCGCGAGTTGGAGCGGTCGGGTGGCGCTGAATGCCGGACCCATCTACGCCAATCTCTTTGAGCAGATCGACTAGCGTTCGCCCTGGCTCATCTTCACCAACACAGCCGATAAATCCGGCACTGGTGCCAAGTTTGACAAGAGAACAGGCAACGTTTGCGGGTGCGCCGCCTGGGTACGGAGTCCAGGAAGTCACTTGCTCAAGCGGCCGTCCAGGTTGGTCAGACAATAAATCAAACAAAATTTCGCCGAGACAGAGGACACGGGGGTTAGTCACAAGCAATCTCTCTTAAATCTCATCCCAGCCTATCAGACCGCTTCTCGTCACGCTTCAGACGAAAGACATTTATGGAATGTTTTTGGGTTTGAGTTTGGTTTGCCAGGAGGCGGTTGCTTCCCAGCTATGCAAAAGTACTAAGCAATGTTAAGGTATTTCCCAAAGACAAGACACACTTCTTTGGAGTGTGTCTTTGACTCATGTTCAATGCCTGAATCTATGGCTTTCAGGAGTTTTTAAGCTGAGTTGCCAAACTATGCTTTCTAAGCTGTGAAAGCTAGACACTTAGCCGCTTGGGGGCGATCGTAGAATTCAATAAAACGAATCATGTTTTCTCCAAATAAGCAGTGCATCGCCTTGATCTCCGTTCATGGCGACCCCGCGATCGATATCGGTCGGGAAGAGGCTGGAGGGCAGAACGTTTACGTTCGTCAGGTTGGTGAAGCTCTGGCAAGGTTGGGGTGGCAGGTCGATATGTTTACTCGGCGGGTTAGCCCTGACCAGCCTGAGATTGTTGAACACACTCCCAACTGCCGCACAATTCGCCTGACGGCTGGGGCGGCTGAGTTTGTTCCAAGAGACAATCTATTTGAATATTTGCCCGCTTTTGTGCAGGAATTTCTCAGCTTTCAGCAGCAGGCTAAAGCTTATTACCCTATCGTTCATTCCAATTACTGGCTGTCGTCGTGGGTGGGAATGGAGTTGAAAAAGTTTCAGCCGATTCAGCAGGTGCATACTTATCACTCTGTTGGAGCGGTGAAGTATCAGTCTGTTGATCAGATTCCGCCGATCGCCTCTACTCGCCTGTCTACCGAAAAAGCCTGTCTAGAAACGGTTGAGTGCGTGGTATCTACCAGTCCGCAGGAGCAGGAGCATTTGCGATCGCTCGTTTCCCTCAGAGGCAACGTTGAAATCATTCCTTGCGGCACGGATACTTGCAAGTTTGGCTCTGTCTCTCGCGCCAACGCACGGCAGCAGTTAGGGATTGATCCCGATACGAAGGTGATTTTCTATGTCGGGCGGTTTGACCGCCGCAAGGGAATCGAGACGCTTGTGCGGGCGGTGGGGCGCTCTCAACTGCGCGGTAAAGAAAAGCTAAAGCTGATGATTGGCGGTGGCAGCCGTCCCGGTTACAGCGACGGAATTGAGCGCGATCGCATCGAGGGAATCGTCGCCGAACTGGGCATGACTGAGTTCACCCACTTCCCCGGTCGGCTAGGTGATGTTGAGCTACCGATTTTCTACGCCGCATCGGATGTGTGCGTTACACCCAGCCACTATGAGCCGTTTGGGCTGGTAGCAATTGAGGCGATGGCCTGCGGCATTCCGGTTGTGGCTAGCGACGTGGGCGGGTTTCAGTTCACGGTAATTCCAGAGGAAACGGGGCTGCTGGTTCCGGTGAAGGATGATGCCGCGTTTGCCGCAGCGATCGATCGCGTTTTAACTGAACCTGGACTGGGCGATCGCCTGGGTCAAGCAGCCCGTGCCCGCGTCGAACAGTATTTCAGTTGGGATGGGGTAGCCTCCCAACTGAGCCATTTGTACAGTCGCCTACTCGCACAGTCAGTCGGCGCACAGTCAGGTGGCGAGAGAACCAGTTCGGCTTCCAGTCAGCTATCCAGGGAGTTAGACCGCGCCACAGTTTCAGGCTCCAAGTGAGGAAGGACTGATTCCTTAACCTGGGAAATTTGGGGCGGAATAGGCTGATTCACCGTCAGTCGGGGAAGGCGATGCTTAAAGCTGCACAGAATCTCCCACGAAATCGTATTGAGTAAAGTCGCCCAATCCTCTGTTGAAATCTGTTCTTTGCCGTCTTGCCCCAGCAGCGTGACAATTTCTCCTTCCTGCAAATCGGGCAGATTGGTCACATCGAGCATCAGTTGATCCATCGTAATCGACCCAACCTGGCGAACTCGCTGTCCGCGAATGAGTACGTCGATGCGATTGGAAAGGTTACGCGGAACGCCATCAGCGTAGCCAATTCCAACCACTGCCAGCGGCATCTGGCGATCGGCGATGAACTGATAGCCATAGCTAACGCCCGTCCCCGGCTGAAGCGTTTTCACCTGAGTCACCCTGGCTTTAACTTGCAGCACAGGTTTCAGGTTAATTTTGGACTGGAGGTGAGGGGCAGGGTGAAGTCCGTAGGTCGCCAGCCCAACTCGCACCAGGTCATAGTGCAGGTCTGCATCAGCCAGAGTTGCAGCAGAATTGGCAAGATGCAGGCGGGGTAAGGGAATGCCAGCCGAGCGAATTTGGGCGATCGCCCGGTTAAATCGAGCCTGCTGCTGTCGCATCACCGCCTCATTGGGATCATCGGCTGTCGCCAGATGAGAGTAAAGGCTAGCAATTTGCAACTGGGGCAATCGCTGTACCAACTGTACAAACTCGGCAGACTGCTGCCAGGGGGCGCCCAGCCGAGACATTCCTGTATCTAGCTTCAGGTGAACGGGAAACGGAGAACGGTGAGTAGACTGGTTTAAGGTTTCAGCACAAACCAAAGCCTGCTTGGGCGTGCCGAGGGTAGGCTGAAGCTGCCAGCGGGCGATCGCTCGTATCTGTTCTGGCGTATTCGTTGCCCCTAGCAGCAAAATCGGAGCGGTGATCCCAGCTTCTCGCAATTCAATTCCCTCTGGAATCGTCGCTACTCCCAACCAGGTTGCACCGCACTGCAAAGCAGTTTGGGCAATTGTTACGGCTCCATGTCCATAGGCATCCGCTTTTACCACCGTCATTAGCTCAGTTGCAGGCAATAACAACCGCTTTAACTGCCGCACATTATCAGCCAGCGCCGCCAAGTCAATTTCCACCCAGGCTCGCTCTCGCTTCATTGAAGCAACACTGGAAGATTTCTCCCAACTCAACATTGCACTTCACTCCTCCATCGCTCACACCAAAGCCACACCAGAAGGCTAAAGCCCCTGAGGGATTGCTATATTTACCTATGAATGTCAAAAATTGTAAATACTCAGGAATAGGCTCAAACCCACAGGAGTTGCGCTCTTAGCGTAATCGATTTGACGTTTACTAAACAGATACAGTTGGAGCGAAATCATGACTGAAAGTAAACTTCAATTTGGGTTGAAGTCAAGAGATCTGGCGAACCAACCTGTATCGACCCGCCTTAAATGATCCCAGTAATTCCCCAGAGTTTTGCTGTCCATGTTACTATCTGTAAAACCCTCTTCTTACTGAGCCATAATGGGCAAGGTTTTGGTGCTGAATGCCTCCTACGAGCCGCTTAACATTACAAGCTGGCGACGGGCGGTTGTTCTGCTAATCAAGGGAAAGGCAGAACAGGTCGAGCATAATGGCAAAATCGTCTACGCTGAGTTGCCTTTGCCAACGGTAATCCGGCTGCGGCACTATGTGCGAGTGCCCTATAAGGAGATTCCTTTGACCCGTCGAAATCTCCTCCATCGTGACAGCCACTCGTGTCAATACTGCGGATACACAGGAGATGATCTGACCCTCGACCATGTGATTCCGCGATCGCGAGGCGGTGGAGATTCTTGGGAAAACATTGTCACTGCCTGTGTCCGCTGCAATGTCAAGAAAGGTAGCCGCACTCCTAAAGAAGCCAATATGCCGCTGCGTCATCCTCCGCACAAGCCGTACAGTGGGCTTTATTTTGAGGTGACTAAGCACATCAAGAGCGGAGTACACCAAGAGTGGCAAAAGTACGTGATTGGCATCTAGGAACGTGAATGCTGCTGTTTTTTGCTACAGGATACAGGTTTTCTTAACCGAAGCTTGTGGGGATATGCCCCCAAAGATGGGGTGTCAAATTTCTGGTTTTTTGCGAAGATCGGAATACAAGGCTAGAATTCTTAACTGGGCTGTTGCTTAGCTGAAACGCTACTCTGCTGAAAGCACCAGCCCAATTTTTACACCTGTGCTTATGCAACCCAACTCGCTTGTATCAACTAACGATGTGTCAATGACGGAACCCAGCTCGACGGGTTCTAAGCTAGTAAGCCGAGTAGTCGATTATGAAGATATCGAATATTCGGGAGCGGAAGTTGGTCAAGCAACTTTGAATTTGCAAGGGCGACGGCTCACCGAACATAGAGTGGAAGCTTTGCGACAAGTCTTAGAACAGCATCGGGGCGATCGCCAATTAGTGGTGCTGCAAGATTTTCCTGACCCTGACGCGCTCTCCTGTGCCTGGGCCTATAAGCTGATTGCCCAGCAGTTTGGTATCCGCTGCGATATTGTCTACGCAGGCACTCTAAGCCACCAGGAAAACATTGCTCTGGTCAAACTAACTGCCTTACCTGTGCAGCGCTGGTCACTACAAGCGGCTCGCGAGAAAGACTTCTCGGTTTATCAGGGAGTTGTTTTTATTGACAACCAGGGTACGACAACCCAACTGATGCCTCTGGTACAGCAAGCCAACATTCCCGTAGCTGTGGTCATCGACCATCACAGTTCTCAAGGAGATTTGGAGGCAGAGTTTTCTGATATCCGTTCTCACACTCGCGCCACTGCCACCATCTTGACTCAATATCTGCAAGCTGGGCTGCTAAAGCTAGACAATAGTAACGGAGAACATATCAAGTGCGCGACTGCACTCATGCACGGATTGCGTTCTGACACAAACCGTTTGATGCAGGCCCAGGAGGAGGACTTTCTGGCAGCGGGTTATCTCAGCCGATTTTATGACAGCCAGTTACTCAATTCTGTGCTGCAAGCTTCTCGCTCAAAACGGGTGATGGATGTGATTGAGCGATCGCTGAGAAACCGCATTCTGCAAAACAGCTTCTCGATTGCCGGAGTCGGCTATCTGCGCTATGACGACCGAGATGCGATTCCTCAGGCGGCTGATTTTCTAGTAACAGAGGAGAATGTGCATACGGCTGTCGTCTACGGCATTGTTCACGATGAGGATGAGGATCTGGAGGTGGTCATCGGCTCCCTTCGCACCAGCAAAATCACCCTCGACCCCGATGAATTTATTAAAGAAGCGTTTGGGCAAGATACGCAGGGACGCTTTTTTGGTGGCGGTCGGGCAATGGCAGGAGGCTTTGAGATTCCAATGGGCTTTCTCTCTGGCTTCAACGAAAATTCTGAATACACCCGAATTAAATGGGAAGTGTTTGATGCTCAGGTGAAGCAAAAGCTGTTAAGGCTGGTTGACCCGGAAGATGGCGTAATTCGCACGGCTTAACCGCTTGAATGGTTTGATAAGGGTCTGATAACTGTGGCTGAATCAACTGAAGCGACTCAACTTTATCTAATTCGTCACGGCATTGCGGCAGAGCGAGGCACCTATCCAAGAGATGGCGATCGCCCCCTCACCCAAGCAGGGCAACACAAAACGACAAAAGTTGCTGAACGGCTATACGAACTAGGCTTACGCTTTGACCTGATTTTGACCAGTCCGTTGGTGCGGGCAAGGCAGACCGCTGAGATTTTACAATCTGTGGGGTTGAGCGATCGCCTGGAAGAGTCAGACGATCTGGCCCCAGCAGGAGACTTTAACCACTGGTTAACCTGGTTCAACCAGTGGCAGTCTGAGGGAACGCAATTGGCATTAGTCGGTCATCAACCTGATTTAGGAGACTGGGCAGAAACCCTGATTTGGGGTGAATCCAGACAGCAAATTATGCTGAAGAAGGCAGGAGTAGTGGGCTTGCTTTTACCCCAAGCTGAAACCCCAGTGGGGCAAAGCCAGCTATTTTGGCTCACTCCCCCCAAATTCCTGCTTCATTAAGCAAAGATCCCACATCCATTCCCCTTCAAACTATGCCTTGCACAAAATCCAACAAGTAATGCGCCATTTCTAGCTTGCTGCATGGGGCGATCGCTTGCTTGTTGCCTGATTTATCTAAGAAAATTGCCTGATTTTGGTCGCCGCCAAAGCCACTGTTGGGTTGGTCAACCGGGTTAGCGGCGATCGCGTCCAACTGCTTGCGCTGCAACTTCTCTAGAGCGGGGGGCACAATGTCACCCGTTTGCGCGGCAAAGCCAATTAAGCGCTGATGAGGACGTTTGCGATCGCCAGATCGGCCGCGATGTCGGGCACGGGCGATAGAGGTAGAGTGGTGGGGGAGCGATCGCTTTTGGCAATTTTCATG
>JAAUTN010000297.1 GCA_012031415.1 Leptolyngbyaceae cyanobacterium SM1_4_3 | reverse complement strand
TAGCTAAGATCTAAATAGTAGTCTACTATACAAATCTATCCATTCAGATCCTCATCCTTCATCCTTCAAGGTGGAGGTTCCCATGCAAGCAGCAAAATTTAAACCAGCGATCGCGTCAGAATTCAGGTGAATCGACTGTTTCCGCCCCGTCATCTCAACGGCAGAACAGGAACCATTGTGAGTGAACCGAAAACAACTTCACTTTGGGGAATTGCTTACACAGTTGAGCTAGACGGCGACGAGCTTCATCCTAAAATTCACGAGATTGACCTGATGCCTCTCAAGCCTCAAGTTAAACATTTATGACGATGCCTGACGCGGCACATAGCCAGACAACTCAGGAACGTAGGTGCCAAATAGGGAACCGTCGGCGTTGTAAAGCTCGATGGGCACTTGGGTACTTTCGCTAATGTCTGCCAGTGCCCGCAGCAGTGCATTACTATGGGCAGCAGCTTCTGCCTGAGCATTGGGGTTGCCCGCAGCTTGACCGTTGGCGATCGCCTGCTCAATAGCCTGGTCATAATCAGGTGTAATGCGAACCTGAATCTCTTTGTCTGACAGCGTAAAGGTGCAAATTCTGATAGAGCTAGAGCAGGTTTGCTCCAGTTGGGCCTGAGCATTTCCTATTGCAACAGCAGACCGCAGCGTTTCTTGAGCTTCTGACAGAGAGGTGCTGTAGGAATTGACCAGCGGCTGTAGCTGCCCGTGATAGCTAGTGCCAGTTGGAATCTGTTGAGCGTTAGCAAGGGCACTGCGCCACTGACTGACCGCCTGTGACCACTGGTTTTGCTGCTCTAGCTGACGCGCCGCTTCTGCCATCGTGAGCGCTTGATTGTAGGCTTTGGCAGAAATCTCTTCTTGCAAGCGGCGATCGCGTGCTTCTTCTAGCCTGGGCTGATAGATTGCCAAAAGCTGTTCGGCTTCGGCATAAGCCATCGTGCCACTGGGAATCTCCTGCAACAGGTTGACTACAACTTGCCAGGTAATATGGGCTAGCTGCCAACCCTCAACCGATTCAGCTACGCCTTCACGCGCTTCCGCTAAACGGGCGGTGTCTCTGGCAAGCTGAATTTTGTCCTGAGCCTGCTGCTCAATCACAATCCGCTGATTGATCATGCTGAGGTTAGCCTGATATTCTGTCAGCTTTTGCTGCGCCAGTGGATGAATCGGATGATTGGCTGAAACCTTCTCTAGAAGGGCGATCGCTTCTTCCCACATTGCCCGAATCTCTTCCCATCGGGTTAGCGGATGCGGTGGGTTTTGGCTAGCATGAGCCGCCTCATTTGCGGTTTGCAGCGCCGCAACAACTTGCCCTAATGCTTCAGATTGCGTTCCATAAACTTGCAGCAAAGCCTGAGCTTCAGTATATTCCCCTGACCAACGTGGAATTGTGCCCAGCAGATAGCTTCCCTCTGCCAGCTTTTGGTAAGCCTCGTTGACATCCAGTGCAGATGAATTAGCCTGCACGAGTTGAGAGGCTTCCTGGCTAAGCTGTTGAGCCGTTTGCAGCGGCACACACGCACCAATCACGCAGGGGCGGGTCAGCGCATACAGGCTGCCAGCTAACGCAAATAGTCCTGCCGCAGCCATCAGCCCCATCATCGGCAGCGGCAAGCGAGAGACGGGCTTTTGAGACGTAGATAAAGGGGCTACCTTTGTGCTTTGCTCAGAATCTAACTCAGCACTTTGCTCAACGGCGGGTTGCACTGCAAGCTGAGCGTTCTTTGAATTGCCGACTTCTGAACGTTCAGTCTCCGAGTGATTAACCTTTGGGTCAACCTTCTGCTCGATCTCTAAGCGATGAGTCTCCAGATGACCAGCCTCCAAAGAGTCCGTTTTCAAGCTCACAGTTTCAGTGACTTCAGGAGGCTCAAGCAATTGAGCTTCCTCAGCCTCAGTGAGTTTGTCAACCAAATCCGCATTAGCTAATTTTGCGGTGCTTGCCTCCGAGTGGGCTGTTGAAACGGCAGGCAAGCTCAATACAGCAGCGTTCTGAGGTTTAGTGCCAGAAATTTCAGCCTGCTGCACCCCGTTCAAAGTCTCTACTTGGAATGGCTCCAGGTCAAATCCGTCTGCTGCGTAGGGTTCATGTTCACCCGCAATGCGGAGATAAAACCGAACCGCCAGGGTTTTGGGTGGGGCGATCGCCAATCGAATAAGATCAGAATAGGACTGCCGTACCGTCTGCTCAAAAACCTCAAACGTTCTCCAGGGGTTGGGCGAAACCTCATAGGCGTGTTGAGCCAAAATAATTAGAGTTTGCTGCCTGATCGCGCATTTCACCTGAAGCGGAACCCTTAAGGGAAACTGCATTTGCACCTGGGTTTGCAGTCGATGTCCCAGAACTTCCATCTCATCCCGGCGTATTGCTGTTTTCATGCCACACCCAAGTGTTGGATCTTGTTTGAGTTCAATAGTCTATGCCAGTAATCTGTAGCAGTGGATAATCAGGACTCATAGCCACACTCCAGACCAATTTACACAATCTGGCTCAATCTGTCCTACGGTCGAGTAATTTTTTCTGGTGAATTAAGCGTTCAAGCATGGATATTCTTATCGTTGAAGACGAAGCTGAAATCGCTCAGCTCATCCAACTTTATTTAGAGAAGGAAGGGTTTTCTTGCCGCACCTGTCGAGACGGCATCACGGCGATCGAGATTTTTCAGGAACAAAAGCCCGACCTGATGATTCTCGACCTGATGATTCCTGGGTTAGACGGCTTAGAAGTGTGTGCCCGGATTCGCCAAAAGCCGGGAAGTAAAGATCCCTACATTCTGATGCTGACCGCCAAAGGCGAAGAACTAGACCGCATCATTGGTCTTTCCACTGGGGCAGACGACTACATGGTGAAGCCCTTCAGCCCTAGAGAACTGGTTGCGCGGGTGCGGGCGCTGTTGCGGCGAACCTTGCGCCAGGGTGGGCAGAGCCAAACCTATCACACTCAGCACTTTTCCATCGATATGGATCAGCGACTCGCACATCGCCAGTTAGACAACCAGCAGTCGGAACCGCTTGACCTGACGGCCCTGGAGTTTGAACTGTTAACGACATTCATGAGCTACCCCGGTCGCGTCTGGAACCGAACGCAACTGATTGAAAAACTGTGGGGCAGCGATTTCTACGGTGATGAACGAGTTGTAGACACTCACGTTGCCCGACTCCGCAAAAAGATTGAGCCTGACCCTGCCAATCCCACGTTTGTCAAAACGGTTATTGGAGTAGGCTACAAATTTGAAGACACCCCAGCAAGCTAAGCTGGTAGCGATACTCCCTTTCCCATTCCTCACCTGCATCCATGCCCTCCACCCCCGCCCTGATCAATGGCAAAGCTTGGACTGCGATCGCGCCTATTTCTCTCCCACGTCATTGTGATGATTGTGGGGTTGCTGACGCTGACTACCATCGGCAAATTTTCCTCGCCCCGATTCTTCGTGGTTTACCTGGAACGAATTGAAGGGGAAGGCTACAGCGTTCGGCAGGTGAGGACTCAACTGATTCAAGGGTTTGAGTCAGCTTGGAGTCGTGGCGCAGTCTGGTCAGTCGTGCTAGGCGCAACTGCGGCAGGTGGCTTGAGCTATTTGGTCTCTAAGCGAATCGTGCAGCCGCTAATCCAGATGGAGGAAATTACCAAGAAGTTCTCTACCGGAAATTTGGAGGAGCGCGTTCCTGCTTACGAAATTCCAGAGCTAAACCAGTTGGCCTCCAGCTTCAATCGAATGGCGGCTGAGCTAGAAGGCGTAGAGCAGCGGCGACGAGAACTGGTCAGCGACCTGACGCACGAACTACGAACACCACTAACCGTTTTGGAAGGATACCTGGAAGGTTTAGCAGACGGTACGATTGACCCATCGGGGGATGTCTACTACTTGCTGGCCCGCGAAACAACTCGAATGCGGCGGCTGGTTAACGACCTGCAAGAGCTTTCCAAGATGGAGGCAGGCTACTTGCCGATCGACGTGCAGCCCGTCGATTTAAAGCCAATGCTGACCTCGCTGGTGCAAAAGTTTTCTGACCAGCTTTTGGAAGAAAATAGTCCCAAAATTCAGTTGCACTATCCTCCCGATACGCCTCTAGTGTTAGCAGACCCCGGACGGGTTGAGCAGGTTTTGGTTAACTTGCTTAGCAATGCGTTGCGCTACACCCCGTCTGGCTCCATTCAAATTCAGGTCTACCAGGGTACGAATAAGCTCTGGATTGCAGTGGTGGATACGGGTTTGGGGATTGCTCCAGAAGATTTGCCCCATGTGTTTGAGCGATTTTGGCGGGCAGACCGATCGCGCGATCGCCACTCTGGAGGCACGGGCATCGGGCTGGCCATCTCCCGCCGCCTGGTCGAGCTTCAGGGCGGCACGATCGAAGTCGAAAGCGAACTAAACAAAGGCAGCACCTTTCGCTTTTCGCTGCCTCTGGCATCCGTGAAGGTTTTACGCTAGAGCTTCAGCGGTTCGCTTGTTCACCCGCTCTTCGCCATCTGGTTCTGCCAGACACAAGGCAACTTGAGCAACCGCAGTAGGCGTAGGTTGAAGCCGCTGCGGATGGACCTGCAATCATGTCCAGGCTAGATCGCTGATTTGCAATGCGCCGAGGGGCAGGGTTTCTAAAGGTGGCGCGGTAGTTGATTTGGTAGCCGATGTCATCGAGGATTGCAGCATCTAATGCGGTTGGACGCGATCGCACTCCTCGGTCAAACCTGGCTTCCATCAGCGTTTTACCTGATCCACCAAATTGATAACCCTCTTCAGTATGGCTACTTCCTCTAAACTCCAAAGGAATCGGTCTACCGCCATTTCTGGCTCTAGCATTACGGCCAATAAAGTTGCTTTCATTGGTCAGGTTCTTGAATGCATTAATACCTCCCGCACCATTTGAGAAACCTAAGATGTGCCCTAATTCATGTGCTGCTACAGAGATAAAGTCGTAGCGGTTAGCGGGAAGATCCCGGTCAGTCGTAGGGGTGAGGTCAAAAAACCAGTTAACTTCCGAGTCAAACGTCATTGAACCGATCCAGGGCTGAAAATCGGCTCCCGTATAGCGCCGCTCAGTCCGATTCCAACCGGATGATCTGGCTTGAGCCAGTGTCGTGAAGGGCAAGTTTCTTGCTCCTACAAACACAACCAAGTCATCAATTCGGTAGTTTGTGACAAATTCTCGAATGTTTCGCCCCGTCTGCGGATTCAACACATTAGGAGTTTTGGTGCCAGTGGGAACGGTAGGAAAATTGTCCTGAATAATATTTTCCCAAAGATTTGCGGCTGCCTCTAGGACTCTTCGTTTCCCAGGCGTAAACCAGCGATTGGTGTCAAATCGGTAGTCAAATTTGATATTAAAGGTGCGTGGGGTAGTAGAAGCGACGCTCAGTTGGTAAGGCGTGTTTTGCTGGCGATCGCGAGCATAAACTCGAATAGAGTAAACCCCTGGGTCAAGCGTTTGTCGAATCACCTCCGACTGTCTGCCCGGTTTAACCGATCTTTTAATCACTCGCCCAGCCTGATTAAGCAGTGCCACATCTGCATTTGCGGTTAACCCCCTGAGCGCAAGGTTGAAATTAGCGCGATTGGAAAACCTGAAACGATAGTAGTCGTTTAAGTTGCTGCCCCCCACGCGGTTATTAATTCTGGTAGGTCTGGAAGTTACATTAATAGGGGTGGCTTGACTCAATGTAGCTTCAGTTAATCTGGACATGGCAAAGCTCCCTGTTTAATCTCTCTTTAATGCAGGAAAACGTTCTCGTTTAGAGTACATCACAGATCAAGCCAGGGATGGAAAGTGATCAGGTTTTTGTAACAACATAGAACTTACACACATCCTCTGTGAAACAAGGAGCTTAAGCCCCTTGTTGAACCAGAAATCGCTTGATTTTGCGTTCTGCTTGCGTAGGTCCTGAAGATGAGGAGAATATTGTGCAGGCAGGCTAGCGATCGCAAATTACCCGATCAAACACAATCGCTCCACGCCAGTCTGCCTCTGTTAACCCGGTGCCGCGCAAATCTGCCCCATTCAGGTAGGTTCCGGCAAAGTTCACTCCTGACAGCTTTGCGCCAACTAGCTGCGCCTTAGTTAAGTCAGCATTTGCCAGGTTCACTTCACCTAAATCTGCCGCATTCAAATTTGCACCTCTCAGCTTTGCGCCGCTCAGATTCGCCCCCCATAGATTCGCGCCACTCAAGTCAGCTTCTGTCAAAATAGCTTGACTCAGATCTGTTCCTGACATAATCGCCCAACTCAGGTTTGCACTAGTCAGGTTTGCACCTCTCAAGTCGCTACCTAAAATCGAACGATACAGATTTGCTCCCTTCAGGTTGACCCATTTTAGTTTAGTGCTGTGAAGGTTAAGTCCACTTAAGTTTGCGCCCCAGAGGTTTGCGCCTGTCAGGTCAACGTTAGATAAATCAACGTCAATGAGAATTACCTGATTCAGAATGGCATCACGTAAGTTTGCCCCCGCCAGGTTTGCACCGCTCAAGCTAGAGCCGCGCAGATTTGCACCTGCCAGGTCGGCCTCAGACAAATCTGCCCCACTCAGGTCTACGCCACTCAAGCTAATTCCCCTCATTACCGCTCGATGGAGATTAATTTTGGCGAAATTGCGCTCTTTCATTTCGTAGCGCTCTAACAGTTCTTTAACGTCCATCTGGTTAAATCTCTTTTCTAGGTTGGTAGTGCTGGCGTGCTGGTAGGGCGGGAATTTCCATGTTTCGCAGAAATCGGGTTGGGAAAAACCAGAATATCTTCAGCAAGATTGGCAGTAATGCGGCAAAATGATCCTACAATTTGCCAAATTCGGGAAGATTTTATGACCCTTCATCCCTCTCTTCAGAGTTCCCTCAGCCGAGGCAATGCCCTCAAAGTCATCAGTGGTTTAACCAATTTCAATGCTGATCGGGTTGCGGCCATTGTCAACGCAGCAGATCGAGGTGGCGCAACGTTTGTGGATCTGGCGGCTGACCCCAACCTGGTGCGGCTGGCAAAGCAGCTTACACGGCTGCCGATTTGCGTTTCAGCGGTCGAGCCCGAGCAATTTGTTACTGCTGTTGAAGCGGGAGCCGACTTGATTGAAATCGGGAATTTTGATGCGTTTTATGCTCAAGGGCGACGATTTGAAGCCGCAGAAGTGCTTGAACTGACTCATCGGACGCGATCGCTCCTCCCCCAAATCACCCCTTTCCGTCACCGTGCCGCACATTCTGGAGCTAGACCAACAGGTGCAGCTTGCCGAAGAACTGGTCAACGCTGGAGCCGACATCATTCAAACTGAAGGCGGCACCAGCAGTAGCCCCAATCACTCTGGCACGTTGGGACTGATTGAAAAAGCAGCCCCTACCTTAGCGGCGGCTTATGAAATCTCCCGTGCGGTTTCTGTACCTGTGCTGTGTGCTTCGGGGTTATCAAGTGTGACGGTGACGATGGCGATCGCCGCTGGTGCATCCGGGGTAGGCGTAGGCTCTGCAATTAATCAACTGAACAGCGAAGTTGCTATGATTGCTGCGGTTCGCAGCCTGGTTGAAGCGCTGGCAACGGTGCAGCGGAGTCAGGTAGCGGCATAAATGTAGTGATGATGAATAACGCTAATCAAGCAGGTTAGGAAAAAGGAGGATGGGGCAAAACCCTATCCTCCTTTTTCTCGTTACCAAGCTCTAGCCTGGTAATGCCATTGAGGAAGCTCCAGCTTCCTTTGATATAGCAGGAAACTCTGGCTTGGGAACTAGATAAAACATTAGAAAACAAAGCATTAGAATGCATCAGAGCGTGAAGCAGACTGACCAGCTTTCAACAAACGGGCTTCGCTTACGTCGTTTTTCATAATTGCAGAAGCAATTCCACTTGAAATCAGCAGTCCCAGGAATATTCCTAAAGCCATCGGATAAGCGCGTTGCATCGTTAATCTCACAGTTGCTAGTAAAAACTTGTTGGTAATAAATTTAACTGGCGATCGCCAGCAAAACTAGCGAACGATTACTGAGACTCATTCTGGGGAAAGGCTCGTCATCGAGTACAAACACTTAGGGGCTGTGCGCGAAAATACAATCCCCGCGATGCGTTACGGCTAGCGCCCAACACATTCAAAACAGTATCTACAACTAGGACATTATTTAATTGCAAGCCCCTAAATTTGCTGAACCTAGTTCTTCACGCAGCGAAACCCTGCCAGGATTTGACGCACGCTGGGATGATACCAGTTGCGAAAGGTACAGCGCAGCGCCCAGGGACGGGTTGCCCAACTGCCGCCTCGCAAAACTTTGTGCTGTCCGTCAAAGTAGCTCTGCGAGTAGCCTGCATACAGGAAAGGCTTAAAGCCGGGATAGCCTGTAAACCAATCTGCCGTCCATTCCCAGACATTGCCCAGCATATCCTCGCAGCCATAGGCACTTCGCCCCGCAGGATAGGCATCGACGGGTGTGGTGTGTCCGATCCAGTGGTCGTGGTTGCCGTGTCGGGAGGTGGGTAAAGCTTCACCCCATGAATAGGTCCATCGCTGTTCTAGTTCAGGATTCCAACTGGCGGCTTTTTCCCATTCGGCTTCGGTGGGCAATCGTTTGCCGACAAAGTTGGCGTAGGCTTCGGCCTCGTACCAGCTTACGCCACAAACCGGGTGGTCTTTCCACTCTGGATTGTCTGACCAGTAGAGCGGCTTGCCGACGGGGTGCTGCTGTAGCCATTGCCAGCCTGCTTCTGACCACCATTTTGATTCTTCATAGCCGCCTGCCTGGATGAACTGGCGATATTGCCCACAGGTGACGGGGTAGCGATCGATCCAGTAGGCATCCAGGTAAACGGGATGCACCATGCGTTCATTATCCAGGGCATCAAGGGAGTTGCTGCCTTGCTCGAAGTAGCCAGCGGGGATGAGGATTGGGGATTGGGGATTGGGGGTTGGG
>JAAUTN010000296.1 GCA_012031415.1 Leptolyngbyaceae cyanobacterium SM1_4_3 | reverse complement strand
GGTGTCTCAATCAGGTATTTGAATAAGTCATCGATTACAGCATTAGCGGCGATCGGTCCTGCGCCAATCCAATAACTAGGGACAAAATAGACCTTGTTCTTTTGAACAACGTCGAGTGTTTCCAAAGAGGATCATGCTGCAATTCCTCTAGGTTTTTTGTGCTTTCTGATTGGCTTCAGCTTCGTTTTCCGCTGTCCAAACAAACAACACATCTCCATCGCTCTGACTCAACAATTCACGGCTAATCGATATTTGAATGGGGTTGTTGGCAATGCATTGAGCATCGGCAGCGCTCACGTCTTGAGCAGAGGGGCGAGCTAACCCCGCATCCTGTAAAACAGTACCGGGAAATGAATCACGCAAGTAAAGATTGATGCTGTTGGGGTAAATTCTAACTACGGAGACAATGGGACGGCGATCACCCATTTTAGCTTTGAATTCCTCTAACCGTTTGTTGTAATCATCCATCACCTGCTGTGCAGTATCTTCTCGACCTAACATTTGACTAATGGTTTGAAAAACCTCTTTCCACTGGCCGCTATGTTCAAACTCAAATAAAACAGTCGGTGCAATTTTTGATGTTTGAGCATAGATTGGCTGGTAAGAATCTAAGCCCATAATGAGATCAGGATTGAGGGCAAGTACATTTTCTAAACTGGGTTCTCCTGTCTGACCGATATTTTCAACCTTATCCAGTTGACTATTTAAGTGAGGCGAGAGATTAGAAAAAACAGTTGCAATAGGTTTAATGCCTAATGCGATCGCATCTTCAAAAGCGACACCGTCTAGCGTAATGAGCCGTTCAAACGGATTGGGCACACAGGTTGTCCCTGCTACAGGGTCTACCGGCGTGCAATCTGCTGGAGTAGATCGCCCTAGAAAGTCTGTCAGCGTCACCAGCAATCCACCCACCAGGGCCGCCGTCAGAATCAAACCTTCGTGCGACGTATCCACAAGCTGACGCGATAAATGGGGAGACATTAAACCCACAAAGCCGATCGTTCCTGCCGTTGCCACACTCGCCCCGGCTAGTGCCACGCTAATTAGCAGCAACCCTCGCTGCCATTCCACCCGACTGCCTAACCCCTGCGCTACCTCATCGCCCAAATTTATCGTATTTAGCTCACGCGCACAAACCAGCGACAGGGGAATAAACACAATCAGCCAGGGCAACAACGGCTGGATATGCTTCCAGCTTCGTCCATACACACTTCCGGTTAACCAGACTAACGCCCGACTGACATCGTAAATACTGCCAAAGGTGATCATTAAACTGGTGAACGCACCCGCGGTCGATCCCACACCCACGCCCACCAAAATTAAGCGAATCGGCGAACTACCGTTTTTCCATGCCAGGGTATAAACCAGCAATGCCGCAATTGACGCTCCAGCAAAAGCGGCGATCGGCAACACATACACCGGAATTGATAGCAACAGCACAATCAAAGCAACGGCTGCTAAGCCCGCCCCCGCGTCTACGCCAATAATTTCAGGAGCCGCTAGAGGATTGCGTGTGAGTCCTTGCAGAATGGTTCCGGCGATCGCTAACGCCATGCCCACGAGAAAGGCAACAATGACTCGCGGCAGTCGTAGCGTATAAATCACAAAGGCATAGTCAGGATTGTTGGTTTCCAATCCCAGAAGCGTTCTAATCACGTTTAATGGCGCGATCGGATACTCGCCATAGCCAACACTCAGGATCATGACAACCAGGATGATCATTGCCAGTACAAACAGAACTAGCGGAACCCTTTGATCCAGTTGGAAGGAGGAAGGGAGGCGACGAAGGCGGACAGTTAACCAACTCTGATTCACAAGCTAACCACGGCTGAAAAATATAGATTGCCTCAGGGTACTACTCTATTGAATCTATTGCAAATGATTCTCACATAAGCTATTTTCAAATCTGTCCGCATCAGGACTCTATCAGTAACCCGTTAACGTAGAATGGCAATTCTTGGACATTATTCTGAGGCGATCGATCTTGTAGACTTCCAAGCCTTTTGTGACAAAGCAGAACAGCAGGGGGAGTTAATTTATCAGCAGCTTGGCTTTGAAAGTCGATTCAACCTGCCGCAGCAGCTTGGTAAGGGGGGAGAATCAGAGATTTGGCTTCGAGATGGCATGAGCCTTTTGATTCGAGACGGAGAATTATCGCGACCGATCAAACTTGAAAATCACTACAGTTCATTGCCGCCTCTGGTCTCTAAGTTTCATCTTTCCGGTAATTCCAGGGTTCTCACTCCCAATGTTTCAGAGATTAACGCAATGAAACAGGTTTCTCGCTGCTGGCACTTGCACGACAAGTTGGCATTGATGACTGCAAGCTAAAGTGGGGCTTCCGGCAGCTGTTTGGCACAACAGTTTTCGGCTATCTGCATGAGCATCGCATGGAACGATCGCGCCAGCTTTTAGCAATGGGTCAAATGAGCGTCACAGAAGTGGAAAAATTGTTCAGTTTCTTTGGCACCTGAATAATAGCTCATACCAATCTAATGTGAGCTTGCATAGAATGAACCCTGGTGAAACAAGGGGCTTAAGCCCCTTGTTCTATGCAGCTTCACAAAGAATTGGTATCAGATAATTGTTTCTAGCTTCCTTATAAACATCAGAAGTAACGCTATGCAAAATAGTTTTAACGTTTCCCAGCACAAAGAAGCTTAATGCGAAATGGCTGTGATGATGACCTGTCTCGTTAAGAATCAGATCGGTAAACGGTTCATATTTGTAGATATAAAGACTCAACCCAGCCCGCAGATCAACCCAACGCTCATAAACGCGACAAAGGTTTGCTAAACATCCCTGCTTGAGGGTATCAAAGCCATCAGAACGACAAGAGATTTCACCGTTTTGTCGGCTCTCATCCCATGCTTCCCACCAATCTGGCTGAGAAAGGACAGTACTCATTTGGAAATGACACTTTGCAGATACAGAACTAAAGACCCTTGTAAAACTCAACCATAGAAGTTGATGAGAATAAATTCGCAATAAATTACAGCGATTCTCACCAGATATTCCGTTTAGACATCAAAATACTCCCGTTAGGAGCCAAAACTGTCTTACAAAAGAACAGGCTTTACGGTAAGCTGCTCAAGCGACCTTTGTGAATGGCGATCGCCCCGTCTGCATCAACCCCTCTGTCTTGAGCTAATCTTGCCCCCCATGCAAATTCCCCTCAAGCAATATGTTTCTCTTTTGGCGCACTACCTCAAACCGCAGCAGGGGCGTGTTTTTGGATTGGCGATCGCCCTCCTCGGCAGCATCGGTTTACAAATTCTCAATCCTCAAATTCTGGGTTATTTCATTGATACGGCAGTATCGGGTGGTTCACAGCAGAGCTTATTCATCGCTGCGTTTCTTTTTATTGGGCTAGCTCTACTGACGCAACTTTTAACCGTTACAGCCACTTATTTAGGAGAAATGGTTGCCTGGATTTCGACAAATGCACTGCGATTTGATTTAGCCAAACATTGCTTAAATTTAGATCTTTCTTTTCACAAATCTCATACTCCTGGAGAACTGTTAGAACGAGTTGACGGCGATGTCAATCTGCTGTCTCGCTTTTTCTCGCAACTGGTGATTCATGTCTTCGGCAACGGTCTTTTATTACTTGGAATTCTCACTGTTTTGTTTATTGAAAATTCTCAAGCAGGTGCAAGTTTAACGCTCTTTTCAATCGTGGCATTGTCTCTTTTGTTAGGGTTACAATCCCTGGCGATCGCACCCTGGGCGGACTATCGCCAGATGAGTGCAGAGTTCTTCGGCTTCTTGGGCGAACATTTGGCAGGTCGAGAAGATCTTCGTGCGAATGGAGCAGTTGGCTATGTGATGCGACGGTTTCACGAGATCCTGCAACGTTGGCTGCCTATTTATCAAAAAGCCAGGTTTGCCAGCACGATTCTTTGGTCTACCAGCGTAGGATTATTTACCGTTGGTAACGCGATCGCCCTTGCCGTTTCCGCCTACCTTTGGAACCAAAACGCCATCACCATTGGTACTGCCTATCTGATCTTTCACTACACCAACCTGCTGAACCAACCCATTGAGCGTATCCGCGAAGAATTGGAAGAATTACAGCAAGTTGAAGCCAGTATTCACCGGATTCGAGAGTTGCTGAACGTGCGATCGCAATTGAAAGATGTTGGCAATTCCGATCTACCAGCAGGGGCACTATCGGTATCCTTTGAGAATGTTTGGTTTAGGTATGAAGGAGGAGAGGAGAAACGAGGGAGAAGGAAGGGAGGAACGGGGAACGGAAAACGCGAAACCCGAAACGGGGAAAATAGCAGCCCCTCTACTCCCCAATCCCCATACCCCACTCCCCAATCCCCACTCCCCCACTCCCACCCTCCAAGACCTCTCCCTCTCCCTCCCCGCCGGACACACCCTCGGACTCCTCGGACGCACGGGCAGCGGCAAAAGCACGATCGCTCGATTGCTGCTACGGCTCTATGACATTCAAGCGGGTGAAATTCGGCTAGGAGATGCTCCAATTTGTCAAATACAATTGGCTCAACTACGACAGCGAGTTGGACTCGTCACCCAGGATGTGCAGTTATTTCAAGCCAGCGTACAGGACAATCTCACCTTTTTTAATTCCAATATTAGTAATGTTCAAATTCTAGAAACTCTGGAATTGCTGGGACTTCAAGACTGGTTGCGATCGCTCCCTCACGGACTCGATACCCAACTGGGTTCGGACAGCACGGGGCTTTCTGCTGGACAAGCTCAACTATTGGCATTTGCCCGTGTATTTCTTAAAAATCCAGGTTTAGTCATTCTGGATGAAGCCTCTTCTCGGCTTGATCCAATCACTGAGCAATTAATTGAGCAGGCGATCGCGCGACTTCTGCAAAATCGCACAGGAATTATCATCGCCCACCGCTTAACCACCATTCAGCGAGTGGATCAAATTCTGATTTTAGAGAACGGACAGGTCATGGAATATGGCGATCGCAAAAGCTTAGCCCAAAATCCCGAATCGCGATTTCACAGCTACTAAAGACTGGCTTACCAGGATCAATCTCATAACGTTCAAAAACCTACGGGTGCAGGAGCAAAAGCATGGTTGGTGAAAAAACGATCGAAAAACAAGCTCTCAAATTTGTCATTCTGATTGGCATCGTGAGTCTCTGCGCTGATGCCACCTATGAAGGCGGACGCAGCATTTCTGGAGCATATTTGGGCTTTTTAGGAGCTAGTGGCACCGTTGTAGGATTGGTTGCCGGAGTGGGTGAACTGATTGGGTTTGGGTTGCGTCTGCTCACAGGGTACTTAAGCGACAAAACTCACCAATACTGGAGCCTGACCACTTTGGGATATATCATCAACACGGCTGCAATGCCACTCCTCGCCTTGACAGGACGCTGGGAAACTGCTGCGGCTCTCCTGTTAGCAGAACGCACCGGAAAGGCAATTCGCACCCCTCCCCGTGATGTTTTGCTGTCTCATGCTGCGATGCGGGTGGGTGGAGGATTTGGATTTGGGTTACACGAAGCGTTGGATCAGATTGGCGCAGTATCCGGTCCGTTGGTAGTAGCGGCAATTGTTGATGGGGATACTGTACGATCGCTCTCTTGTGACCTTGATAGGATTTTCGATCGCAACACAGATCATGGCTGCTTTAATCTTGTTCCGGCTGAGACGTAACCACATCTCAAGCTAACTTTGCAACATCACATTCATCCCTCCTAAAACAGCTTAATTCCACGATGACTGGAAAACTCTCGATTTGGCAGCTTTTATGGCGAATGATTCGCTATGCATTTGGGCTGTACCTGTTAGACAGCTTCTTATGGATGTTTATCATAGGATTGCCTGCTGTACCAGGTTTAATTATTCGTGGTTTTTTTAACACATTAACCAGCGAGGGCAGCAACCAAGCGTCTCTACAGGCACCATTGGTGTGGGTTGCACTGTTACTAGCAGTTGGCGTAGCCCGCATTGTCGCCATCTTCGCAGGACGCATCACCAAAACACAGCATCGCTTCATCATCAGTGCTTTAGTGCGACGCAATCTGTTAAAACAACTTCTCCAGTGTCCGGGTGCAGAACCATTCACGGTGGATGGAAAAGTAGTTTCACCGGGTGAGGTCATTAGCTTCTTTCGGGAAGATGCGGCTCAAGTTGAAGATAATGTCGTGGGAACCAATGAGGTCTTTGGAACAGGAGTATTTGCGCTCATTTCTTTAGTTATTTTGTTTACCGTCAACGCAAGGTTTACAGTACTGGTCTTTTTGCCGTTGATGGCGATCGCTCTCGTCATTCAATACGCTGAGACTCGCATCAAACGCTATCGCTCTGCCAGTCGTCAAGCAACACAGCAGGTAACTGGGTTAATTGGAGAAATGTTTTCTGCTGTGCAGGCGATTCAGGTTGCAGGTGCAGAAACTGCCGTTCTCAATCACCTTCACTACCTCAGCGACCAGCGCCGCCAGCGCATGGTGCAGGATCAAGTTTTTACAACCGTTCTCCAGTCTGGTTTGGAAAACTTGGTGAGTTTAGGAACAGGTCTCATTTTATTAGTTGCAGCTCAATCTGGAGTTGGTGGTGACTCCCTTACAGGAACATTTCGTGAACGCGCTCTTGATGTTGGTGATTTTGCCCTATTTGTTTATTACCTCGCATTTGTTACAGATTTCTTGTGGTTTTTGGGCGTTTTTTTAACACAGATAAAACAGACAGAAGTGTCATTTGAGCGAATGGAAGGATTACTGGATGGGCATCAGGAGGTAAGAGCAGTCAAAAACATGATTGAATATGCACTGCTGTATTTACCCGATTTAAAGGGACAAGTCGCTGAACTACCTGCGATCGCTCAACCCAACCGAGATACAGCCCTTGAGGAGCTGAGAGCCGTTCATCTCACCTATCGATATCCAGGAAGCGATCGCGGCATCACAAACATTAACCTGACGCTTAAACGAGGAAGCCTCACAGTAATTACAGGACAGATTGGCTCTGGCAAAACAACGTTGCTAAGAGTTCTGCTGGGGTTACTTCCCATGCAATCCGGCGAGATTTATTGGAATGGAACGCGTGTTAAACATCCTGATCAATTCTTCGTTCCACCCCGCAGTGCTTACACTCCTCAAGTACCACAGCTCTTCAGCAACACTCTACAGGAGAATTTGCTGCTGGGATTACAGAGCAATGAGGAAGAGTTGAGAGAGGCGATCGCCCTTGCTGCTCTAGATCACGATCTCGCTACCATGCCAGAGGAGCTTAACACCCTTGTCGGCTCTAAAGGAATGCGTCTTTCTGGTGGGCAACAGCAACGCACTGCTGCTGCTCGAATGTTGATTAGACAACCCGAACTGCTCGTTTTTGATGACCTTTCCAGTGCTCTTGATCTCGAAACTGAGCAGAGACTTTGGTCTCGCCTATTTGCCCTAAAAGATTTCTCGCCACTGGTTCCCTACTCCACTTACCTTGTCGTGTCTCACCGTCCTTTTGTATTGCGGCAAGCTGACCACATTGTTGTTCTTAAAGATGGCTGCGTTGAGGCAGAGGGAAAGCTGAAAGATCTCGACATCATCTAATGTCCTCAAATGCTGACGGTTCTTAAACTTCGCCGAGTTGGCGACAGGCTTTAGTGGTAAGGCTCAAGCGGCACCTGAACAACCGATCGCAGAGTCCAAAGTGCTGGAGCAACTTATGGCACGACAAGCTGATCCTCAGCAAATTTCTTGTGCAGAATCTTTGGTGGGCTTTGCCAGAGTTGCTAATGAACTCTCGGATGCTGCTGATCAAGAAGGAATTGCGATTTCCAGTAACAAAACTCTGTGGATGGAAGAGCAAGGGAAGCAGGTGGCGATCGCCCTGAACAACAACCAGGGTAATACGCTTTTTGCAGGCAATCGTACTGATGGACAGTGGGCGACTGTGCTTCGCACACACTACGTGAACGCAGAAGATCACCTCAATTCTGAGGAGAAAGCCGCCATTGCTAAACTTCCCGAGTCCAAGCAGGAATACGCTACGAAAGCCAGCGCCCAAGCGCTGATTGCCACCTTTCAAGAAAAGCTACCAGAGCGATTTAACGGTGAGGCTGAACCTATTTTTACCTGGACAGATCAGGGTAAAGCCAAATACGAATTCCTTAAGTGGGTTAGAACAATTCTTTGTCAATTTAGCGCAGCAAACGTCTCAGGCTGGAGGCGCAACTAATACATTAGACGCAAATGTTGTTGGGTTAATTTTCAATCTGATTCGAGGGGTATTTCTATTACTCGTTGCTGCTGCTGCCCTATTTGCTTATAACCAGGCACAGCAGGGAAATGACTGGAGACTAATTGTTACTCAGGTAGGACTAGCATTTGCGATCGTCATTGCGATTGATGTAAGTAAGCGGAACAGTAGTCACCAACGGTGAAGCTACCCCCTTGGGATTTAATCTCAGAGACAGCGACTCCTCAAACGATCGCTATCCTATTGCATACCAAGTACATCGAGCAGACGGCTCAATTGAATCGCCTGTTCCTGGCAATACTCGGTTTAGAGTCTATTCCCTTCGAGGAAGCACAATTGGCTTACAAGCGGAGACTGTAAATTAGATTGTGTCAAAGGTCAAAAGCAGATCTAATGAACTAATCTATCTGAGACGCGACAAATGGATTTTCGACCTGAATTAATTGATGAGCTACTGAAAGAATACCGTCAGCCTGAAGACCTGATGGGAGAGGGAGGCATCTTTAAGCAATTGACCAAAGCTCTGGTTGAGCGCTGCTTGAGTGCTGAACTTGATACCCATCTAGCCGAGGAGAGGGCAGAAGCAGAACTGGAGCGCCCCCGGAACCGTCGCAACGGGCAGAGCAACAAGACGATTAAGGGTGAGTTTGGCGAGGTCGAGATTGGCGTAGCACGGGACTGCAACGGTGTGTTTGAGCCGCAGTTGGTGCAGAAGGGCAGACCC
>JAAUTN010000295.1 GCA_012031415.1 Leptolyngbyaceae cyanobacterium SM1_4_3 | reverse complement strand
CTCGCCATTGGTCGAGGTTAATTCGACGGGGTTCGGCCTTCTCGCCACTGGGGAAAGCGATCGCCAACATACAAACTAGATCAGGCGCTCCTGCTTTCTGTCTAGGTTCTTCTAACAAGCAGCGTCCCAGAGACTCAGCAGCCTGATCAGACCTGGCATTAAACCAGAAAGCCAAAAGCATAATCAGAAGATCGCTAACCTTAGCGTGATTAATTCCTTCAGATCCCATCTCGACCAACAGGTAAGTGCCATCAAAAAACAGCCGCATTCTCTCATCGGTAGAATCATCCCGGTAGGCTACGTAGTCCTCCCAGGTAGCACGTTTCCACTGCGGTAGGATACCGACCTGTGTTTTATTAAGTTGGAGAGAGGAAGTTGCCATCGTTAAAACTTACAAACTTTGGGGCGGTAGTGCCATTCTAAGCTGATGCCCTGAGCTTAAGTCTCGACTTGGGATCAATTTCGGCTGATGACTCCAGGACTATCCTATGAGATTTGTCAAGGTTATTAAGTCAGTGCCAATTGATCTAATTTAATTTTCTCAAAATCCGTAGAAGCTGGTTGCCGCCGCGCTGAAATTCGTAGGGAACGGGTTTAATTTCTAACTGGTATCCCTGCTGGGGCAATTTTTCTAAAACGATCGGCAGAATCGGTGAAGCTTCCCCCGAAATATCAAGAATTGGAAAGACTCGGACTTCGTTAGCGACCCGGCAAAGTTCTTGAATGGCGCTGAGGTGAAAATCGGCTGAAAGCTGATCGGAGTAGGTGAACAGCAGATGTCCGCAGAGTGCCAGATCAAACTGTCCTGGACAAAATGACAGCGTTGGCAACGGGTCTACTACGTAGCGTCCTGACCGCAAGCCCATTGGGAAATCTGCTAGAAACCGACGCATTGCTCTGAGGCGAATTTCTCCTAGCTGATCTGGTGATTGGATTGCTTGCCAGACGTAGCGATCGCAATTCGCTCGAACGCCCTCCACGATTGGAGCGTAGGTTGCCTGAATGCGCTGCTCAATTTCGCTAACAGAAAATTGATAGACAGGATCGCAGGAAATCACAGAATAACCCCTATCAGTCATTTCAGCATTGAAGCTGGCAGGGCCACCTGCACAGTCCAAGATTTGTCGCTGTAAGTCAGCGGGCGAGAGGGAAAACATATCAATATATTCAGCTAGCGATCGCCCCCAGGGTACAACACTCTCCAGTTTTAATCCCAAGAAATCCTCTCCTGACGCATCAATTTACTTCAAGCCAATAGGCTATGCACTCAAATAAGATTCCCCAAATAAGATCTCCGACTTCTCAAAGAAGTCGGAGATCTGGGCGATCGCAAAAACCCAGCCAAATTCCTTGATTTTCTAATGCCAACTTGAATGAAGTTTGAGCAGAATAAATCTTTTTATAACATAGGGATTAAGCCTCACGCTAGAAGCAGTATCACAAAGAATTGGTGTAAATAGGAAATGGATGAAGCGAGTTACAAAAACACAACCTTTGAAGTATGTCTCCTATAATTCGTCCTAAAATTTCCCTATCGATAAAATTCATTCAGGCGATGAACTTTATCGATACATGATTAAGTATCACCTGAGTTAAGGTTGCTGATAATAGCGCTGTTCTAGCCAAATTCTGACTTCGCTGGCAGAGTTAAAGCTCGTAGAAGCACCTGTAGCCGGGTCGTATACGCGCCAGTACGAGTTGCCTGCGCGATCGCTCACCTGCCAAATCTGCACTTCATGATTACCTACAGCCCACTGAATGAACCGTTTGCCAAACTGCTTTACTCTTGCTGCAAAGCGACTGGCAATGCTTAAGGATTGAATATGAGACTGTTTTAATCCTAATGGAGTAGAGAGTTTCATCTAGAGCTTTTCACCTCTTAAAGGTTGAGTTAGCTCTACTTTCCTCTATTGGAGAAGTTATGAAAAGGTACAAATTTTCTGACTTTAACTAATACAGTTTCAAGCACAAAGAAACTGTTCTATAAAAACTTTTAAAAAGTGTACCAGGTGAAAGAATAAGGGATCGCTTATATTGCAAATTGTGATGTGACTTACTCTGTCCTGCCGTGAAGATTCCTCTTGATCGCCGCTCACCTGAACCTGTGTACTTGCAAATTCGCGATCGCATTAGTCGCCTGATTCAATCTGGAATTTTGAAACCGGGCGATCGCCTCCCCTCAATTCGGGCACTAGCAGAAAATGCTCAGGTCAATAAGCTAACGGTGATCGAGGCATACGGCGTTTTAGAAGCAGACGGTCTAATTTATGCCCGTGCCGGATCGGGCTACTTTGTCAGCGCTGAAACCCTTCCTTCGCCCAAAGCTGTTTCTACCTTTGCTCCTCAACAGGAGGTCATCATTCCTGAGCAGGGCGAAATGTCCTACTTTGAGATCTACGCCGCATCGGTTCAGGCACAGCAGCAGGGCGACATGATCAACTTTAGCTCTGGCTTTCCTCGCGCTACAGGGCTGGAAAATCTTCAGCGGGTAGCTCGTCGGGCGGTCAAAGGAGTCAGCCACACACTATTTAACTACGGCATTCCCCAGGGGCAGTTGACTCTCCGCAAGCAAATCGTGCAACTGTTGATTCAGCAAGGGCTAGAGGTCTCTCCAGAAGACCTGATCATCACGAATGGCTCTATGCAAGGAATTTCTCTGGCTGCTCACTACTACCTTCAGCCTGGAGACTGGGTGATTGTGGAGTCTCCCACCTATCATGGCGCTCTAGCTTTGTTTCAACAAGCAGGCGCGAGAATTATTGGAATTCCCATGACCAATGAGGGAATGAATTTGACGCTGCTAGCAAAGTATCTACATAGCCATCGCCCCAAGCTAATTTACACAATCAGTACGCTTCACAACCCGACAGGAATTACAACTTCATCAACTCACCGTCAACAGCTTCTGCAACTAGCCGCCGAGTACAACTGTCTCATCCTGGAAGATAACGCCTACGAGGGATTGAGTTTTGGCATTGTGCCACCGCCGATCAAAGCTTTAGATCGTTCAAATTTAGTCACCTACGTTGGCACATTTACCAAAACTTTAATACCGGGGCTGCGGCTGGGTTACATGGTTGTCACAGGGCAACACTATCGACCGCTATTAGAGCGAAAACTGTTGCGAGATCTCAGCGTTTCTACGGTTTCGCAGGCGATCGTGAGTGAATACTTAGCGGCTGGCTACTATCGCCACTATCTTAACCACTTGCGAAATAGCCATTTGCACAGCCGCAACGTGATGCTGAAAGCGCTAGAGCAACATTTTCCTGAATCTACATCGTGGACGGTTCCTAACGGTGGGTTATTTCTATGGGTAAAACTGCCGGATGAGTTGCCGCTGCAAGCAATTTGCCACGAAGCCGCTCAGCAAAAAGTCTTAATCATCTCAGGGTCATCTTTCTTCCCCAATCAGCAGGGCTACCCCGCACTAAGACTCAATTTTTCAATGTTGCCGGAGGAGATTGAGCAAGGAATTGTGGTTTTGGGAAAATTGTTCAGGAAGTACAGCAATTGAGATTTATCAAGTCTTTGCAGAACTGAGCAGTGATTGGTTGAGCGATCGCCACTCGTCAAAATTCAGCAAATTTGCTCATACCAAGCTCGCAGAAGGGCTGCTAGAGAGTAGCAAACAAGATGCTGATCAATTAGTTTTCTGGCGGCTTGCAGAGCCTTAAAGTCATGCGAGTGAAGGGTGCGATCGCTGAGCTGCTGCCTAGACGGGGAGTAACAGGTCATCCTGAAGCCATCTTCCTCCTGCTCAACCTCAATCATCCAGTCTTGGTAGAAGTCTGTGAGGTATGGATCTTTCATGATCTCAGTGCTACAAGCGGGTAGTAATTAATTTCTACAGGTGTGGCGCTACGCGCTTTGGTCAAGATGCTTTTGCGTGAAAGCCTTCGCTTTCCTTAAAAAAGTGAGTCTTAAAGTACGCGCTATAGCTTAGATTATTAAACTCAATCATCAAAAGCTTGAGCAACATGGCGTAACTGCCTTCGCAGATCCTCAGTAACTTACTGAGTTCGACTTACCGCTCTGTCTCACTTCCTCAAGAAATGGTACGGAGTGTTACAAGAATAACTCGAGCTAAATTCCTTCAAAGCTATACCTTGAAAGGCTTAGATGCTTCTAGCTAACTTTCCTGGTTTAGTGGAAGTCGTTAAATCTTCTTGCAGCCTGGCCCGACTCTAGAAGCAATACGCTTGAATGAATGTAGTGGACTTTGAAGCCTCTCGTGCATCTGTAAGGGCGATTGCAGCCTGGAAGACTGAACGATGAATGGGGCTAACACGAAGTCACGGCCCTCGCTCCGACTCCAGGGAAATTTCTGCAAAGTCAAGAGCAGGCTAAGGGGGGTCGCCTGTCTGCGTGGACTTTTTATACGGCTCTCCGCTGCCGAGTTTTATCCTACAAACTCTGACAATTATGAACTGGTACTCACAGCTAACCCAACTCATTCTTGACTTCTATCGAGAAGACCTAACTGAACTCAAGCAGCTAGATGCTCTTCAGTCGTGCCATATCTCTCGACGGTGGGGAGTGTTGCGGGTCAACTGTCGTACTCAGGATGCAGCCAGTGCCCTGACTGCGGCTGGACACATTCTAAAAGAGCCAGTCGCTCAACTGCGGCTGGCTCAGCAGATTAAAATTTTGCTCAATGGCTCTTTGGTTGCTGCTTTGCCAGTTGATCCCTCAAGGCTAATCAAGTAGGAACTGGCGATCGCCTATCAGACCTAGCGCTTACAACCTAGCTATTTTGAAGCAGTTTCAGCAGACTTGTAGGAAGTTTCCAAAGACTCAATCCGCTGCTCTTGACTGCTTCGAGAGACCGCATTTAGCCAGCCCGCTAGCAGAGCGTCAACTGAGAACAATCCTCCTCCATTCACCAAAAAGAACAGGAAGCAAGCTGCATAAAGGGCAGAAAGCTCCAGGTAAGGAATGCTGAAGCCTGCTACCAGGACGTGGTGGTACATTGCCACCAGCATGGTTGAAAATAGTCCAGCGGCGGCAGGTCGAGTTAACAGTCCTAAAGCTAGAAGGGGCGCACCAATCAACTCAGTGTATGCGGCGCAATAGCTAAAGAAAATGGGGAAGGGCAATCCAATCACGGAAACATAAGCTTCGGCAAAGCTTTCAATGTTAGACAGCTTATCGAGACCGTTGTGAACCATCACAACTCCAGCAACAATCCGAAGTGCTGCCCAGGCAGCCTGAGATAGATAGTTGGGTGCGAGATTAGGTCTCAGTGCTGTCACCAGGAGGGCTGTAACGCGCTGAGTAATATTCACGGGAAAAATCCTTAAAGGTGAGATATGTATCACTATTAAGGATCATAACAATTAGTAAAGCATTAAGCAATGTAAATTTTATTCATAAAGGAGTATCAGGGCTGGGGCCGTGCAGGTCGGGAGACGTTTTCGTGAGCAAGCCCCCGCTGCATAGAGTCCTTCTCACAAAAAGTGTCTCAATCGAGGTGCGTAGCGCCATAGCTAGCAGCTTCCCCAAGGCAAAAACGGCGACAGGTCAGGACGGGAGAATTTTCTGTGCCATTCATCGGACAGTCTCTAGTCACACAGTTGGCGCAGTTAGCTTGGGCTGGCAGAAACAGGTCGGTGGCAGCATAAAGGCTAATTCCCTGACTGATAAAGCCTCTAGCTTCTAAGTCGGAAACGGTGTCACAGATTAAAATTACTTCCTTGATATCAAGCTGGTTGCGGCAGTAGTTAATTCTTTCGAGGGTCTCGCTAAAGCTTTGAAGTCCGGTTTTGATTTTGACTAACACTTGCTGCGTCTGCTTTTGAAAACAGCAAGGCTTTTCCTGGCTAAAGTAATCTTTGTATTGAATCGTGTAGCTGCCGTTGGGATAGCGCAGGGTGCGAATTAGCCGCAGAAACGGAACGGTTGGATTTCCGTCTGAATCGAGGAGGTACCACCAGGACTTATGACAGGCTTCATAGGACAAGCTGAGGATTTCATCCACCTGTCGGGGTGAAAACCCTACTTGTGTCAGGAGTGATAGCGCCTGATCCAGCGAAACGTTTTGTCCTAAGTCGCGGGTTTCTGCTTCGCAGCGAGTTAGCTTTTGATATTCCTTTTGCTTAATCGTCTGGTTGGTGTAAGGAAATAGATGATGTTCTGTTTCAAACTGGGGTGGAGCGAGAGCGCAGTGAATCGATTCATATTGAATGATGCCATCAACTGCGGTTTGGGGAGCGATCGCCACGCCAATGCTGGAGCTAACAGTGCCAATGAGAGACGGACGGGCGATCGCCGGAGTGCAGTTCACCAGTAGCGATTTGAGAATGCTGTCGTCGGCGATCGCCAGCGCAATCTGAATTTGATCGCGGGTTGCGGCGGATTGTGGCTGAGTTGGGCAAGTCAGGACATTAGGCATGAGCATGACCTGGAGAGTGACCTGGGCTTTAGCGGTTTACGCCTATTCAGGATATTGTGGTGGCTCAATCAGCATAGAGGGTTAGGATTTGCGGTTCTCTTAAGAAAGGCTTTATGTTGCTTGTTCTTGGCTGACTAAACTTCGTGTTTGTTTGGAAAAAGCAACAATCTTGAGTTCTTTTTCTTCCATTAAGGTGTTACACAGTGACATGATGATTAAACCTCATCTCAATTCGCATGAAGCTACTTTGCTTGAGTAACGGTCACGGAGAAGACGCGATCGCCCTTCGCATTTTGCAAGCCCTGCAACAACACCCCAACCATCCCAAGCTAGCCGCTCTACCGATTGTGGGAGAAGGACACGCCTATGCTCAGGCAGGCATTCCGCTGATTGGTCAGACGAGACAAATGCCTTCGGGTGGCTTTATTTACATGGACGGCAAGCAGTTGGCGCGAGACTTAAAGGGCGGACTGCTGCAACTAACGCTGGCTCAGCTTAAGGTCGTAAAAGATTGGGCCAGGACAGGAGGCTCAATTTTGGCGGTGGGAGATATTGTGCCGCTGCTGTTTGCCTGGTGGAGCGGTGCCTCCTATGCGTTTGTGGGCACTGCCAAGTCAGAATATTATCTGCGCGATGAGGCGGGTTGGCTGCCGCGTCCCTCCTGGTTTGAGCAACTTGAAGGCTGGTCGGGTTCTGTTTACCTCCCCTGGGAGCGCTGGTTGATGAGCCGTCGCCGCTGCAAAGCTGTTTTTCCCAGAGATAGCCTGACGACAGCGGTTTTAAGCAAATGGGCGATCGCCGCTCACGACTTAGGCAACCCCATGATGGACGGGCTAGAACCCAAAGGAATGCAGCTTCACGCCTCCGAAGCCGACTTTGAAGCGGAACGGCCGCTGACCTTAGTGCTATTGCCGGGTTCTAGAGTGCCAGAGGCTTATCAAAATTGGCAGTGCATTTTGCAGGCATTGCGCGGTGTGTTGACCTGGTTCAGGCGGCGAAAGATTTTACTGCTGGGAGCGATCGCCCCCAGTTTGGAACTTCCCCCACTTCAACAGGCTCTAGAAGCTCAAGGTTGGCGACAGCCGCCCGCCGCTCCTGATTGCAAGTTTGTTCAGCATAGTGGAACGCTAATTCTGACTCAATCGGCGTTTGAGGATTGTTTACATCAGGCAGATTTTGCGATCGCCATGTCAGGCACCGCCACCGAACAGTTTGTCGGCTTAGGCAAACCTGCCCTGATCCTTCCTGGAGAAGGGCCACAGTTCACCCCTGGCTTTGCCGAAGCCCAAACCCGGTTGCTTGGGCCGTCTGCCATTCTAGTGAAGCAGCCCAACAAAGTCGCTGAGGTGATTGACGCTCTCTTACAAGATCCCGATCGGCTTCAATTGATTAATGAAAACGGTCGCCGTCGTATGGGACAACCAGGAGCAGCACAGCGTATTGCCAGGGGTTTGATGGAGGCAATGGGTAATGGGTAATGGGTAATGGGTCTGAATTATTGTTATGTCAAGGGGATCATGTCAAGCTTGGGCTAATTCTTCAAGATTAGGGTTATGAATATAGGAAGTTAGCTAGTTTTTCTAGCTTCTAGTAATTTGCGGAAGATATAGAGATAATTTGCACAAATGCTTGAGTCATTTGTTATCTGTTTACTGCTGGGGCGAATGACCCCCGATCAATAACCCGGTTCCCTATTCCTGAACTGCCTACTCAATTTCTTGTCAAGCTTCCTCAAAATGTGGCCGCTGATTTACGCTTAACTGAATTAAAAGTTGCAGGGTTGCAAATATGATGCAAGAAACTCAGGACAATCTTTTGGAGTTGTCTAGACAGGGCGATCCGGAAGCGATCGCCACCCTGATCAATCGCTCTTTGCAACCCAGAGGCATTCGGACTGAGGCAGAAATTGATGAGGACTGCTTGCACCTTTTTCTTGAAGCAAATCAGGCTCCTCCGCAGGCACAACTGGTTCCTTTTATTCGGAATGGACTGACTAGCTTGGGAGTTGAGTCGATTCGGATGGCGAGACTCTATGGGCGGCAAAAGGGGCAGCGTCAACCTGTTTGGCAGGAAGCAGTTGACCTCAATTCAGCCCATGTTTCGGTGTCCACCGTGCAGCAGCGGCTTTCGACTCTTCATCAGTCACCTGGAGACGCTAGCTATCCAAATGGCAGGCTGAATGAGTTGGGGTTGCAGCCGTCGGGTCATTCAATGAACGGCACTGTTTCACAAGAAATGCCGATTGGGGGAGTCGTCAATGGCAACAATGGGGCGACTTTAATTCAATCTAATAGTGCCGATGGCTTAGAGTCTCATGGCGGGGGACGTGGCATCGGACAGCAGATTGCGATCGCCAACAAAGTGATGCACCTCACCGACTATGGTGGCGTGATTGACACAACGCAGACGGGCGGTTCACGAAACTTAAAACTGCGTCCGGCTCCAAATCTCAGCGCTACTGTTTACCCTTTCCTGAACTGTTGGGACGACAGCCAGAAATTGAGGCGGCGATCGCTAATCTGCAATC
>JAAUTN010000294.1 GCA_012031415.1 Leptolyngbyaceae cyanobacterium SM1_4_3 | reverse complement strand
CCGCTTGCGTTTTGCAGTGGGTAAGAAGGTCTGGTAGATATCTCCTAAGATCTCCTCTGACAAACCCGAAAATCGTAGGCATTAAACCTCAAAATTAAGCGTTGTAATGCTTCATCTAACGCGCCGTTCGTTTCATAAATCCAGTCAAACAAGTTGCGTTCAAAGGGTTCGTGATAGAGCCGTCCGATGTCTTCAGCAACTAGCTGCACCAGTGCTTTTGCATCCCCCGTTAAGTGATCGACAAATGCTGCCCAGTCCTGTGGCCCACCGTTAGATAAGCGGCGTTTTTTGGTCAGCTTTAAGTCCTCAACCAGCCGTAAGAACAGCACTCTAGCAACCAATACTGCAACGGAGTCGGCAACAAAAGATTCTCGAATTCGCTCTTCAACCTGTTTGCCTTTTGCGTTGACATCGCGCCCATACTGATCTTCAAATCGGGGCAAGATGTCTTCAAACAAATGTCGGTGAAAGTCAAATCGAAACCGCAGCCGAACGAGCGATCGCCGCTGTGTATCACTGGTATATAACGGGTTTTGCTGAACTTCTCGTTCCTGACGTTTGAATTCTACATATTGCTGAATTAAGGTGGCGATCGCCCCTTCTGCCGCTTCCCCCAATTCAGTAAAGCTAGTTTGTAAATCTTGCCGCAATCGGTCTAACGTTTCAGGTGCATCTAGCTTCAGATAAACATAGGGTAATTGCCCCTGAATAAAAGTTGTCCATTGATTTTGATGCGTTGCCTGTTCGTAGGAAAGAAACTTGAGCGTTTCCCGCAGTTCCTCAAAGGAGATTTCAGATAAATTGCACGGTTCTGCAAACTCTGAAACCGCTTCACCTGTTGGTAAAACGATCCAAAGATAACGAGCGGTGAGAAACAAAACATATCGAGTTAAACCCTCAACATACTTCCGTTTTTGATTCCACAGCTTGCGTCGTCCACTTTCCGTATTGAGTTCTGCATCGTCTTTCTTTAAGTCTCCAACGACCCAGGCAGTTTTTCAGGAGTTAGCAGCTTAATATCTGGATATCCTCCGCCCCCTGCATCTTCAGTAATGACTCGATCTTTGGGATAGTCCAGCAAACCTGCTAACAGATCTCGCACGTCCGGGTTGTAAGATCTTTCGGGTCGATTCCAATCCAAAGCCAGCCATTTTGCTAGAGGATCTGCTGGTTGTCTTTTTGACCTGCCGCTTTTAGACAAAACAATGAACCTCTCTTGATCTAAACGCTTTGGATAGGGGTCAACAGACGAACAGATTGTCACTTTTCTTGAATAGTGTCAACATGAATCAAGTTAATGCTTGAGCCAGATAAAACCTGTGCAGATTCAGAGCGACAGAGCTAAAGTTAGCGATCGCCCCTCCTTAGCTGACTCCCTTCGACAGCGGCGGCAAAAGCTAGCGGCGTTGATTAATTTTCCAGTCGTGTTGTGGTCTGGGCGCAGCAGTTCTCGCAACTTTCCGGCGAATGTGTTTCCGTTTCGGGCAAGCAGTCATTTCCTTTACTTTGCTGGGGTGCCGCTAGAAAATGCCGCCATTCGTTTGGAAGGGGGCAAGCTAGAATTATTTATGGACGAGGGCACACCTGAAAGTGCCCTTTGGCACGGGGAAACGCCAAGTCGCGCTGCAATTGCTGAGCAAATTGGCGCGGATGCTGCCTATCCGCTAGCAATGTTAAAGTCGCGAATGGAAGACGCTGCTACCGTTGCCGTTCAAGATGCCGCCACTCGATTGCAACAGTCTCATTGGATTAACCGAATGCTGTCCCCTGCTAACCAATCGCAGGGAATTGATCTGGATTTGGTGAGGGCGATCGCCACCCTTCGCCTCACCCACGACGAAGCAGCTTTAGCCGAAATGCGTCAGTCCGCAGCCGTCACCGTTCAAGCCCATCAAGCAGGCATAGCCGCAACTGCAACCGCCACAACTGAAGCTGAAGTGCGGGCTGCGATGGAAGCTGTAATCCTGGCAAATGATATGGCCTGCGCCTATGCCAGTATTGTCACCGTGCAGGGAGAAGTGCTGCACAACAATCACTATCACCATGCTCTGAAACCAGGCGATTTGCTGCTGGCAGACGTGGGGGCTGAGACGGCATCCGGTTGGGCGGCGGATGTAACCCGTACCTGGCCCGTTTCAGGCAAATTTTCCTCAACTCAGCGCGATTTGTATGATGTAGTGCTGGCGGCCCATGATGCCTGCATTGAGCAGGTGCGCCCTGGCGTGGAATATCGAGAAATTCATCTGCTAGCTGCCAAAGTAATTGCCGCTGGACTGGTTGATTTAGGCATTTTGCGCGGTCAACCCGAAGATTTGGTAGAGATGGATGCCCATGCGCTGTTCTTTCCGCATGGAGTCGGGCATCTGCTGGGCTTGGACGTGCATGATATGGAAGATTTTGGTGATCTAGCAGGATATGAAGCGGGTAGAGCGAGGAGCGATCGCTTCGGACTCGGCTATTTGCGGCTCGATCGTCCCCTGCGGACTAATATGGTCGTCACGATTGAACCCGGTTGCTATCAGGTTCCTGCGATTCTGAATGATCCAGAGCGGCGAGAAAAGTATCGGCAGGTGGTGAACTGGGAACGGCTGGCTGAGTTTGCCGACGTGCGGGGCATTCGCATTGAAGACGATGTGTTAGTGACAGAGACGGGGCATGAAGTGCTGACAGCCGCTTTGTCTACTGATGTGGAAAGCGCTTGAATCTCTAGATCTGCGACTTCTTTCTGCGACTTCTTAGAGAAGTCGCAGATCTGAATCCTAGACAAGAGATCTGGTATGGGCATTTTGGCGATTCGGGCAGACGAAAGAGTTAAGCACGTCCATTTCACTGAAGAAACAATTAGTGTTGATTTGATGGACGGAAGAACCATTACCGTGCCCTTAATTTGGTATCCGAGGTTGTTCAATGCTACGCCTGGGCAAAGGATGAAATGGGAGGTGTGCGGGGGAGGCTATGGTATTCATTGGGAAGAGATAGATGAGGATCTAAGCACAGAAGGAATGCTACGGGGGGCACCTGCTGCCGATGTTTCTGCAAAAACTTCATATCCAGAGCAGTACGCGGGGTAGGAGAAGGGCAATCGCACCGGATAACCTTTCCTGGATGACTGACTAGTAAAGTTCAACCCGGACACACAAACGTTGTGAACTGCGCCGTTAAAGGCGTGACGGGTACAACTTCGATGTTGCTCTATGACAGCAAAGGAAACCATAGACAACTTTAAGGGTTGGGCGATCGCATCAAAGGTTTGGGTCAGCAAAGAGCATTAGGCAGCTTCATGTTGAGGTGGTATTAGTCAGTATGATTTCTCTCAGAACTGGCTTGCAGCACGGCTAGAACTGCCTTAGGTGAAAGTTTGTCCTTAAACCAGATCACCTTAGCGGGAACGTCGCTTACCCTAACGCCTGCTTTTTCCAGGTTGAGCCGTTCTGAAATCGCCAAAATCAGATTGTCTCGTTCAGATTGACGCACCTGAGAAAACTTTTTACGCAGATATTCGGGTCGCCAGTAGCCAACAATTTCTAACAGAAAGTCTCGTCCGTCAGGATGAACCAGGCGAAAGTCAGGAATCATGACGCTACCCGGAATGGGAATCAGGTCTACTTCGCGTTCCAGTTTCCACTCAGAGTTAAGCGCATCCCATCGGTCAGCAAAGGATTCCTCCAACATACTGTCATAGGGTTTTCCAGGAGGATAGTGAGTCACCAAACCACAGCCAGAGTTGAGATTAAAGCGGCGAGTTTTTTTGGCATTGGTGTAGCTATCGCGGAGTTGCAGTTCTGCGGTGAGGCTCCATTTCGTCACGTGCAGCAAAGCGGGAATCAGTTTGGCAATATCCAACCCGTAGCGCGTGCTAGGTTTGAACAGGCTAGTTGGTCCATCAATGGTGATCGTGAACCCATGATCGGCATCGCCTTCAATGTAAGCCATCAACTGAAACAGCTTGAGATAGCGAAACAGCAGCTTATATTCACCCGGATCGTTGCGATGGGCGGTAATGATAATGTGACTGGCTTTGTAGAAAATTCCTTGAACCTGAGACAGGTTGTAGCGATGCAGCAGTGCTTCTGGGGTGGGCGCTTCAAATTGTGTCAGAATGCGGTTTTCTGCCAGATCAGCATACAGTCCAGCGCGAATTTGGTCGGGCAAAACTTCGCGGTCTAGCTCCTGAGTGAGATGGTCTGCCAGTCGTACTAGAGTGGCTTGAGCGGTTTGAGGAAGAGGGGCAGCTTGGGCAGAGAGGGCAAACACCCGCTGGCGCAAAAGCTGTGGCTCAAGTGGACTGACAATTTCAAAGGTGCTGAAGCTGCTTCTGAGAATGTGCGCTAAGCCGCGTTTAATTCGGTAGTCGGTGTCTTCACCTTCCAATTCCTGAAGCTGGCGGTTTAGTTCACCCTGGGTTTTACCTTGCGTTTGTTGAAATAGGCTAATGAGATCGGTGGCGATCGCCCCATACTTCCGTCCGATCGGCAATCGCTTTGGCGTAATTTCCTCGCCATTCTGCCGACTGATTAGCAGATCGCTGGGCAACATGATGCTTTCTCGATAGCGATACTCATCCTAATACACTTCATCGCCATAAAAGTCATCAAACCCGTAGCCCCGGTTCACCCAATAGTGCCAATCGGCGATCGCCTCCTGCGTTTGCTCATTTGCTTTCAGCGGCTCAATGTCATACAGCCGCGCTGTAAAGGCATCTTTAGCATCGCCGTCCTGATACAGCACCTCAACATACATTTCGGTTGAGCATTCTTCCTCTGGGGCCATTCCGACGACGCTGACGGTTTCACTTTGGCTAGGCGATTGATATCCCTGCGTCAGCCATTTTGCCCCAAACGGAAAATCAAGCATATCTTCCAGGTAACAGTACCAGCCCATCGCCTGCTCTTCTGAGCTATATGCATCTACGACTATTTCCATCTCAATTCGATGCTCCCGCTCGTTGTCTCTTTCAACGGTAGACATAGGACACTGCCTAGCAGGTGAATTAGATGCTGATTATAGTAAGCCAATATCTGATCCAGTTAGCATTCTGAACAAAATTTCGTTACGGCGCTACGCACATACCTTGGGACACGTTTTTGTGTGCTACAAAAAAGCAGTGGTGAAAGGGTGAAAAGATGGCAATTCGTGCAGCAAGCTCATTTCTACTAAGCTTAGGCGTGCTGTTGGCAATATTTGGTAAAGCTGCGATCGCTTCTCCCTTCTCCTCCTTTCCTCCTTCCCGTTGGCAAGTTGAAATCCAAACCCCTGACCTACCCACGCTAGGAGAACAAACAGAACATCTACCCGAAGAAATTGCTGTCACTCACCTGGTACTGAAACTAGGACAGCGGCGCGTTTATGTGCATCGCGGGGAAGCAGTCTTAGCGAGCTATCCAGTGGCGATCGGGCGGGCAGATACGCCCACGCCAACAGGCGAGTTTGAAGTATTTCAGATGATTGAAGACCCGGTTTGGCAGAATCCCTGGACGGGAGAGGTGCGATCGCCCGGAGCCAACAGCGCCCTCGGCTTAAGATGGATTGCCTTTACCCAAATGCCCAATGGCGTAATCGGCTTTCACGGCACACCAACCGTTTCCTCCATCGGTCAAGCCGCCTCAAATGGCTGCGTCAGAATGCACAACGCTGATGTGGTTGCTCTCTTTGAGCAAGTAGAAATTGGTACAACGGTTATTGTTGAGCCTTAAAAGGGAGTTTGAAACTTTGAAAGGTAGTCCTAAACCTGTAAGGATTTTTGGTGGTGCGGGCTGCGCCCGCACCACCAAAATCCTTACTTGAATACCACTACCCTTTGAAATTGCTATGGCACCGTATTCTAAAGTTGTGCTACAAATACTACAGGTTTTCAATCAACCTAAATTTGCATGAATGCAAAAGGAGGAACGATGGCTGAGTCGGTCGCATTGATCTCTACAAAAATTCCGGCATAGTCCACTAAGGTTCCTGCCTGGTCATTCTCTTGCGCCGAATGATTGTTGGCTTTCCTTTGTGAGACTTGCCACACACAAGCTTTCACATTCAGGAAACCCCAATGAAACTATCACAATTAGGCTGGAGCGACTTTTTCGCTCACAGTTTCGCGGCTTATCGGACACAGGGCTACACAGTAGGCAGAGTTGCCCTGGAACATAGGCAGGCTTACACACTTTACACTGAGCAAGGAGAACTCTCCGCTACCATCTCAGGTAAGCTAAGACACGAGGCGATCGCAGCAGAAGATTTTCCGGCTGTGGGAGATTGGGTCGTCATTCGCATCCACGAATCTGAATGCAGGGCAACCATTCACGCTATCTTGCCGCGAAGGAGTAAATTCTCCCGCAAAACGGTAGGCGGTAAAACTCAGGAACAAATTGTTGCTGCCAACATTGATACTGTATTCCTGGTGGCAGGTTTGGACCATGATTTTAATCTGCGTCGGATTGAGCGCTACCTGATACTGGCATGGGAAAGCGGAGCGACCCCGGTGATTTTGCTCAACAAGGCAGATCTTTGTGATGCGGTTGAAGAGCGAGTGCTGGAGGTAGAGAAAGTGGCGATCGCTGTTCCCATTGTGGTCTTGAGTGCTGCCCACAACCAGGGATTAGCCGCCCTACAGCCCTATCTTAAGCCTGGACAAACCTCAGCCTTGCTGGGGTCATCAGGCGTTGGCAAATCTACCCTGACCAATCAGCTGATCGGCACTGCTCAGCAAGCCATTCAGCCCGTGCGTCAGGGAGACGATCGGGGAAGACACACAACTACCCATCGAGAGTTGCTGCTGTTGCCTTCGGGAGGCTGCATCATCGATACACCTGGAATGCGCGAAATCCAGATTTGGGCAGAGGGGAGAGGTTTAGAGGAAACATTCACGGACATTGAAGCGTTGGCAGAGCAGTGTCGGTTTCGAGACTGTCAGCACCAACAGGAACCGGGCTGCGCGGTGCAGCAAGCCCTTGAAGCAGGCACGCTCGACGAGCAGCGATTTGCCAGTTTCCAAAAACTCCAAAAAGAGTTGAACTATCTGATTCGCAAGCAAGACCAGCGAACAAACTTAGCCGAAAAGGAGAAGTGGAAGCAGATTACAAAATCTCTACGGAAGATGAATAACCACTAGGGATTGCGATCTGGAGCTTGGGGACGAGCAGTTTCCTTTGTCAGTGGTGCTTCTTGGAGAGCGGCACCTTGAGCCTGGCGAACTTCTCCTGTTCTTTGTTGAGACTGTTCTGATCCAGTTTCAGGGGTAACTTCAGGTGGGGGAGCAGGCTCAGTCAGGGACTCAGGAGCAGCAGGTTCTGCCTGATCTGCGGGAGCCGTTGGGGATGGGGTTGGAGCAGTCGGTTCTGCTGCCTCTGGAGCTTCTGCCTCTGGAGGCGTTGCTTCTAAATCGGGTGAAGGTGGCAATGCAGCAGGGTCTTCTGGCACCGCATCTAACGCTGGTTCATCCAGCAGAGTTTCTTCGACCGGAGATTCTTCTAGCGGAAGCTGCGGCGTTTCGGGTTGCGCCTGGGCGGGTGCTTCAAAGGTAGGTACGGGAGAAGGTGGGGCGGATTCACCGGGGGCGATCGCATCCGGTTCAGGTTCAGAGGTCTGCGGCGGCGACAACGCCTGCAAAACCCCAACCACCACAGCCGCCGGAAGCAGCACCGCCAGCGCAATTAAGCCTGCGGCAAACCATTTACCTTTGGAACTGCCTGTAGAAGAACCGCTTTCCTTTACAGGAATGCGAGGCGCTGCATACTCCGTTGTCACCGAGCGGCGGCGCTGGGGAATTACGGCCTGAGTTGCCATGCGGCTAATGGTTTCACTGGCTGCGGCAAGGGGTGAGCCTGCCACACCGGGCAATAGCGCCAGCCAGCGATCGACAGTAGCGGGGCGATGCTGCGGTTCAACGGCCATACCGCGCATGACAGCCTGACTGACCGCCGCACCGAGTTCTGGACGAACAATGCGTGGCGCGGGCAGGTCAACGCGATCGCGCAGCGCGGCAGCAACCGGAATGCGGGCAGTTAGCAGGGTGTAAAGTGTGGCAGCAAGACCATAGACATCGGTGGCGGGCGATCGCCGCTCCTGAGAAATATATTGCTCAATCGGCGCATACCCTGCCGAAATCAAGCTGGTGTGCGTCTGAGTAATTCCTGGTGTAAACTCACGGGCAATGCCAAAGTCAATTAGCACTACCTGGTCCGTGCCCTGGCGCAAAATAATGTTCTGTGGCTTAATGTCTCGATGCAGCAAATTGCTTTGGTGAACTATTTTCAGCGCTTCGCCCACCTGCCGAATGTAGTGAATCGCCGTTTCCTCAGACAGCGGCTTGTCTGGCATCACCAGCATATCCAACGTCTGACCAGGAATGTAATCCATGACAATGTAGGGCAGCCCTTCTTCAATGAAGAAGTCAGTCACGCGGACGATGTTAGGGTGAGAACAAACCGCTAGCCGTCTGGCTTCATCCTGAAACTGACGATAAAAATAAGCAAAATTAGGATCTTGCCGCAGAGATTCATTAATTGTTTTAATCACCACGACCTGACTCAGCGCATGGTTTGTGGCTTTGTAGGTAATGCCAAAACCACCCCGCCCTAGCTCCTGGTCGAGCGTGTATTTGCCATTCTGTAGCGTTTTCTGAATCGGAATAGTCATAGGCGATCGCAGTTGAGATGCAGTTCCTTCAGGGCTGTCAAAGGCAGATTAAAGTGCGTTGAGCAATCAGCGGTGTGAACAGGAGTGAAGAGTACAGTCTAACGAAACTGAACCAAGTGACTCAGCACTGGGACATTTTGCTCCAGCATATCAGGAAGATTCGAGAACCGATTCTACTGGATTCCATTGCCTGGGATATTGTTGAAGAATTGCAGGCTGAATCGCTCACCGCAAAGTAAAAGGAATCCCCTAGAACGCTCCTATGATGAGCATCCCGACGCGGCAGAAAGCCGAGTTGATAAGTGTAAAGTAAGCTTTTTGGCGTGAAATATATTGCTCTAGTGCTAGCTTTAATCTTCTCCTTTGCGATCGC
>JAAUTN010000293.1 GCA_012031415.1 Leptolyngbyaceae cyanobacterium SM1_4_3 | reverse complement strand
TGAGTTGCACGATAAGCAGGCTGATAGTTGTACCAGGGAATTGAAGGCCAGAGATGGTGAATGAGATGATAGTTTTGCCCCATAATCAGCAGGTTGAGAATTGGGCTGGGGTAGACTCTGGCGTTTTTCCAGCGATCGCGCTCTTGAAAAGGACGATGAGGCAAATAGTCAAAAAACAGACCCAACGCCAGCCCGACTACCATTGCTGGAGAAAACCAAAAATTGAGAATGTAGCCCAAAAAGTGGTGTTGAACAGAAATATAAACAATGGAAATGACGATTAAACGCGCCAGAAACCACTCCAACAGTTCATATTTACGCCAGAGCTTGCGCTTAAAGAAGAAAATTTCGTGATAGAAGAACCGCGCCGCAATCAGCCACAGCGGACCGCCCGTTGAAACAAAGTGGTCTGGATCATTATCAGGGTCGTTCACATTCGCGTGGTGCTGCATATGAACTCGCGTAAACACAGGGAAGGAAAACCCTAACATCAGGGCGCTACCGTGCCCCAACGCGGCATTGACGATGCGATCGCGATGGGCCACATGATGTGAGGCATCGTGAATCACCGTTCCTACCATGTGCAGCGCAATTACATTAATCACAAAACAGCACCAGTCCACCCAATGCCATCGCCAGTATCCCAACGTTGAAACAACTACCAACGCAACCGCTGCTAGAAACATTAGCAGTGTTGGATTAAAATCACCTGGCGCACCTAGCAGTTCTTTAGGCACTGTCAGGGGCTTTTCTGCCTCCGACATCGTTACTCTCACTCCTTACAACTGTCCTTCATCCTATTTCTACGTCTATGCCCTGCAAATTCAAGGCTATTCGCTTTAAGAATTTATCATCTTTACATTCCGTTAGATCCCTTTAATAAGCGAATCAAAAGCTACAGGGGTGTAGCGCCCTGTTAAGACTATTAGAATGTCTGCGTTACTGGATTTGAGTGTGTTTTGGAGCGTGAAACCGTCAGTTTCACGCTCCAAAACACATCTCTATTAAGCAATACCAGAATTTTTGCGGGGCGATCGCAACTTTCAGAAGAATCTTAAGGAACAAGGGACTTCCCCTTCTAGCATGGACTGACGCTGTAGAGGCAAACTGCAACTCCCCTTACAGCCTACCTTTTAACAAATAAACCTGCATCTTACCTTTGCCTTTGACCTCTAGAATGCCGCGCTCCTCAAACAAAAACTTGTCTTGCAATCGCTCATAGACGAATTTTGTCACCTGAATGCAGCCAGGTAGCCCTTGCGACTCCATCCGGCTAGCAACGTTCACCGTATCGCCCCAAAGATCATAGATGAACTTTTTCCTACCAATTACACCCGCCACAACGGGCCCCGCATTGATCCCAATGCGAATGCGGAAGGGCTGATTTTGCTGGGTTTTGAATTGGGCGATCGCCTCTTGCATAGCCAGCGCCATATTCGCGATCGCCTCTACATGGTCTGCCCGCTCCGTCGGCAAACCGCCCACCACCATGTAAGCATCTCCAATCGTTTTAATTTTTTCCAGGTCATGCTGCTCTGCGAGTTGGTCAAAGGCTGAAAAAATTTGGTTGAGCAGCGTCACCAGTTCACGCGGCGGAATTCCTGCTGAAATTTGGGTGAAGCCAACAATATCGGCAAATAGAACCGTTGCTTCAGCAAAACTTTCTGCGATGGTGCGGTGATTCTGTTTAAGCTGCTGGGCGATCGCCTCTGGCAAAATGTTGAGCAGTAGCCGCTCAGATTTTTCCTGTTCAGCCTCTAGCTCTCGCCGGGTGCGAAACTCCGCCTTTTGCAACCGTTCATAGAGAAAAACAGATAAATTGCAGATGCCGCAAAACCAGAGCAAATAAAGAACTTGAATTGGCTCCCAGAGGGGCTGATCGCCTTTGGGATAAAGGCTCAAAATCGTGTTTACGCCAAAGTAGTAGGTCAGCAAGCCGACTTGAGATGCCAGGTGTAAATACCAGCGAACGGGCACCAGAGCCGCCTGAGTCAAAAATACCAGCGTCCAGGCAAATAGCCCTGGAAAGGCAAATCCGTTGAGGGTGGCCCAAACCTGTTCGACTAGCGTGATCGACCAGGAACTTCCCAAAAAGACTAGCCCCAGACGATGTTTGCCTTTGGGCGATCGCACTCCTACCAAACAGGCCACCAGTCCTGCTTCGGCAATACTCGCCATCAGTAGCCAACCTGGATTCCAGGTTTTAATCTGAGCCGCTGTCAGCCCCAGTTCCAGCAAGATAAACGTTAGATATGCAGCAACAGCAAGCTGCAATCCTAGCTGTAGCCGCTGTTGCAAAAACCGTTTTCGCCACGCTCTGTAAGCCGGATCAGAGGGCTGTTCCCGGTTGATCTGATCGAGCCATGTTCTGAGTCCAGCCAGTTTTGCTTTGCTGATCACCCGCATCGTTTGTAGCGTGGAGTGTGTTCAGATTTTTGTGTAAATGCGGGTATTCTGCCTGCGTTCACACAAAAATCAAACCAGTCTTTAGCGTGAGGGGGAAGCCAGGAGAGGAGGGTGGCGATCGCCATTTCTATTCCCCATCAATTCAAGCTGTCTCAAATATATCGTTAGAGGGGGTCAGACCCACCGTTTCAAGAAAATTCATACCTATCCGCTGGGAAGTGGCTCTGAACCAGGGGCTTAGCCTAACTCGTAACGCAGGAAACATTTGCTACTTTTCAAACACCTTCAGCCGGGGGAAAGCATTGATTACGGCTTTAAGCCTCTTCTAAAGGTTTGAGATTCAGGTTGCGCTGTAGTTCTGCCAATTCGTCCCGGTGAGCCGTCACAGTCAGCACTTGGAGAGACTCCTGTTCTTTAGCAATCTGTAGAGAAACCTGCTCAGGGCGAGCGGATTTGCGCCAATAGAAAATGCCTGCGATCGGTGAAAGCACTGCTATCCCTGGCAGAATCTTTGCCCAATCAGGAAATAGCAGCGCCAGAACCAGCGCCAGACAGAGAAACCCGATCGCCGCCAACAGCGTCAGAAAAACCGCCAGAAATACGCTAGGCCGCACAAACCCTTCAAACGTCACCTGATTTTCAGCCGCATCTACTGCTGCGATGCGATAGGCCCGCTGGGTGAAGTAGGTCTGTAGCTGCTCTAGCAAAGATTCTTCGGGCTGTTCTGTCACTAGTTTGACAACCTGAATTCGATCTTTCGTCGAAGCGCGAATAAAGAAAAATAGCCCAACAGAGAGCAACAGCGTCAATAGAACGGTTGAAGAGAGAACGGGAATATGCATCGGCGACAAATCCGTGACCAAACAGACACAGGTATGATCCTATCTCTACTTTACGCAACTTTACGAAGCACTCGTTGAATTCACGTTCGTCTCAGCAGTCAAAAACGCCTTAATTGAGGCGCGCAGCGCCATAATAGACTTGCAGTCCTAAAAGGCGTGGTTGAAAGAATCTTCATGCTTCAGATTCGGCATGTTTCTCTAGGTGTCGCTTTGCTGCTGTTGAGTTGCGCTGGCAGTCTAACCCCCGCTCTAGCATTGCCCCCAGCAGAAGACATCCCCGAAGAGGTTTTGCGGACGGAGATTATTACCGAGGCGCGATCGCCCATTGATGGAACTCCGCTGACGGCGGCTGAATACGCCGAGCTACAGGCAGCGCTTGAAGCAGGGCCCGACATTCGCCCTCAGCTTTCACCCCAAGTCGAGAATATTATTACGTTGCTATACATCCGCAGAGCCATTCGCAGTGTTTTTCCATTCTTGCTCAACTAATCTGGATCTCGCTTATTCCAGCGGGGGTTTCGCCGATTCAAGGGGCTTGCTTGCTGCTTATACCAGTCTTGCCATACGCTCGAACTGCGAATCGCCAACCACAGTAACAGCAGAGCTATCAGTCCACCTTGTTCAGGTGCGTCAAAAGCGAGTAGCACCAGCACAATGCACAAAAAGTCTTGCAAAAAAATGACCCAAATCGGAAGCCCCCGTAGCCGATAAAACCAGCCAACCTGCACCAGTTGCAGCACAAATGCCAATAGCCCCCCTACGATACCCAGCAAAATCGCCAGCGCTCCGGGCACCTGAGCCGAACGAGCGACTGTGATTCCGGCGATCGCTCCTACAAAAGGGCTGCAAAATAACTGCACAATCTGCAAAAATCGCTGTCCTAGCCGTTCCTTAGAAATTAGTAGCTCCACCAAAGACCAACTCACCAATACCCCCAGCACAATTTGCGGAGGAATGCAAGATAAAACGGGCACGTCTGCCCAAAGATTGTCACTATAAAGTAGCCCAATGATCAGCAGCGGCAGGGCGATTCTCATTCCCACTGCTGCGGATGCAGAAAGCGCGGCAAGGATCTCAATCATAATGACGGCTTATTTACCTTGCGCCTGGAGGTTCCCTTTCTCAGTTTGACATTTTCCCCACTATTCAATCTGACATGGGAACTACAGGGCGCTTTACGCCAAATTGATATTGCTGCCGAAGACTACTCCAAACGAATAACGTCCTTCATCCCCAGCCAGTTGTATCGCTGAATTCCCCAGGGCAAACCCACAAATAGAATCAGGAACAGACTCGCCATAATTCCCAGTATCGTTCTATTTAGCGTGAAAGCTGCTCCCAAGTGGGTCAAAAAGAAGTTACAGGGAAAAGCTCCTAACAAGCTGGCACTCGCATAGATCGGCAGGGAAAGCTTGGCTAAACCCGCTCCATAACTCATAAAATCAAACGGAAGTACGGGGAGCAGGCGGGCCAGAAACATAATTAGCCCCAGATAAACCTCGCCTCGATGTTTGGAGAAGTAGATAATTTTTCCTGTTAAAGCTTTAACTGCCGATCGCCCCAAAGTTCTACCAATAAAGTAGGCAATCAGTCCTCCTATGAAGCTACCGATGGTAGCGTAGATAGTCGCAGGAATGGGACCCCAAATTGCCCCTGCTGCAATGGTTAAAGGAGTTCCAGGAATTGGACTAATGACAATAGCAATAATCACAGAAAAAATATAGATCAGAATCGCAAAAACCCCCATCTCCTGGGCGGACTGAGCCAATCCTTCTGGTGTCAATAGATTGATTTCTAGAGCGGTCAATAGCCACCAGCAGCCCAATAGACAGACTAATAGGAACAATAGAGCAATAATATTTTTTGTGCTGAGGCGATCGCCAACTCGACCTAATAAAATCCGAAACTTCCTTGAACGTCTTCTTGGTTTGGTCATTAGGAACTTAAGAGTCGCAGAATTTTAATTCAAAGCCCAAAAAAGCCTAAAAGCTTACTTTTTGAGAAGTAACTCTCTATCAAAGAGTACTATCAATTCCTAGTAAAGCGCACTAGGACGAGGGCTTAAGCCCCTTGTCTCACTGGGGTTCATTCCGTGCAAGCCCAAATCGAATGGGTGTAAGCCAATAAATACATTAAAACCCGATTTTTCTGGTTACGCTTCATCCTGCCCAACCTGAGTAGCTCAGTCTGGAAAACCAGAAAGTTTGTAAGGCGACTGTAAAGTTTATGTAAAGTTTCCGGAAACTATCCTGACTCTCGAAGTTCTTGGGAAAACTCCGATCCGAGCAAGTTATGCTTAAAAATCTAGTGTGAAGTTTGTGTAAAGTTGTACGGAGTTTTTGCGTAACCCTGATCCCCAACCCAAAAAGTTCGTGTTAGTCTGTTGCAGTTCCACAACCATAACGTGAACACGTAACGAGTACGAGTTAGGCGTTCCCTGGGCTGTATCTACCTAGCCCCTCACAAGTCCTGGCTCTGGCTTTCAGTGACCTTCACAATGGACGTATGAATCAACAACTTTGGAGCGGTTTAACCGCTGCCTTAATTATCACAACTCTCAGTACAGCGTCTTCTAGCTACGCTGACCAACCTACACTAGCTGACGAAGGCGTGGAAGCAGATGTTTCCGTCAATCAGCCTTTACCTCAGCAAGCTGCTTCTAGCTCAGAACAACCTGAGCCATCAGAATCGGCAGACTTGTCTGAAACGGCGGAGTCTACAGACTCCCACTTGGAAGCTGTCAAAGTCGGAGAGCTTCAATCTCAAGCAGAGGTTGACATAGTCGAGGAAACAGTCGCCAGCATCTATCCCCATGAGATGAATGGACGGCAGGCAGCTACGGTATATGTTCGAGGCATTCCCGTTATCACGTTTTTAGGTTCCGATGCGGCTGAGCAGTTAAACCAATCCAGCAGCCCTTCTGCTGGCTCAGAGGTTAAAATTGCTGCGACCCAGGGCACCACCTCAGAACCGTCGGCTGACTCGTCGAGCGATCCATCAGCAACTGCTGGTTTTGATGATGATTACACCTCTGATCCGGTTTGGCGGGCCACCTCGATCGCCGCTCGACTCAACCAGATGCACCGAGATAACATTGATGCTGAAGACATTACCGTCAGTTGGGATGCTGAGCAAGAGCGCTATGTAATTAAGGTAAATGATGAAGAACTGGTTGAAATCAACCCCGAAACTCTTCTCCCCGACACCACGAGTGACGTAGCAGAGGACGCTCTGCAAGTTACTAATCGCTTGCGCCGACAAATGGGTGACGCGCCTCCGCTACGCGAGATTGCAGGTCGCCCCCGTCCGGCTCCCCAAGAGGTCTCAGTCGGGCCTATCCAGTTCAGTGTGCGAGGGATGGCATCCTGGTACGGTCCTGGTTTTCATGGCAATCGCAGCGCTAGTGGCGAAATTTTCAACCAAAATGCACTGACCGCTGCTCATCGTAACTTACCCTTTGGTACTCAAGTTCGAGTAACAAACCTAAGCAACGGACAGTCGGTAATTGTCCGAATTAACGACCGAGGTCCCTACAGCGGGGGGCGGGTGATTGACTTGTCTGCGGCGGCGGCTCGTGCAGTTGGGCTAATTCAGGCAGGAGTGGCTCCAGTTAGCCTTGATGTGTTGGGTGTTGCTCAAACTGCTGGCAATCAAAACTAGCGAAAACGGATGAGGCGCGTAATGCGTATAAAGCAGTCGAGGCTGCAATTGGCATAGCACCAATCATTCCGGGTTAAGCGAGAGGGGAGGTGGAGCAATGCTTTACCTCCCTTTTTGTCCTAATATCAACAGGACTTAACGCAATGTGCAGCTTTTTCTAGCCGCTGTGGAGCAGGCATCTTACCCTTATTCTCAAGAGGCTGTCCGCGTTGCAGGCTCCGCCTAGCCCCCAGCCCCTCACTCCTAGCCCTTCACAACGTATAGGTAAACTCCTCACTCAACACCCCTGGTACCCAGATTCCGCCTAAGCTCCGGTTGCTGTAGGTGCCGACTTCGGGAATAAATTCCTGGAAGTTGGTGAGGGCAAGCAGGTTTTCACCAAAGCAGCGGTAGAGGCTTTCGTCGAAGCGCAGGTTCTCGATCGGGGCGACGATTTCGCCGTTTTCTACCCAGAAGCAGGCGTAGCGGGTCATCCCCGTGATCCGTCCGGTGGGGCGATCGCTCCAGTTTAAGTAGTGCAAGTTAGACAGGTACAGCCCAGTGCCAAGTTTGCTGAGAATGTCGGCGGCGGCGAGGCTACCAGGAGAGACTTCGGGCGATCGCAGCGACTCTCCCCCATCTGCACCGTTTGCCGTTATGCCGTATTCTTTGGCAGTGCGAGAGTTAATCAACGTGTTAACCAGTTTGCCATTTTCAATAATTGGTAGCTCGACGGGCGCAATTTCACCCCAACTGTTAAACCGGGGGACTAAGCCTCGGCTAAAGTTTTCCTTTAGGGTGAATTGGGGGGAAAGCTGTTTTTCGCCGCGTTGCAGCAGTCCTAGAGCGCTGCCGCCGCGCTGCATGGAAGATTCGCTGACCGCGCCCCAGGAGAGCATTCCCACGAGTTCTGCTACAGCGGCAGGGGCAAGATAAGTGCGATACTGCCCTTTGGGAACGGCTTTTGGCGTTTGGGATAGTCGCTCTAGCTGGCGTTTGGACTCGGTAAGTTTGGCACTGTATGCGTCTTGGCTCCATTCGCTCCCGGCGAAGGTGCCTTTGACGGCCTGCCCGTCTGAGGTGAAGAGGGAATAGTCGAGAGAAAAAGTTTCAGTCGCAAACCAGTGTTTTTGTCCGGCGGAGTCAGCATAGGCGCGGATTAGGGAACCGCCTGCATAAATGCCAGTGAAGTCCAGTCCGCTGACTTCGGGCAAGATGGAGGAAGCGATCGCCCCCCTTGTCAACAGTTTTCCCGCATTGACCTCGTGGCTAGTCGCATTTCCTGATGGCACTACCAGATACGGATCATCAGGAAGCTGTAGTACTTCCTCTCGCAGTTCTTTTAAGGCGGCTTGGGCCTGGGGGAGGTCGGTTTCTAGCTTTCCAGTGAAGGGAAACTCTCGGTAGCCGTTGCGATCGCCCTTCATCAGCGTCAAATGCAATTCACCATCGGACACACTGCCCGTTTGCCGCACTTTTGCGCCATTAAAGCGGACAAACTGGCTTTGCTCACCTGTGAGTTGCAGCGTCAGATGCTCATCGGTCTGCAATTCCGATAAAACGGCTGCAACGATAGGGTCAAACGTTTTCTTCATGGGGCTGCTTGTTTTGCTTCCTATAGCTGTCTCCAGCATCACTCTCCCCCTCCAAACACTTCCACATTTTCAAACGCACAAACTGGGGAGCCGTGACCGACTCGAATTACCTGGTTAGGTTCGCCTTTGCCGCAGAATGGAGTGCCGTACATCTGCCAGGTGTTGTTGTCTCCAATGCGCTTCAGGCCATGCCAAAACTCTGGCGTGGTCGCTCGATAGTTAGGATTTCGCAGCGTTTTGGTGAGCTTGCCATTTTCAATTAGTTTGGCGTATTCGCAGCCAAACTGAAACTTGTAGCGCTGATCGTCAATTGACCAGGAGCGGTTGGACTCCATATATACGCCCCGCTCAACATCGCCAATTAGAGCTTCAAAGGAATCGGTTCCCGGCTCCAGGTTGAGGTTTGCCATGCGGTCAATCGGTGGACGATTCCATGAGGAAGCACGGGCACAGGCAACACCTGGGATACCCGTTCTTGCCTGACTTTCGAGGCTGCCTAACCCTGCGCTGTAAAATGCCTTCCTGAATCAGGTATTCTCGCTGTGGCGGGTGCGCCGTGTCGTCA
>JAAUTN010000292.1 GCA_012031415.1 Leptolyngbyaceae cyanobacterium SM1_4_3 | reverse complement strand
GGAGTAACCTTGTCGTGTTAGACAATCCCACTGAGTACGAATGATGCTTTCTCGCGATGTGTTTGAGGATTCAACTGTCGTGATTCGCCGAGAAGACAACATTTCTATTTCTCGCAAAGGTCTGATGGAGCAATATCAGCTTGGCTCCGCAGAACCCTTTTCTCGCGCTTACCTGAAGGAACTTGCAACCGTTCTTTGATTAGAACAAAGGGCTTAAGCCCCTTGTCAGCGTGGCGATCGCCTGACTTTGCGTTTTATTTGCGTAAGTCCTGAGTCAATCAGGTCTTTCATCTCGAAGCTGAAGGGCTAAATGAGTCTAAGCGGTGGCTGCTGCGCTGACGGTTGATTACTTCCGGCAAAATCACCCCAACCTGGCTATTAAAGATCTCCATATCCTTCTGGTCTTTTTCTTCAAAGCTGGCTTTGAAATAATCAGGAACGTCCGGCCAATCTGCTGCACCGTACTCTGGGAAGTTACCAAGTCTGCGCTTGTTCACCAGTTGGGTTACGCCCAATAGCTCACCATCTGCTCCCAAGACGGGCATACACAATAGGCTACAGGTACGATAGCGGGTTTTTTGATCGGTTTTTTGAGCAATCTCAGAGTCAGGGTGATTGTAGAGATCAAAGGGAATATTCACGGCTTGTCCGGTTTGGGCAACTTTACCCACAAAGCCCTCTCCCATTGGCACTCGTGTTTCTAACCAGGCTCCGCTGCTTTGACGAATGCTAGTCCACAGTTCGTTCGTTCGATAGTCAACTAGCCAGAGCGTACTGCGATCGGCGTTGGTCAGATTCTTGGCAGCCTGCATTACTTTTTGAATCAGTTCTTCAGGGTTGCCGCTGCTTTGGCTGACAAAGCTAATTGCCTGATAAAGCGGATCAAGTGCCCGCTGCTGCTCCTGAATGGTCAAGATTTCTCGGTGGAAAGATTGACACGCCTGGAGAATTGGCAGTACTGGCTCAATGCAGAGCCTTAAATAGTCGGAGTCGGATTTAGTGAAACCTCTGGGGTCAATTTTTTCTTCCAATGGCAGTCCTGGAATGGAAAGCTGCAATTTATTAAAGGCTCGAATAATTGCAACTACGTTCCCTCGTCGGTCTAATACTGGAAAGAGCAGCAGGTTAGAGATATCGTTGATTTTCTCTGGGTTAACTCCTTTGTAAATCAGCACATCGTTAAACCGATGGGGGTTGTGGCTTGCCTGGGTTGCTTTGGTTTCTAGAATTTTGTGGGCGATGCCTAAAGTTCCTGAAATCCGAATTTCGCTAGCATCGCCTCCTTCTGTCTCCAAATTCAATGACCAAAATTCAGATTCTTCTGCGTCTAGCAAAAAGATAGTAGCGTATTCGGCTTTCAGCAGCTTTTTGACTGATTGGCTGACAAAACTGAGGATGTAATAAAGCACGTTGTGTAAGGCTTCATCATCTTGCTCAGAAACAGCGCTGCTCAATACGGCCAGTGCGTTGTAAACTGCCTCTTTGGGTTTAACTTGCCCTAATTGTTTGAGCGTTTCGTGTGTTTTGACGAACTGAAGCACGACTCCTACTCGTTCGTTGAACACCTGCATCGCCTGCTGATCGTTGCGGTCAAAGCTGGTCTTGAAGTAGTCGGGAACGGTGGGCCAGTCGTCTTTGCTGTATTCAGGATGGTTGCCCGGTTTGCGTTTGTTGACGAGCTGCGTTACGCCCAACAGTTCACCTTCTGGGCTAATTACGGGCATACATAGCAGGCTACAGGTGCGGTAGCGGGTTTGTTCGTCTGTTTTTTTGGAATTTTCGGCACTGGGATGATCGTACAGGTCAAAGGGAATGATCATCGGTTCGCGGGTAAGGGCGACCTGTCCGGCAAACCCCACACCGATCGCACATCTGACTTCACCCCGACCAGGGATCTCGGTCCACAGGTCGCCCTGGTCATGGTCAACCAGCCATAGGGTGCTGCGGTCGGCATTCATTAGCTTTTTGGCTGTGTTCATCACCCGCTGCAAGATCGCTTTAGTGTCCAGGTTGATCTGGTCGAGCGATCGCGTTGCCTCTGCCAGAGCGGCCGTTGCCTGTAGTTTTCTGACTGCTTTATAGCAGGACTGGCAGCTTTCCAAGATTCGGCGGATTGGCAGCAAGCATTTTGCCAGTCGTTCTAAGTCCAGCTTGGTAAAGCCCGTTGGTTTCGTCGCTTCATCACTGTCAGGCAGCTTTTCTGCTTGCAACTTATTTAGAAATTGAATGACAGCAACGACTTCTTTGGTTTCACTTAGAATTGGCAGTGCCAGGATGTTTTCAGTTTTGTAGCCATACTTTTTGTCATATTCCTTGACTAAAACAGCACGAGGATCGTCGTAAACATGGGCTGGAATGTGAATTACCTTCTTGGCGTGGGCAACCTGTCCGGCAATTCCTTCACCGACACGCACTCGGATATCTAAAAAATCTCCGGCTTCGTTTTCCGCCACCAGGGACCACAGTTCTGTTTTTTCGTCATTTAATAAGAAGATGCTGGCTCGATCGGCGCTGACTAAATTGCCTACCTGTGAGGTGACATCTCGCAGCACTTCGTACAGGGTTTGAGCCGACTTTTGTTCTTCTGTGCCGCTGTCTACCCGAGACAAGATTTCAATTTGAGTAAGCAGAAGCTTTCTTTCAAGTTCAGCCAGTGTCTTGCGAAATTTAGCGTCACTGGGTTCAATTTCAGACTGGAGCTTTTTAAGGGACTGCTCTAGCCAAGTTTGATTAAATACAGACGCATAGATGGGGTTATGAGGTTTGATCTGGTCTTGCTGCTTGATCACCAGTCCCAGCAGCCGTAGCTCTTTTTGCTCTGGAGAGTCGTCTGTGGCGATCGCCCCCTGCTGCAAGATTTTCTGATAAGTCTGCAACAGTTTAGCGCTGCGCTGCTTTCGCATTGTGAGGCGATCGCGAATTGCCCGCATTGGCTCAAGCGCTGGCAAACTTTCCCACTGGTCAATTAGCTGACGCTGTACCAAATCATCAAACCACTCTGTCTCAGCACCAACGGCTGGGGCATCTTCTGCATCAGCAACCAGTTGGCAGAGCGTTTGCGTCAGAGCAGGCTGTCCCCCAGTCCATTCCAACACCTTAGCCAGCAGCAGCTTGTAGTTTTGAGATTTCTGCTTAAATCTCTGGGCGATTGGTAGCTTACTTTTAATCAGGTCGTGCTGATGTAAAGCTTGAGGGGTACTTAAAGTCATAGTGCAACTCAGTGGAGAGAAAGCATCTCACTTACAACGTGCAGCTTCTCGAAGATCTGTAATTGTAATACGACTGCATTGACTACGGCAGTCTTAAAGGCAACGTCTTTAGAAAATTTTGGAGAGATTTCTCAATCTGTACTGTACAACCCAAAATTAGAGTTTGGATATATCTCTCTGGGGCAGTTTCCATACCTTATCATCTGGAAACTGCTCTACCAGCCAGTCTGTAAACGCTATCTGCTCTGGGACGGGCAAGTCTTCCAGGGCGCTGAAGACCCGCGCCATAAACGTATCATTGCTGAAGAACTCTAGAGCAAGCTCGTATACTTTTTGAAGCAGAATGCTGAGATGATGCTCCTGCCACACCACTAGATGTGCTGCAATCAGCGGATCAACTTTTAGAAGCTGCCGTACCAGATCGCGAGCGTCTGATTGAGGAAAATTCTCCCGTTGAAGCACCCGGACTACATCTTTTTCAAATAGCTCGGCGTGCCTGGTGCCAAAGAAGTAATCGACCTCTGCATACACCGCCTGAAGTAACAGCAGAGCGGCTCTAACTAAATTAGAACTCGCTGCATCTGCTGTATTCCAGGGCAAGGAGGCATCATCGATTATTTCATCCAGACGAACTTTCTCCCAAATGCTATGACTTTTGGACCCCTTGAGCAGCAAGCAGGTCTTGCCTAAGTTATCGGTTAAGTTCCACCAGATGAAGCTGACCTCCTTAGACTGGCTCTTAGGAAATACATTCAGCAGGCGAAACGTTTGGTCTTGGTGACGCAGAATCGGTACTCGCTTATTTCGGGTCGTATCCCAGGCGCTAGCGATTTTAATGTCGGGTTTGCAGACTGGAGAAGACACCGTCACTTGTAGCTCTTGGCGCATGACATTACTCTAGACTTCTCCTTGAAGGAGCAGGGGTAGATGGAGCGATGGGGCAGACGTTGACGAAAAAATACGTTGACGAAAATTATTGAGGCTCTTGCGAGCGCAAGGCTTACCAGGTATTAATCGGGTTTTGTATTCAATCTTACCGCTAAATTTGGCTCCCAGGAATCCACCAGTCAGGTCTTTGAGACGGCAGCTTTGTCACGCGATCGGGTTAGCCGACCTGATGAGCTAATCAGACGTGCGGTTAGTTCATCACTCTAGCCCTTTCAAGGTGATGCAGGAGTAACAAACCCAAATACATCGCGAGTCACTATGGCATCTACGCTATGCACTATTGCACAGGCGTACTGTACTGCATCCTCAAAATCTTCAAAATTCAGCGCAATGGCTTGTTCCAGCACTTCTAAACTGACTGCACAGATGTTTAGATCTGATAAAACTTGGGCGATCGCATCTTGAGCCATTACTCTCCCTGCGGCTCTACGGACACTGTAGTAAATATTAGTGCCTGTCGTTGCTGCAATAAAACCTTCAATCTCTCCAGTATCAAGACGCTCAAATAATCCTGCCGCATCTTCTACAAACGGCTCTCGCTCTTGCAGGAAGTCAAGAACCACATTTGTATCAATCAAAACCCGCATTACTGGTACTTCTCGGTTAGGTAGGTTACATACTCTTCTTGAGGATTAGCTTCCTCTGTAGCTGCCGAAGATTTTGCAATTCCTCGCAACCGTGACAAGTTTCCCCGTTTGATCTGAGGCTGTACTTCCTGTTTTAAAGACTCTAAAAGAACCTCTACCAACTGCCAGCGATCGCCAGTTGATAGTTGCAGTGCTTGTTGTTGTAGTTCTTGTAAGGTCATTTGTTTGGGAAATGTGTGAGCCTTCTGCACATAATTGTAGCCCTGTAGGTTGGGTTGAAGCATGAAGTGCATCTGATGATCCAGCAGTGGATGTCATCAGTATGGGTAATAAGGTGAGCTAACAAACAGGTTAATTGTGTTGGGTTTCGTTGCCTCAACCCAATCTACGGGCGATCGTACTGTAAACTCTTTGATTAAAAGTCCTATTACCACTAGCTTTCAGGAGAAAGACTCAATGCACACTTATGCTACAGATGCTAAAGATAGAGAAACAATCCCACTATGGCTTGCTGCCTTAGCAGTTGCTGCCACTCTATTTCTAAACTATCTGTTAAAAGCTTTGAATTTTCAAGTTCCTTGGTGGATTGATGCTCCATCAGTGATGGGATTTTACGGCTTATTGTATGAATTATTTGACAACCTTTTGTGGCGGCTACGATTCAAAGCCATTCACTTATCTGAAATACCAAACATCCGAGGAACTTGGGTTGGTATTGTGAAATCCTCCTATGACGGAGGAACTGAAACTCGTGGGGTGATTCTATATGTACGTCAAACTTGGTCAAAGCTCAGTGTCCAGGCAGAGACTGAAACCTCTAGGTCATTTTCTACGATGGCTGTAGTCAACACAAGTAATTCACCTGAATCTGGTCTGAAATATGAATACATTAATGAACCAGGTACTTTCAGTGTACAGACGATGCAAACGCATAGAGGTACAGCCAACTTGCGACTAACTCCTGATGGAGCCACTCTCAAAGGCGAATACTATACAGGTAGAGGTCGTCAAAACATTGGGATATGGTGTTTCACAAGATTTCTACTCAGTTTCTTACCCGTGAGACAGCTTTAAAACAGGCAAATTATCCTTCCTAAGCCTATAGTTTCTTGTCATGGCTGTACGCATCAACTATGAACAATTGATGGCGACGATCCTGGCAAAGGACGGAAAGGACCACCAATTCCAACTTTTCCATTGTCCATATGTACAAATAATCGAATATCTCCGTCCTGTGAAACCACAAAAATGACTGCGCCAGGAACTTTTCCACAAAATCTAGCGGCTGAGCGGTGCCGTGTCCCAAATTGATTGATATCAAAAACTCCTTTCTGTTTAAAGTCTTTACGGTCTAAATCTAATTCTACGCATTCAGGATCTTCTCTAACTAGTACTTCTCCTTTGAATCCAAGTAACTGTAATTTTTGATCAAAAACAAGGCAACCGTCGGCTGTAGATAGTTTTGCCACTGCTCTCGCACTATCAAATAGAGTTTGATACTTATCGTGAATGCGTTCTGATATAGACAATCCCTGACTAACGCCTCGCTTAAACGCGCTATCACAATCATCCTCTGGCAATTTTTCACCTGTAAAAGGATTGTGGGTAATGTGAGGTCGCTCTCGCTGCATTGAGGCTGACTCTTGGTCAAGTGTAGCGATCTGAGATCCTAAATCAGGTCTTGTCGTTGTATGCTTTACCTGCAAAATTTTAATCTCATTAATTTGCAAACAGCGATCTTCACCTAGTAAATTGCTTGATGGCAAGATGATAAATTGTCCTCCATGCCTAAAATCGACTGCAAGACTGAGAATGTAACTCCAGATATTACCAATGTATCCAGAAATATTGGAGGATAGCTCTCCTTCTTCAGAGTTTCTTATACTCTCTTCAATATCGGAATAAATAGATTGAACGATAGGAGACATATGAGGATCATAAACTTGCTCAATTCTTCCATATCGGAGAGTTAAGCTTACAGGAATTGTGTAGCTAGTATTGAAAAGCGAAACATTTAATATTCCTGGCTCTTCAATACTTAATATTAAGCCAGGATAACAATCAACATTAATATGCTTAGATGTACGAGTATCTTGACTACTCAGATCTTCTATTCTGATTACTCCATAAGCTTCGATAACTTCTTCTGATTCCCATACAAAAAGAGCGTAGGGGCGTGAAGGTATACCCGAACTTATTCGATGCAATGTGGAAACGTCAAGAGTGATGGGAGGATCAAAAAATACCATCCAATCTGGTTCTTCATTATCTTTAATTGGCAAAAATCCGACAGAAGGCACGTATATTTGAAAACGCGGATATCTAGACTCTTCTTTTTTTAAGCTAATCTTAAAAGCTAAATCAACTAGATTCTTCAACCCTTCTTCTGAAAGCCTTAAAAAAGGTGAAATTGCATTCACCTTTTGAATTGCTGTAGCAAATTCCTTTGAGCCACAAGTTTCATTGGAACTAAATTCAGAAGCAATTTCATCTCGTACTATTAACAGCTTACCTAGCAGTGGAAGGGTTTCCTCAAACACAGTTTATGCCTCTAGTTTCTACAAATGGCTGTAAGTGCGATCGCCAATCCTGTAAGATATGTTAGCGCAGCGTAACGCATCACTCAAAACGCTCACCTCACCGCTCCCAAACTTCCAATGACGGTATCAGTGCTTCTGCCATTCCCCAATCGGCTGAATAAACACCTTACGCGGCATAGCAATGAAAACTCGAAACTGTATCCAGCAAATATTTCATAGCTCGTCTGGTGCTTCAAGCAAAGTCTTATCTCCTTTGCGAATCGCTCTTCCATAAGCAAGTACTTCTTCAAAAGCAGGTTCATCCTTGAAAGACCCAGTGATTTGTTGCAGCCAATTTGTCGGCTGAGGATCTGCAACTTTCTCCTGCAACTCAGCGATCGCAGCTTCTACTGCTGCAAGCCGTTCCTCTAGAGAAGCATTGGGTATCATTCGAGTTCCCGCCAACTAATTGTTCCTGACTGAATTACCCCAATCAGGCTTTGAGTCCAGGGATCAAGGTCAGTCAACTCATTCACATTTGAGGCTGGAGGACTGACCGCCAGCGTTTCTTGTTGAATTGAACTCAACAACGACTGCACTAAATGCCAGCGATCGCCAATGGGCAACTGCAACGCCTGGTTTTGTAGCTCTTGCAACGTCATCAGATCTGTCCCAACAACTCTGCATCTATTGTAAATTGCTGCCGCTGCTTTACGCTCTAACCCGGTTTTCTGACAACCTCCTGATAGAAACGAGCAAAGCAGAGTGCATTCGCTAAATCTTGCTTCTCTAATAGATGGGCATAAGCAAAACGAGGCAGAGCCTCTAGAGTCGGCATTACTAGCCAGAGTCTAGCAACGAGACATGAAGCTCTCCGGTTATTGTCATCATCACAGAAGTTTCTGACATCCATACAGAAGTTTCCGACATCCATACAGAAGTTTCCGACATCCATACAGAAACTTCTGTAACCATGTCGCTGTAGCTTTAGTCCACTTTTAGGCAGGCTGACTAGAATTTTGGTGAGAGCGCGATCGCCCCCCAATCGCCCTCAGAAAATCCACTTAACTTGTTTCAAGGAATCGCAAAATTAGTTTGAAAGTTAGGTAAATTGCCCACGTATCGTTCTTGGGTTTTGTGGGCATTCTACTCCTGTAAGTGTTTATAGGAGACAAAACTGTATGCCTCGTAAACGTCGTGCATCTCGCACACTTGAGAAAGCTCAGCTTCGTGCTGCTGGTATGAAAGCGATTGATCCTCAGCTGAGTTTTGATAACTCGGTAACGCTGAGTGAGTTTACCCAACTCATTGAGGAACTGCGTCTGAAAACGGAAGCGTACAACACTGCTCTAGCGGTGATTGATGCCTCACAAACTGAGATGGCAGAACTGGAGAAAAAGCTCAGCGAACTGGGTGAGAAGCTGATGATTGGCATCGCTTATACCTATGGCAATGATAGCCGTGAATATGAAATGGCAGGTGGCGTTCGCAAAAGTGAGCGAATGCGAAAAATCAGCAGGAGCCGGATTCGCTCGGAGGCAGCAAATTCGTCTAACAATGGTTCTACGACTGTTTAGGTGAGAAAGCAGGGGCGATCGCCCTTCCCTTCAAAGCGATCGCCCCCATAAATTCTGTACGTAAAATGGGCAAAGCAACACCGTGATTATCTCAAGCAGCACCATACTCTGTGTACTGCCGTTTGTAAGGAGGCTGCAACCCCAGCACAATGTCTTCTCTGGGAACGCCCATCTCAACTAGTTCCTCAGCAGGATTCAAATCCGTCAGGTTTTGCTGAAGCCAAATTTTTCCGTCCTTAAGTAGTTTAACCTAATTAAACATAAAACGTTCAACAGTATATCCTCCCCGTTGCCCTCTCGCTTCAATACCAGAGATAATCGCGTGAGCCAAATCGACCTCGTCCTCAAACGCCCGACTGGCTAA
>JAAUTN010000044.1 GCA_012031415.1 Leptolyngbyaceae cyanobacterium SM1_4_3 | reverse complement strand
TTCGCCCCCCCTCCCTGACATCCCCTCTGATACACTTAACCTATTCGACATCACGGTTGATTTAACCCAGGTTCAAACCTCGGTCGATCCGCTAAGCCGATCCGCTGACTCGACTGATTTCACTTCGGCTGACCTCACTTCGGCTGACCTCACCGCACCGCCGTCACAAACCGCTCCAGCAGACCCGTCTCAGGCAACTCAAACTCCTCTTCGCTCCAGATCTGTTCAGTTTTCACTAGACCGCTCCAGCGATCTTGCAGACAAAGTTCAGATACCCGTTCCCCTAGAAAAACTCGATCAGTCAGCCCAATATCTAGTTGAGACTTTGCTCACTGCCCGCACTGCTCGCGGATTCTACCAAATCCTTCAAACCCAGGTTAGTCAACTGGTGGCGCTGGCTCAAGAAGGCGCTCAACATATCGCTCACCTGCGGCAAATTCAGGATGACTATGCCCTTTTGGATAACCTGCGGCGCAACGCTCAAGGCCCCATCCCTGAAAGCTATCGGCAGGGATACACAACCATTAACCGACTATTAGAAACTAATTTAAGATTATCTGAGTTAGGTAGAGAAACCGAGCGAATTGTTCGCCAAACCGCCGAGAGTTTGCAGAATTTAGACATCAATTTGCTTAAACTCCAGGACACCGTTGAAGATAGTCGGCTGGTGCCATTTCAAAATCTAGGCTTCCGGGCTAAAGCCATTTTGCGGGATTTGACAACGCGTTACAGCAAACCTGCCCAACTGGTGATTCAAGGAGAACAAATCGAACTAGACGTGAGTACTGCTCGAAGTCTGGAACCAGCCTTGCTGCACCTGATCCGCAATGCCTACGATCACGGATTGGAGACGACCGATCAGCGACTTGCTCACGGTAAACCCGAACAGGGCACGATTTCTCTGTCTCTCCAGCGACGGGGCAACACCTTTCAATTGTCTCTTCAAGATGATGGTCAAGGCATTGATGCAAACGCTATCCAAACCAGGGCCGAAGCGTTAGGATTACCTTTAATCCAATGTCAAACTTCTGCTGAAATGCTGTCTGTGATTTGTCAACCAGGATTTAGTTCTGAAGCTGAAGTGAGTGAGCTATCTGGTCGCGGCGTTGGCATGGACGTAGTTTCGGCTCAAATCGCTCGACTCGGCGGCAAGTTGAGCCTCGACACCACACCTGGCGCTGGCACAACCTTTAACCTTCAGTTTCCAGTACCTCATTTGCTGGTTCCCTGTCTTATTCTTCAGGCGGGCGATCGCACCTTTGCCATTCCCATAGAATCAATTAAAACAACTGCGCTACTCGACTCCCTCAATATCACCCTCCTCAAAGAGACGAATTCCGTTTACTCTCGTGTCGTTGAGGGTGAAACCGAATCAACGCCTGCGCTAGATCTGTTGGAATATTGGCGACCCAACACTCACGCTCGTTCACTGCCTGACACCGCAGTTTGCATTCACGTTCGCCCTCAAGATGCCTCACACGGCATCTGGCTGATCGCCGATGAACTGCTAGAACAAGCCGACTTACTCATCAACCCAATTCCCGCTCCCCTCGTCGTACCCGACGGACTAATGGGAGTCAGCCTGCAAACCAACGGCACTCTGATTCCTGTTTTAGAAGCAACCGCCCTACTCGAACAGCTTTTGACCGCTCCAGCTAAGCTACCTGAATCGGTTGAAGCTCCACCTTCAGAACCCGATATTCCAGAACCAGAAGATACAACGCCAACAATTCTAATCGTGGATGATGCCGCCCTGATCCGCCGAAGATTAGAGATCAGCCTACACGCCTACGGCTATTCTACTCATACCTGCGTAGACGGGTTAGAAGCTTGGAACTGGCTGCAAAAACATACTCATCCTGTTTTGATCATTACAGATATTGAGATGCCAAACATGGACGGTTTCACTCTAACCGATCGATGCCGTCAAGAAAAGATTACGACTCCAATTCTGGTGATCTCTTCTCGCTTGTCGGAGGAATGGTTTACCGAAGCAAAGCGTTTAGGCGCAACCGACTATCTCACAAAAGGATTCTCGACCCTGGAATTAATGAACAAAGTTAAATCCTTGTTAGATTCAGCGACAGAATCTATCTAGGGATGAATGGCGCTGAAATAAGTAGAAATGCAGCGCTCAGATCTGCGACTTCTCGAAGAAGTCGCAGATCTTGCCCCTTACAGCAATTTTTGTTTGAATAAGCCACATCAAAGAGTGTAAGCGTCTCGCTCACGTACACGAGCAAGATGTTCGCACTGTGGCTTACTCGATTGAGAGCCCCTTAAGTCAGCGCCATTGATCTAAGGACTATTTATTCATCGAGCATCCCCGTTTTGTCCAAACCTGTAGGGCTACAGCCATATCCTCTTTAACAAACTTTGTGAAGATTTGAATAAGACTCCCGCCAGGTTACGGATAGGGTGCTGATTAAACTGTAAAGAAAAGTGTGCTGCGTGTCTTACAGCATACACGGTCATTCGTTGAACATTAATCCTAGACCTTTGTGAAGTTACACGGAACAAAGGGCTTAAGCCCCTTATCTCACTGAGTTTCATCCCATACGGACCTAATTGGTTAGAATAACTTATTTAATTAACAGTACTCGAAAAGAACCAGCGACTCATTGCACCTATCAAAAACAGAGTAAGTGTATTGCCAGACATCTAACACCACTATCTATTTCCCGCATTTGTTTTTCCTGAAGAAGTAGCTTCAGCAGCAAACTGACAGAAAATCTTTAGATTCTAGTTTGAACTTAAGAGGGTCGATCTCTGTCGTTATAGTTTGACCAGTCTACATATTTAGGGCGATCGCACCGTCTTCATCTCTAATCTCAAAGAACACCTTTGATTTAGTTACACATGATACCAAGTCAGCTAATAGAAGAACTGCAAAAACTAGGTCGGGATAACAATGACGGTGAGCTAATTCTAAACAGTCGAAAAGACGTTTGGTACCTTCATATATTTCACGGTAAGCTGCTTTACGCAACTAATGAGTATCATCGGGCAAGGCGATGGGACAGAGCTTTGAAACAACATTGCCCTAAATGGAGGTGGGGAGTCGATTTTGCTCAACTGATGGATCATCAGCATTGGGAATATCAACTCCTTGATTTGGGAATTAATCACAAACGACTCAGCTTAATTCAGGCTAAGCTAGTGATCCGCAGTATTATTCAGGAATGTTTATTTGAACTACACAATCAGGCAGACTTTAAAGATACCTGGAAAGCTTGTTCAAAAGAGGTATCCTCTCTTTGTGATTTGATTGCGCTGTCGTCTCCTGAAATGCACACGCTTTCTACAAAAGTGGCAAAGATGCAAGAAAAGTGGCACGCAGCAGGACTGACCTATCTCAGCCCTACTCTCGCACCTACTCTCAAACAAGAATCTGCTCTGCAAGCAGCAGTTCCTAACCTAAAACAAGAAATAGATCCTCAAGCCTTGCCAATCTCAGACAAATATCTCAATGCTAACTTTACGCTGTGGGATATTGCCTTTTTGGTAGACAAACCAGTAGCTGAAGTCACTCTTTCCTTAATTTCTCTAGTAGAAAAGGGGATCTTACAATTTCAAAGAGTGCCAGACTTGCCCATGTCGGCATTTATTCAACAACCTATCGGGTTAGTCGAACAAACTTCAACAGCGCAACCGTCATCAGAAGAATCAGCTAAATTTAACCAAAAACAACCATTAGTTGCCTGCATTGACGACAGCCCAGTATTAACTCACACCTTGAGAAAGATCCTGGCATCAGCAGGCTATCAGGTGTTGAGTATTCCAGAACCAATGCGAGGATTTTCTCAACTGATTGAACATAAGCCTGAGCTAATTCTGCTAGATCTACTGCTGCCCAACGCAGACGGCTACAGCATTTGCAAATTCCTTCGAGATACTCCTACATTCAAGGAGACACCCATCATTATTCTGACTGCTAAAAACGGTCTAGTCGATCGCACGCGTGCCCAGTTAGCTGGAGCAACAGAGTTTTTAACAAAGCCTCCCCATGCTGAGGAACTGCTACAAATAGTTCGAAAGTACCTTCGGAAATAGCATGGGTTAAATGATTCTTGAAAGCACCTGTTCGTACAGATGCTTTCAAAAATTACTCTCTTCACAGACCAGATAAAATTACTACGAGCTATTGAGCAGAAAGCAAAGTAGCAGAAGCTTCACCATTTAGATCGACTACATAGTGACCCACTAACATAATCCGCTCATAAGAAAGTGGATGAATATGTATCCGCTCTGGTCTGTCGATATCACGATACATGACTACCCCATTAATTCCAATCTCCTTCCGGTAGTTCATTAACCGTCCTTCTTCATCTAGAACGAAACTGAAGAGAGGACTTTCTGATGGTGGGTTTTGCTTTAGCTCTTCGTAATCTTGAGTGAAGGGTGTTCCGAACCCAAGGGGTCTATAAAGTCCCTTGTAATATTCGTTGGTTGCTAGTTGGGGTAGGTCTTCTAGCTTCAGTCCACTTACAACAAGTGTGCGATCCTCACCGGCTTCGTTTTGGAAAGTTAACTCGATTTCCTGAAGCGGTTCATCGGACAGGTTGGAGGAAATCTGTCGCACTACAGCTCCCGAGAAATTAGCAATCTCGCTGAAGTTTGTATTCCAAAGTTGTGTTTCATCGTAAATCCCTGGAGAAACAAAACTTTGAAACTGAACATCCGAGCTTCTAAGATCCTGCCAGGTCTTCAGCGGTTGCTCAGAACTGCTGTGGACAATCAGCTTGGTCTTGCTCTCCTGTTCATCGGCTGCAAGGATAGGATCATTGTCCCTAGAAACTGCAACTACTTCATACTCAGAGTCAACACTTCTGGTTGCTTCAAGATCAAAAGAGGTACCGCTAAAGAAGTTAAATCCTGGCCATGCTTCCATACTCCGGGCTTGCTGCCAATAGGATGTACCGTTAGCTGTTTCAACTAACTGCCTGTAGCTGCCCAAAGGAAACGAGAAGTAACCTTGATAAATCTTGGTTTTCTCACCATTCTGTTCCTCGAAGACGGCAAACTCCCAGCGACCTGATCCCAAACAGTTATTGGTTAAGTTGACAGAGATATTTTTTGCGTCAAGTCCACTACCATCCTGTATCTCAATATGAGGAGAACCGGCTGCAAAAACAACACGCTGCCGATTAAACTCTCTCTCTGACAAGAACAACCTTTCCAACTGCGCGTTATCTTGAATTGCTTCAGGCACTGTTGGAATCCATAGCCCAAGATCGATATCTTTGAGAGTAACGACCACCTCTGAACCGCCATTCTGCATAGTTGCAGATACGTTGTGGGTCATTCCTTCAATTTGCTCAAAGGAAATTTTCTCTCCTGAATAGTCACTTGTGCTTTCAGGCTCATCCACAAGGGCAATCTCTGACAAATTGTTAGCAAAATAGCGCTGGTAGAAAAGGGTAGAGGCACCAGCAATAATTGTAGCCAACCCAATGACCCCAGACAGAACAATATATCTCTGGAAGCGTTTTTGCATATCAACTATTTCACCTTAATTGAACGTTGCTATTCCACCGATGAGTCCACTGCCGAGACGTACTGTGTGCCTCAGATTGAACTAGCACTGAATCAAGGTCACCAAGGCAATAGGGGTAACTCCTCCGTAACATCTGAGGGAAAAACCTACCGTTATCCACTATTATGAGAAGCGATCGCCATTTTTCAAACTAAAGATGGATTACTTTGCCGTACACCCTGGAACTCCTATTTAAGTTACGATCGAATAATACCTTAAAGTAGATTGATCCCCACCTAAAGCTGGTAGCAAAAATTGTGAAAATTGAGTAAAGTTCCGTAAAAATCCGAAAGTCTTTAGATCAAGGACCACTGAGTTCCGATCGGGTTGCAGTTGCTACTGAGTACCAAGAATATGTGCTTTAAATTACAAACGTTGCACCCACCCCACATCAACCTGAAAGAGTTTGTTAAACAGGCAGATATGAAAGCTAGGAGAGCGGCTTATCGGATCGCTCTCCCGGTTTCTGTTTAGATGAATGGCAGTTCGATAAACACGCTATCAAATTCACGTCAAGTGAGACAAATAATTGATGATTAGATTACTTCATCAACAATTAGTTCAGCGTCCTGAAACATCTTAAGCAAATTGAAAATACCCATTGTTCTTCCGTGATAAGGAGCCACTCCCTGGAGATAGCTGTTACCAGGATGATTTGAGCGGACGGCATTTTCTACTGGCACAATTTCTTTTGGGTTTAGAAGAAACATCACATCACAAATTTCTTCCACTATCACACCAGAAACTATGTTTTCAACTTCTATGACCATTGCCTTAGAGCCATACGTTTCGCTTTTTAGATGAGGGTTGAACAATTGGCGAATGTCAATTAAAGTAAGAATTTCGCCACGCAAATTCATGTTTCCAATGATGTGTTTTGGAGAACTGGGAACCGGAGTTATTCTCCGAATATCGATAAACTCACGCACCATTTCTATGTCAATCCCAAAAACATCATCACCTAAAATGACTACTACTAAAGGTCTTAAGTTCCTTAAATCATGAGTTGCAGTTGAGGTTCTTAAGTTCTCGGCTCGCCTTTTGAAAATTTCCCTCTCCTCTAAGGTTGCCTCCGAGCAGAATGTGAACTCTTGGGCTATCGAAAAGTCAGAATTAATAGGTTTAAATATGGTTTCACCTATAGCTTCATTATCTCGACTGGTTTTTCCTAAAGAATCTTTCATAGGCATAAACTGCTGCGTTTCTGCGTACAAAAGCCAGTTTTCTGGATTGCTCAAAATCACAAGTTCTTCCACACCTTTGACAACGCCAGCAACAATTTTTCTCCGTTCAACTGTTAGCCTATCAAGCTCGTTCAAAGGTTCAACTATGATTTTCTCTGGAGATATTTCTTGAACATCGTGAACTGAATTTACAATAATGCCTACACGTAATTCTTTCCATTTCAAAACTATTAAGCTGTCTGTTAGCTGATAGCTTGATGTATGACCACTTAAGCTAAGATTGAGATCCATAACCGGTATTACGGTTCCTCGAAGGTTGATACTCCCTACGATGTCATAAGAGGTTTTTGAGGTTGGCGTTAATTCAGGTAAGGCAAAAACTTCATCAATGTAAGCTGCATCAATACCAAAACGACGATTACTGAGGTTGAAGGTGAAGTAAGATTGCTCATTCATGTCGGTTATTGCTCGGTAGCTTTTAATTCTGATTCGATCTGTAAAATCAATTCAGCAGCAGTCTGATTGCCTAGCTTTTGTATTCTCGTGTCAGGAGGAAGTTGCCTAAGAAGATTGACAGCTATTTGTTGCATCTTTATGTTGCTTTTCTCAAACTCGTTTTCAAAAGCATTTTCATCAAGATATAAATTGTTGTTCAAGCCTTCTAATGAGGAAGTGGATGATTTATAGGCTGGCGATTTTAGTGGCGTATCTGTTGGGTGGCAAACTGGGCACTGATAGATAAATGATTCAGAAAACATTTTTGTTTGAAATTGACTTAAGTTTTGATTAGAAAGCTCAGCATGACCTGTTAGAAGGTAGCCTAAGGGTTGTAGGGCTTGGTAAAACTTGTTTAGTACTTTTGCGATCGCCGATGTTTCAAAATAAATAAATACGTTACGACAAAGAATTAAATCAACGTCCCTAAATTCACAGTTTTGTCGGGGGAATTCATCTTTGATCAAGTTCAAAGTCTTAAATTCAACCATGTTTTTAATTCTTTGGTCAATATGGTATTGATTATTAACCATTTGAAAATATTGCTGCTTTGTCTCCGGGTCGATGCTTCTAAAAGACCACGGACTATAAATCCCTGTTTTTGCTTTTTTAAGAGCTGCTTGATTAATATCTACACCCAAAATCATCAAATTCCATTTTTCCAAGTTAGGAATGAGTTTCCGCAATAGAATAGCGATTGAATATGGCTCTTCCCCAGATGAACACCCTGCACTACAAATACGAATTGTTCTACTATTTTGTTTACGCTCAAGAAGCTCTGGAAAAATATGATTTTGTAAAAGTGAAAACTGCTCTCTATCTCGAAAAAAATAGCTTTCAATATTGGTAAGCTCAACGATTAGCTCTAACCACTCCTCGTGACTTTCCGTAGTAGTAGACTCTAATAGTTGAAAGTAAACTGTGGGCGAATTAAGCCTAAGGGTATGGATTCTTGATAGGATTTTTTCACTTAAAGCAATTTGATCTCTTTCTCGAATCTCAAGACCTGTATGCTTTGCGATGAGTCGAATAAAAGCATCTCTTTTTTCTGTACTTAAAGACTCTATTTTTGACACATTAACCTCGCTGTTGTTCCTGTCAGGTTACTTAAAACTATTGCGCTTATGTTTTCAAAGAACTAACCTGAACTAAGGATTTGAGGGCTGGAGCGATCGCCTGAATTGGTAAAACCTGCTTTGCAGCTCCCAGGTTAATTGCTTCTTTAGGCATACCAAATACAACAGAAGTTGCTTCATCCTGAGCAATGGTAAAGCCTCCTGCTTCGACGATCGCCTGCATTCCATCTGTTCCATCTCGACCCATTCCTGTCAACAACACCCCTGCTGCTGTCTTGCCATAAAATTTAGCAAGAGAGACGAAAGTGACAGTCACAGAAGGTCTGTGTCCTCCCAAAGGTGGTGAATTAGAGTACATAAAACGTCCCTTTGCGTCTATTTCCAAATGGTGTTGCTCTGGTGGAAAGTAAACCATCCCAGGCTGTGGAATTTCTCCTAATTGAGCAATTTGAATAGGCAACGGACAGCTATCAGCTAACCAATCAATCAATCCTTGTAAAAAGCCAAGACAAATGTGTTGTATACAAATAATAGGTACAGGAAAATTTGACGGTAGTTGAGTCAGAATGTCATAGAAAGCCTGAGGACCACCCGTCGATGCCCCGATAGCGACTATTTTTGGGGTAGGGTAAGTGCTGATCGGGTAGGCAGAAATTTCTGCCTATTCCCTGTTTCTCAAAAGTTTTTTGCCGCCTGGTCAAAACCTTGACTCCAGCCAAGACCTGAACCTTTTGAATCAACTCTTTCCTAAATGAATCATTATCAATTCCTAACCCTGAAAGCGGCTTAGGACAAATATCTACTGCCCCTGCCTCTAACAGCTTAAAAACTTGATGGGTATCTTCTTCTTGAACTGAGGCACTAATAACTAGAATTGGACGAGGATAGAGCGCCATCACTTTTGAGGTGAAAGTTAGTCCATCCATTTTGGGCATATGCAAATCGGTGCAAATAACATCTGGCTTAACTTTAGGAACTAGAGACAAAGCTTCCAGCCCAGTGCAAGCTTCTCCTACAACTTCAATTTGAGGTGATGAACTTAGAATTCGTTTTAAGATGACAAGAGCAATTTGCGAATCTTCAACCAGCAGTACGCGAATGGGCATTGGTAATCATTAGTCATGAATTATGGACAAATAGCAAAAACCAGTTAATACTTAAACGAGCCTTCCTAAGACCTCTAAAAGAATATCTTGATTAAACCTACCCTTGATGATGTAAGCATTAGCTCCTGCATCAGCTCCTCTTTTCTTGTCTTCATCAGAATCTAATGTCGTCACTAGAATAATTGGTAAGTCTTGATACTCTGAGTGCTGACGAATTTTAGCTGTGAGAGACAAGCCATCTAGATTAGGCATTTCCACGTCTGACAACACTGCATCAAACTTGCGAGTCTGAAGCTGTTTGTAGCCATCCAATCCATCTACAGCGATAACAACTTCATATCCAGCTTTTTCCAAAAGTCGTCTCTCTTGCGTCCGCACGGGAACGGAGTCTTCGACTAGAAGGATTACAGGCTTTCGGACAGTACTCTTAGATCTGGTTGAGACAATAGAAGTAGGCTGTTTTTGTAAAGATTCAATCAAGTCTGAAGCGTTAAGAATGGTGCAAACTTCTCCAGTAGGAAGAATAGTTGCTCCAGCAACATTACGTACTCGCTTCAACAATCGGCTTTGAGGTTTTATTACCACCTCTTGAGTATCTAAGAGCCGATCAACAAAGAATCCAGATTGTTTCTCACCTACTTTAAGTAGAATACAAGGTTTAAACTCACTTTCCTGTGCTTTAACGTTGACAGTACCGTAGGGGTTCGACAAATTCAGTAGCTCAGATAAGTTGGCGACAGGAATATCTTGACCATCAAAAGTAATAGTTGCTCTGTCCTCCTTCATGGAGATTTGATTTTGAGGAATGAACAGAGCGGTTTTCACAAACTCAATGGGTAGAGCGTGGACAACCCCTTGAACTTCTAAAAGCACTGCTTTTATTGTGGTTAAACTTGTACTGAGCTGTATGCGAAAAGTGCATCCTTGTTCAGGAGTTGATTCTATTTGAATAGCACCTTTCAGTCGTTCAACATTGGTACGTACCACGTCTAATCCAATTCCTCGACCTGAAATTTCTGTGATAAAGGTTCGAGTTGAAAAGCCCGGTGAAAAAATTAAACTTTGAATCTGACTAGAAGACATAACTGCTAAATCTTCTGAGCTGTAAAGCCCGCGTTTAATAGCAGTTTGCTTGATTCTATCGTTATCCAATCCCCGTCCGTCATCGGTCACTTCAATCACGACACTGTTGGTCGTTTGATAAGCTTTTAACCAAATCTTGGCAACAGGTAGTTTGCCTAACTCCTTGCGTTCATTAGGAGTTTCAATGCCATGATCAATGGCATTACGAACCATGTGCATCAAAGGATCTTTGATTTCTTCAAGGATATATTTATCTGCTGTTGTCTCTCCTCCTTCAATGATTAGCTCAACTTCTTTGGATTGTTGCTTGGCTAAGTCTCTAACTATCCGAGGAAAGGTCTGAAATACATTGAATAGGGGTAGGAGTCTGAGCGTCCGAATTTTTTCCCTTAATTCTCCGGTAAGGAGATCTAGTTTAATGCTGTTCTCCTGGGTGGACGCTCTTAGAGAGTTAATCAGGTTCTCTAAGCGTTCCTGATAAGGGTTAGTGTTGAAAAGTGAAGGATCAAGAGTACGCTTCTGGCTCTTACTAGACTGCCAATCTTCCCAGAGGTTGGCGAGTTGTTCAATTTCAGCAGAGGTGTAAGCAATATTGATTTTGGTGATCGTTAACTCCTCGACCTGCTTCATTAGAGCATCGAGTTCACGAGTTTGAACGCGAATGGCATCGATACGGTTGGTCTCATCAAACTTAGGTGAAGCTGGTAGGTTGCGAGCTACTGTTTGACTAGCTGTTTGACTAGAGGGGAGTTCAGGAAACGGTAAAAGTAAAGGTATTTCAGGAAGGGTAGGTGCAGCTTCTATGTTCGGTAATGGAGCGACGGTTTCCTGCAATTGTTGAAGTAGTGCTGATGTATCAAATTCGCTGCTCCGACCTGTCACTGCCTCTCGTACTAGTTTGCCGATCGCATCCAGTCCCTGGTAAAGGCGATCGCCCAGTTGTGGAGTGAAAACGGTACGCTTAAGCTTAATGTTCCCTAAAATCTCTTCAAGGTGGTGAGTGATTGCTTCTGCTTGGTCTAAGCCTACACTTCTAGAATCTCCCTTAAAGCTGTGAGCTTCTCTTAACAACTGCTCCAGGGTCTTCTCATCATCAGGATGTTTCTCTAGATACAGCAACCCCGCTTCCATTCTTTGCAATCGCTCTTGGCTGGAAACTTTATAAACTTCTCGAAGTTCCTCATCCTCAATGAAGGTTGGCGCAACCTGAGAAGCAAGGCTTTCTGCTAAAGCAGAGGCGGGTTGTAGCGCTTCTACATCAACAGCAGTTTGTAGCAACAACTCAAGAAGAGGCAGATCTACCTCAGCGGGTTGCCCTGTAACGGCCTCATGCACCAGCTTATCTATAGCATCTAATCCTTGATGAATATGGTCGCTCAGTTGAGAAGTAAACGCGATCTGCCTAGCATAAATGGCTTTCAAAACCGCTTCAACTCGTTGAGTTAGAATTTCTACTGTTTCTGCTCCTACCGTTCTTGAGTCTCCCTTAAGACTGTGAGCTTCTCGTCGAAGATCGTCAAGGGTTGCTTCATCGCCGGGATGTTTCTTCAGGTATGATAGCCCCTCCTTTAGCTTGTGCAAACGTTGTTGACTTGAAAGCTCATAGAGATGACGAAGTTCTTCGTCATCAATGAAACTTGGGACAACCGCCGATGCTGCCGGGCGAATTGACTCGATAACCTGTGGCATCTGTTGCACCAGACCGTCAGCCAGAACAACATCAGACATCAACTCCTCATTGTGTGAAACAGTCCTAACCAACTGGTCAAGAATTTGAGTGATATCAACTTCACTCGGTCGAGCCGTTACCGCCTCTTGAACAAGTTTTTCGATCGCCTCTAGCCCCTGGTGCAAACAGTTGCTTACTTGAGCATTCAATGTGAGTTTCCCAGATTGAATCGCCTTTAGAAGTTCCTCAATCTGCTGACTGAGAACTTCAACATCCTCAACTTTTACAGTTCTAGAGTCTCCCCTAAGGCTATGAACTTCCTGTCGCAACTCCTCAAGGACTGATACATCAGCCGAATGCTGCTCTAGATGCAGCAACCCTATCTTGAGTTTTTGCAGTCGTTCTTGGCTAGAGATTTCGTAAAGAGTGCGTAACTCTTCATCACCGATCAAATTCGATGCAGTAGATCCAAATTGAGATGAAGTTTCTGCCTCAACCGCTTTTAGTTGGGCCGCTGCTGACAGATGAGCTTCTGTTAACAGATCAAGCATTTGAGAGATGTTCACCTCACTGGGACAATCTGTCACCGCTTCACGCATCAGTCTGCCGATCGCATTGAATCCTTGATGCAGGCAGTTACTCAACTCAGAAGTCAAGGCAATTTGCTTAGCTTGAATCGCTTTCAGAATTGCTTCAATTTTTTGAATGAGAGTTTCTACCGTTGTAACTCCCACACTTCGAGAGTCTCCTTTGAGACTGTGAGCATCTCTGCGTAGTTCTTCTAGAGTGGCTTTATCTTCTGGGTGTTTTTGAAGCTGCTGCAAACCCGCTTCTAATCTCTGTAAGCGTTCCTGGGTAGAAATGTCATACAGATGCCGAAGTTCATCGTCTAGTATCATGTGTTCGTCTGTGGCTATACCGGGTTAAACAAGGCAGGTAGATTATGACTTCAGCTACACAGTTTGTTTGAGCTTCATGGCAACTTCAGTAAGTTGCTGTGTACCCATCTTGGTTTGGTTAATGCCAACAGCGGTTTCTTTCGCACCTTTGTTGATCACGTCCATTGCCTGAACAACCTGCTGAATACCATCCAACTGCTGTTTTAAGTTGAGTGAAATTTGCTGGTTGTTCAAAACCACCTTGTTGACCGCCTCTTCTACACCAGCAAAAGCCTGCTCGGTTCTTTGAGCAATTTGTACTCCCGTTGCTACTGTTTTTGTCCCTTCCTCAGTCACCATAACGGTTGAGTTGATTGAACTTTGAATTTCAGAAACCAGCTTGCCAATCTTTTCTGCTGATCTCTGGCTTTGGTCAGCGAGTCTGCGAATTTCGTTAGCAACGACAGAGAAGCCTTTGCCGTGTTCTCCGGCACGAACGGCTTCAACGGCTGAGTTCAACGCTAGCATATTAGTTTGATTGGCCAAATCAGAGACGAGTTGAGAAATGCTGCCAATCTGGTTAGCTTGCTCGCTCAGATGTAGCATCTGGTCAGCAATAGTTCCGACCTTTTTCTCCAGGGTAAACATACCTCCCAGGTTTTCTTCTACCGCTTTGGTACCTGTCTCTGTTAGCTCTAGTGCTTGTCGTGCTGCTGCTGCTGCTGCTTTGGCTTGTTCTGCCGACTGACGGAAGGAAGCTTCCAATTCATCCATCGTCGTCGTCGTCTCGTTAACTGAGGCCGCCTGTTGGCTAGCAATTCGTTCTTGCTCCTCTAGAGCAGAAAAATTCTGCTGACTAGATGCAGAGATGCCGCCAATCAACTCCTTAATTAGATTTGTCAGTTGACGCGCTCTGACAATTCCTATAGGCAGCACTGTAGCCAGCGAAACTAAGATGATCAGGGCAGAGACAAGTTTAAGTGAATTGACCGAGGAGAAAATAACTCGTTTGGGAGCTTGAGTAACAACGGTTAAAGAGTCTGACTGATCTGGATTAGGAACAATTCTTTGATAAGCAATGAGTTGATCTGTTCCCTGGCGAATTAGCCCTTGCTCATTGCTCAAAATTTGCTCGGCGATCGCCGCTGGGTAATCATTTTCCAGTCTCTCATCTCGCTTAAGATCAACTCCCCACTCCTTTTCTGGGTTTGGATGAGAGAGATAAAAACCGTCTTGATTGATTAGATAGATTGATTCGCCCCCGCCCAAGCTTTGTTCTTCGAGCAGTTTAAGGAATTCGTTAGCAAATACGTTGGCAATTACGATTCCTCTTTTTGTGCCAGCCTGATCAAAAACAGGCGTAGCATAACGAATTGTTGGTTTGTAAGGTGTTTCAATTTGACCCCGTTCCTGATTTAGCTCTACGGGTGAAGTGTAGACAACGCCAGGGACTAACTGCATTGTTTCAGTAAAGTATGGGCGATCGCCCTTATTTTGCAACTCCGTTGAAGAGATAATTTTTACGTTAGTGCCATCCGAATCAACTCGCACCAACTCCTGTCCAGTTTCATCCAAATATCGAAGCTGCATATAATAGGGCTTTTGCTCCATCATGGCGGCAAAGGTTGTCTCTAACTGACCAACCCACTCGTTGTAAGAGGATTTGCCTTGCTCATCGAAGCTGCCACCATCTCTAGCCCGAATAATACCTTGAACAGGTGGAGTTTCACTGAGAAACAAAACATCCTCATTAATACCTTGCAAAATTGCAAGGATACTTTCAGCGTCATCAGCCACCGCTTCTTCTAGCTTGGTTTCAGCTAAGTTTGACAAAGCCCCACTCGAAGAAAGAATGCTATAGGTTCCTACAATCAAAACTGGAAAAATACTGCTTAATAGCAGTAGAAACAGAATTTGATCCTGTAGGTTGAATCCGCTCTTGAATTTTCCTAGAAGTGTCTTGATCACAGTAAATTACCTGTACGTAGGGAACATTCAAGCCCTATTTTCTAATAGAAAATGTAGGGCAAGGGCTAGATGAATTAGAATTTGATATTTTCCCAATCCACCAATTACTCATTCAGTTGCGCTTTGAAAAATCAGGAAATATCTTTCTTTTTTAGGAATTTTGTCAAAATTCGCTCTTTTGACTTCTATCACAGTTAGTTTCAAATCCGACTTGTCACGCAGCTTGGTGCTGATATAGCACCCAATATCATTTGCTACTGCTTGAAAGTTAGAGCCTTTATACCAATTTAATTTGAGCCTGCACAGAATGAACCCTGGTGGAACAAGGGGCTTAATCCCCTTGTTCAGAGCAACTTCATAAAAAATTGGTATTAGAGGCTAAAGCCATTTCTAGAATCTAAAACCATTGGCTCTATCCCTATTTTAAGGAAGGTAGAAGCAAGTTGAATGACAGCAAGTTAAATGACTGTTGAACTTCGCAAATATAACAAATTCCTCTCTGCTCTCATTCCAAATACAGCAGCCTCACACCGATTGTGGAACAGATAATTGTGAAATTTGCACGAGAATGTACCTCTCGCAAAATATTGAGATTGCTAGATGAGAAGAAATAATTGATGTTAGGAACTAGTGTAGTAGAAGCCTGATCGATAGATGATCTGAGTTGTCCAGATTCCGAAACGATGGAAGTTGCTGATTTGCTGCTCTTACTTTGTGTGCGTGTTTAATCAGATAAATCTATCAATGATGCACTTTTAGCTTGTACAAGTTTATTCCGACTGACCGACATACGCAACAAACTCAGGTAATTTTCATAGACTGTTTATAATCCAAACGTAGAGAATTGACGTTTTGATCTCTGGCGATCTATCCCTGCCCGTCTCTTCCTGCAAGCGGTAGCCGAAACTGATACTAATTCTCTTTAAGGCTGAGCCTCATATAAAAACGATATGGAGTTTATCAGAATAAAAGAATTTGAGTAGTTCTTGTAGACGCTGAACCCTTTAAAGATAAGGATTAATCTATTTGAATACTCTGTCGTTTGTGCAAATCCCAGTTTGTCGCTAATGAAACTCAAAGTGATTAACCCCAACACCACCGCCAGTATGACCGACAAGATTGGCATTGCGGCTCGGAGGGTTGCGAGTTCTGACACTGAAATTATTGCCTGCAATCCGACAATGGGCCCTGTTTCGATTGAAGGTCACTATGACGAAGCCTTGAGCGTAGTGGGAATTTTGGAGGAGATTCGCAAAGGAGAAGCAGACGGGGTTGATGGCTACGTGATTGCCTGTTTTGGCGATCCGGGGCTGCTGGCGGCGCGTGAGTTGGCTAGGGGCCCAGTTTTGGGAATTGCCGAAGCCGCCATGCACGCTGCAACTTTTGTCGCGACGGGTTTCTCAATTGTGACAACGTTACGCCGCACTCAAATCATTGCCCAGCATCTGGTTGAGCGCTATGGCATGACTCACTTTTGCCGCAAGATTCGAGCAATTGACTTGCCTGTTCTCAGCTTGGAAGAAGATTCATTCGCCAAAAAGATGATTCTCAACGAGTGCAAGACTGCGCTGAAAGAAGATAACTGTGGGGCGATCGCCCTCGGCTGTAGCGGCATGGCTGATTTGGCAACCGAGATCAGCACCGAGCTTGGCATTCCAGTAATTGATGGTGTAAGCGCAGCCGTAAAATTTGTAGAGGCCCTGGTCAGCTTAAAGCTAACCACTAGCAAAGTTGGCGATTTGGCATACCCGATCGCCAAACCCTACACGGGAATGCTCTCCACCTTTACCCCAACTAGCAGGAGGGAGGAAGGATGAGAGAGGAAGGAGGAAACCAAACCTTGTTTATCGAAGCTATGCCGCTTACCGTCTGTCTTAGGATCGTGAATTAAATAACTTGAAAACCAGAATTTTCGTAGGGACATGGCATTGCCATGTCCCTACCCAGGAGATTGCACTTCAATAAATTCGTGATCCTTAGTATCAATCCCTAACCAATCTTTGTAACGCGATAATACTTAACACCTATGCTCACTTCCTCAGTTCTTACCATCAATGGCGATCGCCTCAACGACAGCATCAACCGCTTAGCCCGAATCGGCAAACAGCCCACTGGCAGCATTTGCCGCCTCGCCTTTACGCCAGAAGACTTGCAGGCCCGCTACTTAGTGCAGCAGTGGATGGTCGAAGCAGGCATGAGCGTCAAAACCGACGCAGCCGGGAACCTGATTGGCACCTATCCTGGAAAGGTGAATGCACCTGCACTGGCAACGGGTTCTCACATTGATACCGTTCCCTCTGGTGGACGTTTTGATGGCGTATTGGGTGTCCTAGCTGGAATCGAAGCCGTGCGAACCTTGCGAGAGAACGACTTGCGGTTAAGCCATCCCATTCAGGTGATCGTTTTCACCGATGAGGAAAGCAGCATGATTGGCTGTCAGGCGATCGCCGGAACCGCTCTGCTCAACGCGCCTGAACAGTATCAGCCCAAAGTCGGCGAATCGATTCAGACCTGTCTAGAAACCCTGGGCGGCAACTGGGACGACCTACCCACCGCCAAACGCAGCCGTGCAGACCTGGCCGCCTTTGTAGAACTGCACGTCGAGCAGGGCGCAGTCCTGGAAAAGACTCAAACCGAAATTGGAGTTGTGCAGGGCGTTGTGGGAATGGTGCGCGAGGCGATCGCCATCACAGGTCAGGCAAACCACGCGGGCACGACCCCCATGAATATGCGGCAGGATGCTCTTGTTGCTGCTGCTCAGGTTGTTTTAGCCGTCCAGGACATTGCCCAACGAATGCCCAGTCAGCCCGTTGCCACCGTTGGCTATCTGACGGTTTCTCCCAATGCGGTCAATATTGTGCCGGGTCAGGTCAAGCTAACGGTGGATATGCGCGACTTGTCAAAAGACTGTCTGGATGAGATGCGAAGCCAGTTGAAACAAGCGGTGGGGCGATCGCCACTGCTACCCAAACCGACATCCAAATCACGCCGCTGCTCAGCGTCGAACCTACACCCGCTGCACCCCAGATTCAAGACACCATCCAATCAGCCTGCCAGGAGTTAGGGCTAAGCTATTGCCACCTGCCCAGCCGCGCCGGACACGATGCCCTTGAGGTTGGACGCATCACTGACATGGGTATGATCTTTGTGCCCAGCCAATCGGGAGTCAGCCATTCTGAAGCCGAATATACCTCTCCCCAGCAGTGCGTTCAGGGCGCAAACGTCTTGCTGCACACCTTATTGAAGTTGGATCAACTCTACTAAATCTTTGACCAAGTGTTTGCTAACGACCTGATTTCCTTGAGGACTCAGGTGAATGTGGTCACGGTAAAGGGTTTTGGGCGACTCTGCACGATTGAAGATAGGCAAAAAATCCAGATAGAGAATTTGTGTGTTCTCGGTGAAATCCTTTAGCCGCTGACGGGCTTTGATTTCATAATCGCGTGAACCAGGAGTGCCAATTTCTCGCAGTAGGGGAGTCATGGCTAGAATGAGTTGCCCGTTGGATTGGCTGACCCGTTGGTTAACTTGCTGAATTGCCTCTAAGTTAAAGCCAACGCGATCGCCCCCTTCTGACATCACTTCAGCCATTTCTGGAATAGGCTGCTGTTTAAGCAAGTAGCGGTTCACCAGTTCAGCCAGGGCAAAAGGCGGTTTGCGATCGGGGTAGTTGCGATCGCGCCCCACCGGAAGAGACGTAGGAGCGGTGCCAAACAGATCGTCTGTGTTGATCAGCAGCACAACAGCCTGTGCCTCAAAGCTGCCAAATCGCCGCAGATAGGCTAGCTCATTGCGTGGACTCCAGGAGTTCGCCGAGGCATTCAGTACTTCTAGCTGTTCAAAGGCAGTGGCTCCCAGCGAAGCCTGTAGCTGTTGCTGAAGCATGGCTGAAATCGTGTCATTCTGATCGGTCCACCAGCCGCCATTGGCTACAGAATCTCCCAGCAGCAGTAGCCGTAGCGTTTTTTCAGGTCGAGAGGGTGAAACTTCTGGACTACGCATAGAGTACTGGTTAATGCGGATGCGGTTGCCAAACCTGCGAGTTTTCTGACTGGGTGCAAGCAAATAGCCAATTTGCTCATCCGCAATGTAAGTCAGCGGATTGCCAAAGCCAAACAAAATCCGCAAACTCACTTCAGTCAGTAGAACCAATCCGACGATGATCGCCAAAGCAATTAAAGCAACCTTCATGTAACTCCCTCGTTCACAGTGCGTAGTCATGACCCAACGGCTCGTTTTACTTTGCTTAATCTCAAGACAGATTTAAGCTTTCCCCCCTCAATTTGACATCAAAGGCTTTGAGAGTCTGGATAAAATCGAGGCAGGTTCGGCTCAGGCAATTTTCCTATCGCGTCTTTAAGCCAGTCCATTCTGTCTTTAACCCTGAAAATTTCCAAGAGGAGGACACACATTTATGACAGATTTGAATCGAGGGATCATGAAATTTAAGGGAGCCGATAGCCCAGTGGCGATCGCCCTTTTTTCCACGCTGCTCTTAGGCTCTATCGTTCTTCTAATTTTGTGGGCATTGCAGTCTGCTTACGCTCTCAATTAGGCATGGTCAAGATTAGGCATGGTCAAGGTGTTGTGGTGGGAAGGATGAGTCCGAACTCGATTCATCAAAGCTTTGTCGCTTGCTGCCTGTCCTAACTGAATCTTTGTACTGCCATACCTTTGTAAGGGCAAAGAGCCGTTTGCCCCTACAGAGTTTCTCAACAAAAAGAGGGAGGAGGGTTTAGCTCTCCTCCCTCTTCTTTTGCCAAATAATACATTAATGCTACAATCTGTAGTCTTAATGCATTTGGGTTCTGCTCAACTGCTTTAACCGACTCAGGGCAGCAGTGAGGTCAAACATCATGGCAAAGTTTTCCGATATTCTCCGCTACTACCGACCGTATGCAGCGATCGCCGCCTTCAGCATTGCTGCCAGTAGCCTATTTGAAATAATTGATCTCGTTGTTCCCTACGCAATCGGGCAAATTCTGAATGTGCTGTCTAACCAGCCCGTAGACGCACTGCTTCAGCGCAGCATTGAGGCGCTAGCCAATTGGGTTAATCTGCCGTCAAGCCGGGAAATGGCGATCGCCGTTCTGCTCGGACTGATCTTCATCACAACCGTTGTCCGTGCGCCGATTCAGCCCTGGGTAGGAGCCTGGTTTCACTGGGATATTGCTCTGCGCTCTCGTCGGGATCATGCCAAGCAGGTACTTCAAAAAATTCTCACCCTGCCGCTAGAGTTTTACGACGAAAACAACCCTGGACGAATTGCCGGACGGGTAGCCAGAGGGCTATCTAACCACACCTGGACTTACCCCGAAATCGCCGGACAGCTAATTCCCAAGCTGGCGCGGGTGCTGGGCATTTTCATTCTGATCTGGTTTATCGAATGGCGGATTGCGATCGCCTTTCTGCTGTCGTTTATCCTCATTCTTACGCTCAGTCTGTACAAGCTAAAACAACTGGTTGCTCGAGAGCGGGCGATCGAAAGACACGAGGAGAATACTGAAAGCCGCACCTCTGAGATCATTACCAACATCAAAACGGTGAAGGCTTTTGCCACCGAATCCCATGAGTTAAAGCGGCAAAGCACCCGATTTAACCGCGAGTTTCAGGTGATTGACTACCGGATTCATCGCGGCTATATCAAGCTGGGTGTGACGCAGCGCACGATCGTGCAAATCTGTGTATTTCTGGTGCTGGCGTTTACCCTGATTGCAACTCTGCGGGGACAGGTTTCTCTGGGGCACTTTGTCACCATTCTCACTGTTTCTAGCATGGCGTACTCTGAGCTAGACCCCATTGGTCAGCTTGCTGAAATCTTTGCCCGCCGCTATGCATCTATGATTAGTCTGCATGAGTTTATGCAGCTTCCGACGGGTTCCGATGCTGCCAGTTTGGTTAAGGAAGCTGATGCCGTGCAGCACTACCAGTTCACAGGTAAGGTCGATTTCTCTCATGTCACCTTTGGCTATGACTCCAATCGACCTGTACTCAGGAATATCAATCTGCTGATTGAGCCATATCAAACGGTGGCGCTGGTTGGGCGTTCTGGTTCCGGTAAGTCTACTTTGGTGAAGCTGCTGTTTCGCTATTTTGAGCCGCAGCAGGGCAACGTTCTGATTGACGGACAGGATATTCGCAAGCTGGATGTAGCGGGCTATCGCAAGCGACTGGCGATCGTTCACCAGGAGGTGGATGTGTTTAACGGAACGCTGCTGGACAACCTCACCTACGGCAACCCCAATGCCTCGTTTGAGGAAGTGGAGTTTGCCTGCCGCGTCGCCAGAGTCGATGAGTTCATTCACCTATTTCCCAAGCGCTATTACACAACTGTGGGTGAGCGGGGGGTGCGGCTGTCGGGTGGGCAAAGGCAACGCCTGGGAATTGCCAGAGCTTTGCTGATGAATCCTGATGTGCTGGTGTTTGATGAGGCGACTTCTAGCCTGGACTACGAATCAGAGAGATCGATTCAACTGGCGATGAAAAGCATTCTTGGTACTCGCACTACGATTATCATTGCTCACCGTCTTAGCACTGTGCGCGAGGCAGATAAGATTGTGGTGCTGGATCAGGGAGAAATTGTTGAGGTTGGCAGTCACGATGAGCTATTGCAGCACGGCGGTATCTATCACCGTCTTCATGCGCTGCAAGAAACAGGTGAACTGCTGGTCTAACACCAGTTCCTAAAAGGCGGTTCAGATCTGCGACTTCTTCGAGAAGTCGCAGATCTTAGCGCTCGTTTTAACGACAAGTTGCGGAAGTTGCCCAGGGAAAATGAGGCGTTGCGGTGGCTTGGGCGATGAGGGTGAGTTGACCGTTGGGGGCGATCGCCCATCCCTGAGCTTCAACCAGTTCGGCGGGTGCTGGCTCTATAGCGCTTGCAGCGTCAGCGGGTGCGGTCTGTAGATCTGCGGGTGTTTCCAGTGTTTCCCAGTCTGCCAGGATTGCGTCACCGTTGAGTTGCTCGGTGGGGCTGGGAGGTAAGCCACCTCGTCCGGTGATGGTAAACTCACCAATTTGACTGGCGATCGCCTCATTTCCGGCTGAGCAACCCTGCGCCACCAGGCGAGAAGCATCTACCACATCCGTAGGCAGTTCTGCGGTGCCGCGACTGGGATCAACGTCAGGGCGATTAATTTCAATTACGCCATCCACGCCAAACTCTGAGCTGGCGGTGATGTCACTGAGTTCAGTTTGTGCCTCACGGGGGGCAATGCCAAACACGCCGATCGCCGTGATGCTGATGTTTCCCCCTTGTCCCTGAAAGGCATTAGCGGTAATGTCGCTATTTTCGGATTCCACCGCCACCAAAAAGTTAGTGTCAACTGTAACGTTGCCGCCATCGCCACCCGCCTGCGCCGTACCTGCGGTGGTAGAGATCTCACTTTCGCGGCGCAGCACAATCGCATCTGCGAAGTTTAACGTGATGTTGCCGCCTGTAGTGCTGGCAGTTCGAGCAGAAATCAGACCTCTGTTATCGAGGAATAGTGAGTTTCCATTGATTTGAATGTTGCCACCAACGCCAAACCCATCACTGCCAACTCCAATACTTGCCTCATCTTGAATGAAAACCTGATTGCTGCTGAGAAAAATGCTGCCGCCATTGCCGCTGGAGCCTGTCAGTGTATCTGCAAAAAGTCCACTGGCTGTTCCTGTTAATGTGACAGAATCGGTAATGTTTAAGTCCAAATTTCCCGCGTTGCCTAAACCGTCAGTGCTAGCGCTAATTTGAGCACCATCTGATACTTCGAGAGTGGCTGCGGTCAGGCTGATGCTGCCCCCTGCGCCATCTGCGTCAAATAACACTTCACTTACAATTGAGCTAGGCGAAAAGATATTCTGAAAACTATCAAATCCAGTTCCCGTAACCCGGACAGAATTAGCGTTAAGGTTAATATTCCCTGCATCTCCAATGCCTTCAGTGCTGGCGTTGATTTGAGCGCCATTTAAGATAGAGAGCGATCGCGTGGTGAGATCAATGTTGCCACCGTTTCCCTCTGTTGCAATGATCAACCCATCTGCGTCGATGCGGTTAAAAACATTGCTGAACACACCACTCGCGATACCGTCATCGCTGATGCCGTCTAAAATAACGGAGTCCGCTGCGTTGATTCTGACTTGACCTGCACTCCCTAACCCCAGCGTGTTAGCACTGACCTGAGCGCCATTGGTTACTAAAAGTGAGGACGTGCTGAGGTTTAAATTGCCTCCCTGCCCTGCGGCTCCCAGGTTTACGAAACTTGCCACCTGGCTATCGTTCAGTGAGGCTGATTCACGGGCAGTGAGATTCACATCGCCTGCTGCGCCGTCAGCCAGGGTGAGCGCCAGTATTCCTGATACATTCTCAAGAGAGAGCGATCGCGTTGTCACATTAATGTCACCACCGCTGCCTGTTGCTCCTATTTCTACAACGTTAACAATCTCACTGTTGTCAAGCGAAATAAAGTCATCGGTGCTGATCGTAATATTTCCGGCATTTCCGTTGCCGAAGGTAATAGCGGCAATATTTCCAGCATTGCTGCTAGAGAGTGACTGGGCCGTGATTTCAATACTGCCACTGTTTGCCCCCGCTGTATCTGTAAAGGTATTGCTGGCAATTGAATATTCTGTAGAGTTGCCCGTGCCACGAATGGCGATCGCCCCCTCACTATTGAGACGAATATTTCCCCCTAACAGCCCATCTGAGATAATGGCACCTTCGTTTAAGCGAATATCACCGCCTGCCAGTAAGGTTACATTTCCCCCATTCCCGGTAATAAAGTTCGTGGACAAATCGACTCCAGACACCTCCACAATGTCATTTAAAGTGATTCCACTGCGGGCATCTAGAGTGATGGAACCGCCAACGGGAGAAGCGATCGCATCCACCAATCCAAGCTCAATCGTGCCGTTTAGTGAGTTTGGCTGATATTGATTCGTGAGAAAAACCAATCCATCCGGTTGATTCAAAATGATTTCGCCAATCGTGATATTTGCCGATGGAGTCGATTGGCTCAAACCAGTGGGAGCGGGTGTTCCGGTTACATCAGAAGGCATTCCAACTGCTGTTGTACCTGCCCGAATATCTAATGTGGGTTGTGTTGCACCACTCACCCGCAGCGTTGAACCGTCCGAGAGAACCACCGTCTCATTTACAGCATTGGTTACATCTGTTCCTGTAATTTCAACGCTGCCGATGTTAACTGCGCCGCCTGCAAAGATATGTAGAGAGGCTCCTGTGTAACGGGTAAAACTCACATTCCCATTTGCCCGAATGATGGGGTCGTAGGGGCTGGATAAACTGCCTAATCTGCCGTTTAACTGCTCAATCCGAAAGTCGCCTCCTGCGGTGTAGTGAGCGTCTCCCTGCACCGCATTGGCAGACCGCAACACCAGATTTTCACCCGCAAAGAAGCCGCTGTCAGGATGGTTTAGCGCAAAGATGTTGACCTGGCGATCGCCCTGCACCCTTAAGTCTCCTCCCGCTGAGGCAAGGAAGGGGTGAGTGGAGCGATCGCGTATCCATGCCGTATCCAGTGCCCTTAGCGTCAATGCTCTGCCTGCCTGAAGCCGTCCACTCAGGTTCAACGTGTTTGCAATCAGCGATAAATCTTGTCCTGCGGTGAGGTTGCCCCAATTTGTAATCGTTCCGCCTACAACTCTACCTGGCTGTACCCCTGGGTTAATTGTGAGGGTGAGCAGTGGCGGCACGTTGGGGTCAACGGCGCTAAACTCTAAACCGTTGTTAAAGGAGAAGCGATCGGCGGTGGTAGCGCCAAAGGAACCTGCAATATCCAGACGGGCATCTCGTCCAAACAGGATGCCGTTGGGGTTGAGTAAAAACAGGTTTGCATTACCGTTGACTCCCAGGGTTCCTAGAATCTCGGACGGGTTGCCTCCGGTGACGCGACTCAGGATAGTTTCAATTCCAGCGGGATTGGTGAAATAGACTTGCTGTTGTCCACCTACATTAAATTCTGTGAAACTGTGGAATAGGTTTGTGCCGCGAATTGCTCCTCCACCAATGTCCACGAGCTGACCAGAGGCATCGCGAAAAACCTGAGAATTTTCAGCGCCCAGGGTTCTATCGGGTGTAATTTGAGCCAGGGTGCGATCGCCCACTATTCCTTCGACGGAGAGAATGATGCTAGTGGCAATTGTCAAAATACGCATTGACTCTAGTTTTTTACTCTTTTCACTAGCGCGATGACGCATTCTGGCAACCTCAAAGTAACGGTGTTTAATGTAACCAACCCTGGCGCACTGACTATTAGGATAGACTATTAGATTATAGGCAAGGCGTGAAATCCGGTAGCTTGAAGCGTTAGAAATGATGGAAGATCAAAGCTAAATTTGAGGGAGTTGGGTGAATCAGGGCTGGACATATTGCGATCGCATCACTAACAAAACGCACGATTTGTCGGTGCTGGACTACTACACGCAGCGCTACCCACACTCCAGCCGTGCCGACTGGGAACAGCGAATTGCCAGCGGTCAAGTCCTGTTAAACGGAATGCCAACCACTGCTACAGTCCTCCTGAAAGCAGAACACCAACTCACCTATCAGCGTCCACCCTGGCAGGAACCGGAGGTTCTTCTAGAATTCAATGTACTGCACGAGGATGCAGATTTACTGGTGATTGCCAAGCCATCGGGTTTACCTGTTTTGCCAGGAGGAGGCTTTCTGCAAAACACGCTGCTATGGCAACTTCAGCAGCGCTATCCGGAGTCGCCACCCGTACCCATTCATCGCCTCGGACGAGGAACTTCAGGGTTAATGCTGCTGGCGCGATCGTCCGCCGCACGAGCGAGTTTGAGTCAGCAGATGCGCGATCGCCAAATTCGTAAAACCTATCGCGCCCTGGCAAGCGGGACGACCCTGCCAGACTGTTTCACCATCACCCAGCCCATCGGCAAAGTTTCCTATGCCCCGTTGGGCTATCTCTACGCCGCAACTCCAGATGGATTGCCTGCTCACAGTGAGTGCCATGTCCTGAGACGCAACCAAACCCACACACTGGTAGAAGTCACCATTCTTACAGGACGACCTCACCAAATTCGGATTCACCTGGCAGCAAGTGGGTTTCCCCTGGTAGGCGACCCGCTTTATGGGGCTGGCGGCACTCCATTATCCCTCGCCGCTACCTGTTCAGGCAGTAGCCCTGTACCGGGAGACTGCGGCTATCACCTCCATGCGCTACAGTTATCTTTTGTCCATCCAATAACGGGGCAACCTATAAGCCACAGATGTCCGCCCCCAGCCATGCTTGAGTGAATCAAATGAGTACTTATTACCGCCAACAGTACCCTGCTTTCCCAGTCACATATTTAAGTGAGTTAGAGGGACAAATCCTTACCTGTCCTTATTTTGCAGTCAATAACCTGAACCGAGATTTTGTCAACACGAAAGGATTTTCACTGGTGTTTCAGCGTTCTGGGTTAACAGAAGTGGAGCGACAGTTTCCCTTCTTTAAACAGTACTTGGCGATCGCCCTCCAACCAGATTGCAATGCCTTCTATCTCAATCCACTGTTGCTCAAAACAGGTTCACGAGTCGATCCACATATTGATCGGTCGCTGCGTTCTTACTGCAAGACGGTTGAACCACCCGATGTTGTCAGTGTTTTGTATGTACGAGTGCCCGATGATTTAGAGGGGGGTGAGTTGGTTTTGCAAAAAGGTAAACGTCAGGTTGCTCAAATTCAGCCACAAACCAATATGTTGCTGTGGTTTCAGGGCGACCTGACACACTCGATTAACCCTGTCACCCGTTCAACCAATCGGCTCAGCTTAGTTTGTGAGCAGTACAGCCTGAGTGAGTTTGAGCGGCGAGAGATTCCTGAATTCACCTTAGAATCGAGAGCCGTGACCCCATCTGCAAAAGTGAGTGGAAAGCGGCGATCGCCCAGTCTTGGCTCAAGCTAAAGCAACCACAAGATAGTATGTTATGAGTAATACCGTGCGCCTTCGCATCTACACCCACCTTAGAGAAACATCTTAGAGAAAACCTATGACCGCTAATAATGACGCAATGGCCGCAATTGAATCACTGGAAGCCCTATTAAAGGCCAAGATAAAACTTCAGGATGCTCAGGTTGAGGCACAGCCAATGCTGCAAACGGTGAGTTTGTTGTTTGAGCCTGATCCACTGAATGAGGATCAGAAAAACATACTCCGCAATGGACTAAAGAATTTGCGGAAACTGATGGAAGCTCACACCGCCTATGGTGAAGCCGTGACCCAAGCAGAGCCAGCGCGATCGCTAGTCAATCAACTGTTTGAGTCACAGCTAAAACCTGCCGCCAACGGAAAAACAGACGGGAAGACAACACCAGTCGAGGAAAAAGCTGCGGTCAAATAGTGCAGCTAAGAGTCATCGCCTCCCAAAACTCGTCCAAGACAGGCAGTAAGCAACAAATCCTCATCCCTCATCCCTCATTCCTCATCCCTCATTCTTACTGCTTCACTCCATCGGCTTCGGCTTCGCCGCCTGAGAGTCAAACATTGCGCCCGCGCCATAGGAATCAATATCCACTGCCTGAGAACCACCTCTGACCAACAGGCTCAGCATTGAACCCAGTTGAAACCAGATCAGCAGCGCAGTTGGCACTACGACGATCGCCGCCAGCCCAATCGCAAACCACCAAACCAGGCTAAACACCGAAAAGCTAGCCGCCATAAAAACCACCAGGCAGACCGTCAAACCCAGGTAAGCGGCGATCGCATGGGGCGTTGCATAGTTAATCTTAGATTGAGACTGGCGGTTTGCATCCCACTGAGCCACCTGATATTCCAGAATGTCTTTGAAAATAAACCCAAAGGCGATCGCGAAAAAATTGCTCACCATAATTAGCGTAAATACAGGAGGATTCGTAAAAGGTTCAGGGGTCATGATTAAATGCTCCGCAGGAGTGCCCGTTAGTTAACAAATGTAAAGATCAGTATATAGCAAGTCGTTTCATGCTGGGTTTTTACTACAACCCCAGCCATTTAATCTCGTCGCCAGGCTCCAGCCTGGCAATGCCATTGAGGAAGCTCCGGATTCCTTGCGACAAAGGCGACGGATTCCACGAACCGCCGTAATTGAGAAGCCGCTGTGTCAATTTGGGAAGCCGGAGCTTGGCTAATAAGGCAACAATTTTGCGATCTACTGAAGATGCCAGTAGATGACCGCCATGAGAACGGCAACCACCGCACTGCCACACAGCAATCCTTCTGCAAATCCATCTAATGTGCCTTGTAGAAGGAAGGCATGGGCGATCGCAGTCCCCACAACTGCCACTGCCAGAAAACTGTGAAGAATCTGCCAATCCGCCGGTGTAAGTGGCAGCTTAGAACGGGTGAGCGCCAGTCCTACAGAGATCAACAGACAGGTTGCTGAAAGCACTCCTAACCGCGAATAAGTAGGAGCAGCTAGAATCAGGGCATCTCCAATATCATCAGGGCTGTAAAGATAAAGTACAAGGATGTGAGCAACCACAAGTAAAGTGATGCTGATACCCAAAACTCGATGCCAGCGAAAATTTTGTTCACCTATGCCAAAGTTGAGCCATCCCGTCGGTAGCAACACCTGCACTACAATCAAGCTCAAAGACAACACACCTGCCAATGTTCCTAAAATCCAGAGAGGTGCGCGCCCGTGTTGGAGTGGACTCAGGGCAGCTAATAGCGCGGGCAGCATGACAAAGATGAGTAACACTGCCCGCATCGGCCAGGATTGCAGAGACCAGTTCATCGACGTGGCTCCAGTATGAAATCTACGGTGAACGTTGAAACATCTTCGCTTTCCATCACCGCGCGTAAGAAAAGTGAACGATAGTCCCCATCATCATAGGCAATATGGACGTGCGGTTGCCCAAACTGCGAAACAACGGGTGAGGTTTCCAGGCTATATCGCCCGTTTTCATCGGTCATCACACTGCCTCGATTGCTGGCTTCTCCCTCGCCACCTCGTTCGGTGTTCAACCAAATTTGAATTCGAGCATTGCGAACAGGTGCACAGCTTTCTGCTTCTCTCACCGTCCCTTGCACCACCAATCCTCTACCTAGATTTTGCACCAGAGGAGCGTTCGGCACATAAAAGTTATCTCCACCCGGCATGGTTTCTGTGGCGACACAGTTAGCAATCGGATTGGATGTCGTATCCGATTGAGCAACTTCGCTGCTTGCCGCTGCCGCTGGTGTGTTCGTTGCTCTTTCGATGGGTGTAGCGTAAGTATTGGTTGTGGTCAGGAGTTGCGATCCTGGTCCGTTACGTTCACTTGTTAACCACACAGTTGCAATGATGGCCACGAGAGAACTAATCGTGGCGATCATGATGATTCTGCTGGATTGCTTTTGTGTGCTTCTAGTGTTCTCTTGACTGTTTGAGAAATGTTGATCGGTGGAATTGGTTTCAGGTGAGGATGGGCGATCGCTGGATTGAGGAATACGGCTCATCGGTGCTACCTCCTTTGCATTCAGTCATTGTAGGTCTTGGTAAAGTTCCAAGATGTTGCCTCTAGGATCTCGAAAGAAACCGATGCGATAACCGGGTGGATCATAGGTGAATGGTTCGCCAATAAATTGCACTCCCTGTGCTTGTAATCGCTGATAGTTCTGATCGACACTATCCACCTCAAACACAATATGTCGCCAGCCCTGATTCTCACCAGTCCGGTTAGGTGCCACAGAACCTTCAAAGCGAGAAATGTTCATGCGTAAACTAGGAATTTCGATACGAGCAACATCAATTTGCCTGCCATCAGGACGGGTGAGAGTGAAGCGATCGCTTATCGCACTCAGTCCCATAAACTTGAGGCTGACCGACGGGAGACAAATTGCTGCAAAGGTGAGGGAGATTGCTTCTCAGGCATTGCTTCATTAGGGAAATTCGGCACTTCATCAACCAGTTGAACCTCCTTGAGGATACACGCAAAATAATGGGTTACTATTTCCAATTAGTGATTACTTGATAGTTTTGAGTTATTGCCACGGACTGATATGGAATTGCGTTAACTCAAGTACTTCATCTCGGTAGCTGAAGCTCTCCATTTTAGTCGTGCTGCCGAGTCACTGCACCTCAGTCAACCCGCCCTGAGTAAACAGATTCAAGCGCTGGAAGATAGCCTCGAAATTTGCCTGCTTGAGCGCTCCAAACACTGGGTTCGACTCAATATTTACTGCCTGAGAACCGCCTTTGACCAGCAGGTTTAGCATCGACCCAAGCTGCCACCAGACTAATAGAGCAGTCGGCACCACGACGATCGCCGCCAGTGCGGTTGCAAACCACCAGACGAGGCTAAACACCGAAAAGCTAGCTGCCATAAACACCACCAGGCAGACTGTCAAGCCCATTCCACGAACCGCCATAATTGAGAAGCCGCTGTGCCAATCTGGGAAGCCGGAGCTTCCGGTACCTTGTTACCAAGCCGGAGCTTGGTAACAAGGCAATGCGCTACGGCAAATGGTTTAGAAAATGCCATTTTTGACCCTGCCGTTTCTATTTTTATATGCGTCGATTCGGTTTTTATATGCGTTGTTTCTATTTTGAACCCCATCAATGCATATCAAAAACCCGTCAGCGGTATTCAAAATAGCAATATAGTTACCCGTAGGGACATCCTACAGTTAAACTGGGTTTAGCCGCGTTGTTAGAAAATCAGTTAACTTGCTCAAAATTGTTCCATCGTCCTATACGACTTGCTCTCCAGGTTCTAGCCTCC
>JAAUTN010000291.1 GCA_012031415.1 Leptolyngbyaceae cyanobacterium SM1_4_3 | reverse complement strand
AGGGAACAAGGAATCACAGGAAATTAGAATAGGGGCTGCTGATTTGTTACCAGTTCTACGGTATTACTTGGTTTGATTGTGCTCAGATAACCCACTTAGGATTGTGGGGAGTATCAACTTCAGTCAATACGAAACAAACGAGCAAGTGATTAAAATCCTTCATTTATTACCGAAAATTCAAGAAAACTAACTCGCACAGTAACGACGAAACACAAGAGTGAAAGTCGAGTTGTTAGAACAGTTTTTGAAGAGATATGCTTTAAATCTTGGAAAAATACCTGTTAGCGCTAAACCGCTAACAGGTATTTTTCCAGTGCAACGAATAATTTCTTCTAGTCATTTGCTCCCAACACTACCTTGTTTACTCCTCAGAATCCTCCAATTCTGAATTTTCATAAGGTTCAACAAGAATATAGTGAGGACAGTCACCTGGATTATCACAAATTTCTTGAGTCACCCTGGCTAATCCAGCATTGGTAGAACATCTATCAGAACCAGCGCAAGCTTGTTCTAGCTCGTTCACATAGTTTCCGAATGCAATCTGCTGAGGATCATCCGAACTTTCTAAAGACTCTGCTTCAACACGTGTGTAGGATTCTCCATTCGAGTCACTTTCAAATATTTCGATTTCAAAATGCGGCTGTCCATGAACGGTCTGTTGTGGTGAGTCACCTGCCTGCCCAGAATCTACTCCACACAAATTGCTTAGGTCGCGAATATCTCCACTTCGCTCTTCAAGGTAACATATTGGCTCATCAAAACTCTGACTAAGAGCTACTGTTGACACTAGAAGAGTTGTCGCGGCAGAACAGAAAATAATCATGCGATAGCGTTTAACAGACATATTTAACCTCTCTTAAGAGCTAACTTCAACAGGTAATTAATACACAATTTACATACTCTATCAGAAAACATAATCGTTAATCTCAAACATTCTATTTCCATAACTTCTTCTCTCAAGAGGTTGCTGAAGAAATAGATATATAGTCCATTCGTTCTATGTCATCATTGCCCAATCCACATACACTCATCTGAACATTTTCACCAATTTCCTTTTCCTCCCATCCAACTGTTGGAATATAGATGCCATGCCCTCCTAGTAAATCAGACATTATCCAAGAGGGCGAACCTAAGTTCAACAAGGTCAACCTGAAGTCATTTTCACGAAGAGAAGAATAAAACCCAAAATGACCAAAATCACCGTCAGGCTCCTCCAAATATTCTAAGGTACGCAATTTGGCTAAAACGTTTTGCCGATCAGACTCATCGTTGCTGTCATCATCAAAACAAGAATCAAAGTAAAAACCTTCCGGATTTTTGTCGCTGGCATAAAGATAGTATTGATACAAACCGTCGGCAGTTTTGCAAAAAACTGCTTCAGTACCCAAATCTCTTGCCAAATGTTCAGCATGAAAGTATCTTAAGTTTGGGAAAAACTGTATGGGTTGAAAACCTGCTACTTGAATAAGTGTCCAATCATGGAATTTGAAGCGAAATACTACAATGCCTCCCTCCTGCACCCTAATTGACTGCCCATAGATATCCCTGCACCACACACCAGCACGGTAGCGGTTAACTATGGCTTCCGAAACTCTTTGAACTTCTTCCTTGACAGCTATAGCTATGTTGCCAGCATCTATATGGCCTAAACCACGTCTTTCAGCGAGAGGAACATCACCAAAACTTGTGATGTAGTTTCCGATATGAGATGATTGCGGTTGTCTCTTTAGATTTCTCATCATTATTTGCTAATACGGGTTAGGTGGTGGATTTCTTGGAGGATCGGACAATGTAAAGGGACGACCTGCTGGAAGATTGAGTTCGGGAGGAGTAAACCTATTTCTGAACACCATAGGGTTCAAAATTATACCCCTACCCATCACTAAATCATCAACTCCGATTCTACCTCCTTGACCAGTTCTATCGCAGGCAACGTGCTGAAAAACAGCTACTCCATAGGTTGCAGTACTAGTAGCGCCAGTTATACTTGTACCAACAACAGCATCTGAAGGGGTTAGATAAACAAGCCCAGGAGTGGGACGCTCATTAGGGTTAGTAATTCGCCTAGCTGCTCTCCCGGCTCTGGAGGAGTTGCCCAAATAATCTAAATAGCCTAAAGCCTGTCCTCGATCCGCACCAAATTGAATTCTTGTCATCCTAAACTTTGCGTCAAAGAAAACGCTCTCACGGTAAACTCTGGAACTAGTGTTTCCTCCACTATCTATCAGGATTAACCTTATGAAGGTAACACCATCCGGTATTACAACGCCGCTTCCATAACGATCCCTTCGCTCCATTGATGGATAACTCCTATTGTTTTGTCTTACTCCTACGCTACGAATAGCAGCCAGTTCAAAGGAACCCTTGTTGTTATTGAGTGTCTGCCTATTCGTAGCAGAAGCTCTGCTAGTAATTCTAACCTTATTGATAGGAATACCAAGATTCAAGCATGATTGCTGTGGGATTGTTAAAGGTCTTCTCTGAGCTTTAGTCTGAAGGTTCGTACATTGAAGTAACCATAGAGTAGAAGTTAGGCAACCAGATACTAAAATCCGCAGTAAGCCCTTCTTTGCTACTCGTGCATTTATTGCAATAACGTCAAATTTGAAGTGAGCATTAGTATGGAGACTACAGCTACTCAATAAAGTTTGTCTGTATTACGGAAAACATCGGAAATTTAATTTGCTTAGTCATTCTATTCTTACAATATGACTATTAGTTTGCTTATGTTTATAAGGTAGTCGGTCTATTAGTATCGATTTATCTTCTTAGACTTCGTTAAGCTGTTAGACGGTACATCATTAAAGATGGGAAAGACTGTGTTTCCGAGAGCATTAAGCAATCAAACCCTGATACGAACTGTTTGACACACGCTCTTACCCACCCAATCGGTAAGAGATTCATTCTGCGAGAAGTGCGGTCCATGTAATTTCCGTCCCCAACTGGTTTGCGATCGCCCCTTTCCGATTACCTCGCTCTGACAAATTAGATGGAACCGTTTGCAAAAGATGTTCAGGGTGCCCGCCTAGCCTTTCAACTACTGTTATTTCAACATCTTCAAAAGATCGGAAGCGACCTGCTTCAAAATCCTCTAATCCTTGCTGAATGCCTTGAATCGCTTCTTCGGAATCTTGCTCCTCCTGCTCTAAAACGCTGGCTAGCAATTCAGACGCAACAAGGCTAATATCTTGACCTTGCCGTGCTGCTCCGTCACGCAACAATGCTTCTAGTTCAGGACTGAGGGTAATCACAATTGCCATCAAATACTCCCTCCAAAGCTATTCTGCTCTGTATCTTAACAAACCTGAGAAGTATCGCTTTCCAGAAGAATGAAGTTAGGGGAAGTCAGGCGATCGCTTCCGTATTTGACGAAATGCCTGAGCGTGATGAGTGAGGGCGATTGTTAGTTCTACTAGTGAAACAAAAGAACCTGCTCAAGGAGTTAATCACAGTAATCAATGACCCGACAGGGAGCATAGGATAATCATTAAGCTATAGAAAATCAGAATAGCTGATCATAGGAGCGCGTTATGGATGTCAAAGCCGCAGTTGCCCTCACCGCAGGAAAACCGCTGAGCATTGAAACAGTTCAACTTGAAGGCCCGCAAGACGGAGAGGTGCTGGTGGAAATCAAAGCCACTGGAGTTTGCCACACCGACGCTTATACCCTTTCTGGCGCTGACCCAGAAGGACTCTTTCCCGCCATCTTAGGACACGAAGGCGCAGGAGTCGTCGTTGAAGTCGGAGCCGGAGTCAAATCTCTTCAACCTGGCGATCATGTAATTCCTCTTTACACACCCGAATGTCGTAACTGCGAATATTGCCTCAGCCAAAAAACAAACTTGTGTCAGGCCATTCGCGGCACTCAAGGAAGAGGACTCATGCCCGACGGCACCAGTCGCTTCTCTAAAGATGGCTCCCTGATCCATCACTACATGGGAACTTCTACCTTTTCAAACTACACTGTGCTACCCGAAATTGCCGTCGCCAAAATTCGTGAAGATGCCCCCTTTGATAAAGTCTGCTATGTCGGCTGTGGCGTAACGACTGGCGTTGGAGCCGTAATCAATACCGCCAAAGTTGAACCTGGAGCTAATGTAGTCGTGTTTGGGCTGGGCGGCATTGGCTTAAACGTGATTCAAGGGGCACGTCTGGTCGGGGCAAACATGATTGTAGGAGTCGATATTAATCCTCAAAAACGCGCCCTGGCAGAAAAGTTGGGTATGACTCACTTTGTTAACCCCAAAGAAGTTGAAGGAGACCTAGTTCCTTATCTCGTCGAACTCACTAAAGGTGGAGCAGACTACAGCTTTGAATGTATCGGCAATGTGAATGTGATGCGTCAGGCGCTAGAGTGCTGCCATAAAGGTTGGGGTGTAAGTGTAATCATTGGTGTTGCCGCTGCCGGACAGGAAATTAGCACTCGTCCATTTCAACTGGTGACAGGACGAGTGTGGAAAGGCAGTGCCTTTGGTGGCGCAAGAGGACGCACCGACGTACCCAAAATCGTGGACTGGTACATGGACGGCAAGATTAACATTGACGACCTGATTACTCAAGTCATGCCCATCGAGCAGATCAACGATGCCTTTGACCTGATGCATCAAGGAGAAGGAATTCGTACCGTTGTGACTTTTTAGTTCTCAAAGTGACCAAACGTAGGTTGGGCACGCTTTACTTTGCCCAACCTGGCATCATCCTATAAGCTGAGTAGCTGCACCAGCTTTTGATTTTGGGCATCCGTGCCAACGGTAATCCGCAGCTTGTCCTGGAGTTGAGGTTGACTAAAGTAGCGGACTAAGATGCCCTGCTGTTTTAGCTTGAGGTAAATTTCTTCGGCATTGTCGTGAGGTGGACGCACCAGTAGAAAGTTTGCCTGAGAAGTCCAGATTTGAAAGCCCAACTGTGATAGGTCTTCTGCCAGTTTTGCGCGGGATGCTTTCACCTTTTCGGCGTTGGCGTTTTTGTGGGACTGGTCGGCGATCGCCGCTGCACCTACCAGACAGGCGATCGCATCGACGTTATAGCTATCCTTCACCTTCATCAGCCCATCGAGTAAAGCGGGGTTAGCGATGCCAAACCCTAACCGTAAACCCGCCAGCGAATAGCCTTTGGAGAGGGTTCTTAGAACAATTACGTTGTCGTACTTTTGGACTAATTCTAGTGCGTCTGATTCAGCAAAATCGACGTAGGCTTCATCGATTACCAGCAAGCCAGCAAGCCCTGCCGCCAGCTTTTCTAGCAGCGAATTAGGAACGAGCGTTCCAGACGGGCTGTTGGGGGAAGCAATGAAAGTAACGGCTCCGTTGGCGGCAATCAGTTCTTCTACGGGCAGATGATATTCTTCACCGTAGGGCAGTTCGACAAACTCGGCATCTTGAATTTGCGTCAGCGTGCGATACAACACATAGGTCGGGGCAGGATAAACAACACGCTTTCCGGGTTCCGCGCAAGCCCGCAAAATCATCGTCAGCAGGTCATCACTGCCATTGCCCACCAAAATCCAGTCCGCCGGAATGCCCAGCGCTTTACTGGCTGCTTCTCGAAATGGCTTTGCGGTTGGGTCAGGGTAGCGGCGCAGCAGTTCACCGCTCAGGTCTTGCAAGACCTGAAGCGCAGCAGGCGAAGGCGGGTAGGGATTCTCATTGGTGTTGAGCTTGATAATATTTGATCCCGGTGGCGGCTGTTCTCCCGGTTTGTAGCCCTGCATCGCGTTGATGCGATCGCGGAAAAATTGCATTAAATCTCCCCTTATGTTTTAAGAGATGTGTTGAAACAGCAACTCAAGGCGGTAGCAGAGCGATCGCCAGAATAATAAAGATGATAAGGAACTTTCACTTCCAGTAAAGAATCTAAACTCAATAGATATCTCAGTACCAATTCATCGGGTAGTGATTCATGAATCTCAATTATCTAACATTTTTGGTGTTGAGTCTCACTGTAGCGTCGGTAAATACAGTTGCTAGTGCTCAAGCTTCTTCAACTGCTGCCCCCGCTGTAATAAGTGCAGATTGTGCGAATTCTACAGGACAAGCAACTTCTGGAGATTTAGCTCAGGAGATTGCCCAATTGGAGGTAGAGCGAGTTCTTTTGGAAGTAAAGTTCAACCAAGTTAATCCAGTGTTTGCTGAATTGGATGAGAGGCAAGAAGGTCTTCAGGCTTGCCTTACCCAATTACAGCCAGATAATCAGGACTTACTCACTGCTGCTAACGTCGGTGCTACAGAATCGAAAATCGCTGAAATTGAGGTGATATATGCAAATAATCAAAGCAGATACGCCGACCATCATCCTGAGCAGCAGTATTTAAGGGAGTCAATTGCAGCTCTACGCCAGCACTTAGATACTCTGCTGTAGCTTGAAGGTACAGTATTAGTCGCATGGGTTACTCCCTTCCCGGTTAAAGATCAGGCATCCAAAGAAAAGGTTAGCGGGGGAACCTCTCTGCCCTTTTCTTTTGGTGGGAAAGGGGTAAGTTAATTTGCGTTTGGTAAGTACGATTGGTCTACTGAAGCTGGCGTAATACCTGCTTTACTGTCTCTGATGGCACCTGATCGGTAACTTTGACAGCGCCAATCTGAGTGGGTAGAACGAAGCGAACTCGTCCGGCTTCGACTTTTTTGTCGGTTTGCAGCGTGGCGACGATCGCTTCCACATCCAGTTCTGCTGGAATTTGGGTCGGGAGTCCGGTTTTCTGAATGAGGGCGTGTTGGCGATCGCACTCAGCCTGCGTCCACAGCCCCAATTCCACCGCAATTTGCCCCGCTGCGACCATGCCGATCGCCACTGCCTCTCCGTGATTCACCAGGCGATATCCGGTGAGGCTTTCGACCGCATGACCGATGGTGTGACCATAGTTGAGAATTGCCCGTAGCCCTGCTTCTTTCTCGTCTTTGCTGACGACGTGCGCCTTTGCCTCACAAGATCGGGTCAAAATGGTTTGCAGCAGTTTTAAATCGAGATAGCGCTGCTGGTCTAGCCGGGGGGCTTGCTCTAGCTGCTCAAACAACTGGGCATCCCAAATGATGCCGTACTTGATCACCTCTGCCATCCCCGCCCGAAATTCTCGCGCAGGCAGCGTGTTTAACACTTGGGGATCAATCAGTACCAGGCGCGGCTGATGGAATGCGCCGATCAGGTTTTTGCCCTGGGGATGGTTGACCCCCGTTTTGCCCCCAATCGAGGCATCGACCATCGCCAGCAGGGAAGTGGGAACCTGCACAAAGTTAATTCCCCGCAGCCAGGTCGCCGCTGCAAAGCCTGCCATGTCGCCCACCACGCCGCCGCCCAGCGCCACGATGGTAGACGATCGCTCCAGCCGATTTGCCAGAGCCGTATCGTAGATTTTTTGAATCGAGGATAGGGTCTTGTAGCGTTCACCCGGCGGAATCGTGTGCTGAGCCACTTCAAACCCTGACTGTTGTAAGGAGCGATCGCCCTTTCTCCATATCTGCGAAAGATACTAGGATTGGAAACTAGCAGCACCTTTTGCCCTAGCTTGAGCGGCTGCATCCAGTTGCCTAACTGATCTAGCCCACCGGAAACGACAGCAACTTCATAAGACCGCTGCGGTAACTCAACCGTAATCACAGATTTCATTGGCTAACCTAATAACCCCCGTGCGCTGTATTCTACTCCAGGAAGTGGTTCAATAGATTTATGAAGCTTTTAAGGGAAAAGTTAAATGTCTGGAGTCCTCGCTTACATTCTGCTTTATGGTGGTGCGTTTGTTTTGGCGATCGCGCTATATTTTGGACTGCGTGCGGTGAAGCTGATTTAGGTTGAACGATACTAGTCTGTTGCCCAATCACTGCCCTGGAATCAATTGCGGGCTAAAAGCTGAAGTCCGTGATCCTTAGCGTGTTTTTGCAGAAGATCCTGCACAATCGCTGCGGATGTACGAAAGTTAGTTTGCTGGAGCCGATCAATTGCTAAGGCGAAGTCAATCCGATTTTCGGTAGCAGCACGATCCAAAATGCCTAAAATGCCAGTAATTGCAAGACCACGACTGGCCGCTAGACGACGGGCTGCAAGGTCGTCAAGCAGAATGAGATCGGCTTTTAGGCTCTCTGCAAGAAGAATCGCAGCGCATTCTCCTGCATCTAAACTGAGCAGATTTGCATCAGGCTGAGTGGAACTTGATTGTATAGTGAGCCAGTTAGGAGGCGAAGCAATCCACTTTTGCACGGGAGGTGGGGCTTTGGGTGAAGCAAGTTCATCCCGAACAGTTTCAGGAATGTGAATGTACTCAAAAAGATGAGGCAGAAGCTCGATTTGCTCAATCACGACCAAATAGGAAATGGGCGAGGTATTAGAGACAACAAGCATCGCTAAGGCAGTAGGTTTTTTAGAGTAGCGCGATCGCTCTCTAGATCGGCTGTGGTGTAGGGCGGCTGAGCTTGTTCACGTTGAAGAAAATCATAAGTATCCCAGCGGGAGGTAAAACCTAGCATTTGCCCGACCTCACCTGAGCCAATCAAGCCTTTACGATAAGCTTCGATGGCAATCGTTTCAAGCAATCGTTGAGTCAGAGTCTCAGGGCTATTTGCCAGTTGACCTGCAATGTGATCAGGTATTTCAAGAGTGACCTTCATATCGGAAGCTCTTCAACAGTAATGGAGCCTTTGACATCATTGATTACGATAGTGCTTCAAGTTTAACCAATTATTAATATGATTTTGCTGTAGCAATATAGCAATCCTATTTGATTGGTGAAAAAGACGATTTGTGAAAGTGCCTGCTCTCCGGGCGGGCACTTTCACAAATCATTTAGGAACGCTATAGCAGAGATAGTCACAGTGATAGATATCGTTGAAATTCTCAAGGACGACTACAGCAGGTTTCCTAAAGGCTAGACTTGTAGTAGCGCATCGCAGGAATTTTATTTTCGCGCACAGCCCTAAAGGGAAGCTGGAGCTTCCAATCTGACGCTCCTAAGCTCTAGCTGGGGAGCGAGAAAAATTCCCAACTCAACAAGCATCTATAAAAAACACTTCCTTCAAGATGTCTTTGTTCTCTAAACTCATTACTCCTGCACAACTGCAAAACCTGGCGGGCGATCGCTCCTACGAGCGAGGCGAAGCCTACTTTCGGCAGGGGCACGTGCAGTCGCTGATGGAATCTGGAGATGAGATTACGGCTACAGTCGTAGGCACAGAGCCGTATGAGGTAATGCTGCGGGCTGAGAGCAGAAAACTAGGATTGAGTGTGACTGTCCGGTTGGGCTGGATGGCGACTTTTGTAAACACTGCGT
>JAAUTN010000290.1 GCA_012031415.1 Leptolyngbyaceae cyanobacterium SM1_4_3 | reverse complement strand
GACGGTCGGGAATGTTCTGGAGACGGTCGGGAATGTTCTGGAGACGGTCGGGAACGTTCTGGAGATGGCTAGGATCGCAGATTAAATAACTTGCGTAGGTTGGGTTGAAGCATGAAACCCAGCATCCTGGAGCCATGAAACCCAACATCCTGGAGCGTTGGGTTGAGCTTTGCGAAACCCAACCTACAAAAGCTGCACATTAGCGCGATGTGCAACTAAAGTTCTGGAAACCCTGATTTTCTGTGGAGCAGGCATCTTGCCTGCTTGATTTGGACGGGCAAGATGCCCATCCCACAGGCGGCTTTGAAAAAGTTGTACATTCCGTCATCACCCTCTACCTCCGCTTCCGTCTGGATGATCCGCCGGGAGGTGAAAAGCCGCCGCCGGGGAAGCCGGAGCCAAAGCCAAAGTCATCGTCATCGTCTCCGTCAACAAGGTTTGGCATTTCGTTCATCATCATGCGCTTGAGGTCTGGCATCATGCGCTTGAGGTCAGCAGGAGGAATTTTGTTGCCAAACATACTGCGAATCATATTTTCTAGCATTTCATCCATGTCTCCCATCCCAAAGTTTTCGAGGTCGCCTAGATTAGGGAGGAACTGCTGGGCCGCATCAACGGTGAGGAAGGCTTCTTCTTCGCGGAAGGCTTGCAGAGCTTTGGCATCCTGAAGCCGACGGGCAATTTCAAAGCCTTGCTGTTTCAAGTTTTCGTACTGCTCAGTGTTAGGCGGATAGGTGGTGGCTTTTGCCAGCAAGAGCAGGGGATTTTGCGGTTCTCGCTTAAGGTATTCGTCGAGCAGCGATCGCAAAATCTGATCTTGAAGAACGGTCTTGGTGTAGCGCCGTACCTCTAGCTGAATTTGGGCTAAGGCGTTACCGGGTTGCGGCTGGGTGACAAGGTACAAATGAACGGGCGTTTGCAGCTTCTTCGGATCGCGCTCTTTCAGCGCCAGGAGAACGAGATAGGCGGGTCTGGCTTCGGGCTGTTGCTCCCATAGTTCAATCAGTTTTGCCATGTAGTTTGTGATCAGGGCGACGATGCCTTTCTCACGTTTGGCAAAAGTTATAAGACAGAGGGCGATCGCCTGCACCGTCGGCACCTGTTCTTTTGCAGACAGGGTTTTGAGAAGCTGATCCCATGCTGTTGTCGCCTGTTTCTGATTGAGTGAAACGTTACCGCCAGAGTTGGGTTCTCCTTCCACTGCTTCGACAAAAATTTGGCAAGCTTGCATGGGCGAACTGCGATCGCTGCTGTCTTCAACCAGGCTGCTAAACAGCGGGTAATTGCGGGTTGACAGGGCATCAACCCAGGGCAGAAGGTTGACATCGGCTTCGGGGTTGAGGTCGCCAAATTTCTTGCCAAAGCGACGACGGGCATCTAACACGGCTTCTGAATCGCCTGCCTGCTTTAAAGTGTTAACCAAAACAATGTAGACTTCCCGGTAGCGGCAGCCTTGCTCTAGCGCCTGGGTCAGTAGCTGAATTGCCTCGTCAGTGCGCTGATTGAGAACGGCGAGAAGTCCGTGCCGCCCAATCACTTCGGCGATCGCGGGTCGATTTGTTCTGCCTTTCGCAGTTCGCCCAACGCAGTCCGTTCTCGCCCCAGAGCCATCAAGGTATCAGCCAGACGACAGTAGCCATACGTCAGAGCCGCTTTGCGCCGTTCGTCGGGCCAATTCTGCGGATGCTGTTTGATTTCCTGCTCTAGCCATTTCAGCAGGCGGGTCAGCAACCGCTGTAGATTCTGGTAATCTCCACTTTCGTTCAACGCCGCCATCAAATTCACGGCTAGCTGCGGGTCAAACCCCTGCTCTTTTTGCAGAATTTGCCAAAACTCTGCGGCGCAACTCATTTCGCCTTCCTCCAGGGATTGCTGCCCCGCCAGAGTCAGCAGCGCAGGGCGGATGGAGGCTAATTCGGGAAACTGGGTAGAACGGGAATCTTGATTTAGCAGGAGATGGGCGGCTTCATGGGGATTCTTTTCATCAATAAATTCAATTAAAGTCAGGACATCGACCAGTTCAGTAAAAGCCTGATCGCCCTTGATAAAAGTCATCTGCTCTAGCGGAGGATGTCCAGTCTTAACGTGTTGCAGCAAAGCGAGCCGCTGCAAGAGCGGATGCTGGGTGTAGGTCGGTCGGCTGGGAGCAAAGCTCCACATTGTCTGGGTTTGCATTCCTAACCCCAGCCGGAGAGCAGCAGCATCCCATTCGCCCAGGATTTGTTGGGTGTAAATCTGCCAGATGACGGGGCGATCGCCCGGTGTCACAGGCTGTTTAACTTTCTGAAATGAGGTCAGAGCCGCCTCAGGATCATCAGTCTTCAGCGCTAACACTCCCCGAATCCAGTGCCGCTGGACGGCTGGAAAGCGCTTAGACTGTTTCTTTAAAAGCTGCTCAACGGCTTCAACGTCGCCTTTGAGCAACAGCAGCTTGGCATAACAAATGCTGTAATCTTTGGGCAAACTGCCGTCTTCAAACACAGAACGAATCAGGGCGATCGCATCATCCAGACGATCCAGTGCGACCAGAGACTTTGCCAGCCAGTAGTACGGCTCACCTGTCAAGCCCAGTTCTAGCGATCGATTGAGCGATTTTTCAGCTAGCTTAAACTCGCCCTCGTCTACTTCCTGCTTGCCTTGCAGCAGCCAAATTTCTGCTTCTGAGGGAGTAAACTTTACGTCAGGCTGTGAGCGTTGCGCCTTTTGAATTGCATCCAGAGCCTGACGATATTTTTGCTGTTCCAGCAGCGTTTGCAGTTGTGTCTGAAGTTTGTCCTGAGACGACAAAGATACACTGCTGCCTGGAATGCTTTTAAGCAAACGTTTTTTAGCCACTGAGGTTCCTCCCAGCAATTCCCTTATGTGCATACTAGTGCAGGATGCCTGCTGACATCACGCCTTGAGAATTTTAATGTTGCCCGCAAGGATAAATTGCTATTGCTAGGACAAATTGCTAAGGACAAACTGCTTATGTCTGATACTGTTGCACCCGACTTTGGCTCGGCGATCGCCATCACCGTAAAACTGTTCGCTGCCTACCAGGAAGCCTACGGTGTACCAGAGCTAGCGCTAGAAGTTTCCCCTGGAACGACGGTTGTGGAAGTGCGCGATCGCCTCATTGCCGAACACCCAGAACTTGCTCAATGGCGCGACCTCACCCGCTTTGGCATCAATCTTCAGTTTGTCGAAGCCGATGCCGTCCTGCATCCCGGAGATGAGGTCGTACTAATTCCGCCCGTTAGCGGCGGTTAAACCTGAGCCGCAGGAGCTTTGGGTAGACAGTCAGTTGCAAACCGCTATCATGGTAGGCAATCCTTGATGTTTCTTAATAAATCTAGGCGTGAATGGTTGCACTTTCCCCCAACTTGGCTAAGGTCAAGGCTTCTCTGACCAAAAAAGTCCTATTTGGCAATGAACCCACCCCTGAACTGATCGCAATTCTGCTGGTCTATTTTGTTCAGGGCATTCTTGGATTGGCGCGGCTAGCCGTTAGCTTTTTCCTCAAAGATGAGTTGGGGCTGAGTCCAGCAGAGGTATCTGCCTTGATGGGGGTTGCAGCCCTTCCCTGGATTATCAAGCCTGTGTTTGGCTTTATTTCAGATGGCTTGCCGCTGTTTGGCTACCGTCGTCGCCCCTATCTGATTCTCTCTGGGCTGTTGGGAACTTTATCCTGGTTGGGCTTGGCGTTTTTCGCTCACTCAGCTTTGACAGCAACGGTGGCGATCGCCCTTAGCTCTCTTGCTGTTGCAGTCAGCGACGTAATTGTAGATTCCCTGGTCGTCGAGCGGGCCCGCGCCGAAGACATTGGCAAGGCAGGCTCACTGCAATCGGTCTGCTGGGGAGCCTCCGCCCTCGGTGGACTCGTCACAGCTTACTTTAGCGGCTTCCTGTTAGAACATTTCAGCACTCACACCGTTTTTATCATTACGGCGACTTTTCCGCTTATTGTCTCTTTAGTCGCCGGACTGATTGCCGAATCGCGAGTCGATCATCCTTCTGAGTGGATAGTGATCTGGCAGCAGGTCAAGCAGTTGCGCGGCGCAGTTAGCCAGAAATCAATCTGGATGCCCACTGTATTCCTGTTTCTCTGGCAGGCTACACCGACGGCTGAATCTGCCTTCTTCTTCTTCACGACCAATGAACTGGGGTTTGAGCCAGAGTTTCTGGGACGGGTTCGGCTTGTCACCAGCGTAGCCTCACTCGCTGGCATCTGGATGTTTCAAAGGTTTTTTAAAACCGTTCCCTTTCGCATGATTTTTGGCTGGACGATGGTAATTTCCGCTGTCCTGGGAATGACTATGCTGCTGCTCGTGACTCACGCAAATCGGGCGATCGGCATTGACGATCGCTGGTTTAGCCTGGGTGACAGTCTGGTGTTAACGGTGATGGGGCAAATCGCCTATATGCCAGTGCTAGTTTTGGCGGCGCGTCTATGTCCTCCGGGAGTGGAAGCGACTTTGTTTGCTTTGTTAATGTCGGTAACAAACCTGGCTGCTCTGCTGTCCTACGAATTTGGGGCGGTGATGATGCATTGGTTGGGCGTAACTGAGACAAACTTTGACCGTCTCTGGCTACTGGTTGTGATTACCAACTTGAGTACGCTACTACCTTTTCCATTTTTGGGTTGGCTACCCGATGCCCAAGCCGAAAAGTTGGATGCGGAGACATTGGAATCCGTTGCCCTGCCCTCATCCTCTGCGCCAAGAGTGGAAGCCGACCCGTCTGATTTACATCCTGTGAAGAAGCAGTTAATTCCATTGGTGTCTCAGTCCAACCTGCCCCAGACCGTTGAAGAAGCGCTCGAATGAAATGGAGTAATTCCTTCTATGCAAAGCTTTCAGCTTCACGAACACGCAACCACCGTTCCGATTAACTCCTATCAGCTTGAGGATTGGCAGAAGGGATATGAATCTCTTCGCGAGGAATTTGACTATTGGATTGACCAGGTTGAGGGGGAAATTCCGCCTGATTTGGAAGGAACGCTATTTCGTAACGGGCCAGGCTTGCTGGATGTGGGCGGAGAGCCTTTACAGCATCCATTTGATGGGGATGGAATGATTTGTGCGATCGCCTTCTCTCAGGGAAAGGCCCACTTCCGCAACCGCTTCATTCGGACTGAAGGCTTCCTGGCAGAACAAAAGGCACAAAAAATTCTCTACCGGGGTGTATTCGGCACCCAAAAGTCGGGAGGCTGGCTAGCCAATGCCTTTGACTTTCGACTGAAAAATATTGCCAATACCCAGGTGATTTACTGGGGCGGCAAACTGTTAGCCCTGTGGGAAGCCGCCGAACCGCATCGACTCGATCCCAAAACGCTCGAAACGATTGGTATCGATTATCTGGATGGCGTACTCAAGCCCGGTTCAGCCTTTGCCGCACATCCCTGGATCGACCCATCCTGTGCTGAAGATGGTGGTGCGCCTTGTCTGGTCAACTTCTCGATTAAACCAGGGCTTTCCACTACGATTACCATCTTTGAACTTGACGAACAGTGCAAAGTGGTGCGTCAACACGCCCGTGCGGTTCCTGGCTTTGCTTTTATCCACGACTTCGCCATTACGCCAAACTACTGCATCTTTTTTCAAAATCCGGTTCACTTCAACCCGCTGCCGTTTGTGATGGGGATGAAGGGGGCAGGGGAATGTATTCAGTTTAAGGGCGATCGCCCCACTCAAATCATCATCATTCCTCGTCACGGTTCAGCACCCGTGCAAACCCTATCCACTCAGTCAGGCTTTGTGTTTCACCATGCCAACGCCTTTGAGCAAGACGGACACCTGTATGTCGATTCGGTTTGCTACGACTCGCTTCCCTCAGTGGAGCCAGATGCCGACTACCGCCAGGTAAAATTTGAACAGCTATCACCGGGACAACTTTGGCGCTTTTGCCTTGATCTCAAAACCAACACAGTCGAGCGCAAGCTGATAGAAAGCCGCTGCTGCGAATTTCCCTTTGTACATCCCAATCGGGCTGGGCGACCCTATCGTTATGTCTATCTCGGTGCAGCCCATGCCGCTCAAGGAAATGCGCCGCTTCAGGCAATTCTCAAAGTAGATCTAGTTTCGGGTGAGCGGCAAATCTGGAGTGCTGCACCACGCGGGTATGTAGGTGAACCTATCTTTGTACCTCGTCCAACTACTACAGCAGAGCAACTACAATCCAACGGAAAGGCATCAGATGAAGACTCGGGCTGGTTGCTTACAATGGTCTACAACTCTGAGCAGGAGCGCTCTGAGCTAGTTATTTTGGATGCTAAAGACTTAACAAAGGAACCTGTAGCCAGACTACACCTGAAGCATCATGTTCCCTATGGACTTCACGGCAGCTTTGCATCACCGTATTTTGATTCCTAGATTCCTCCTTGAGGAGGGGTCAGACTCAAGAAAAACCTTTTATATTGTTTATTGATTTCGTCAAGTCAGCAGCGTACAAAAGAAACAATTCTTAAATACTGGGTTCATGAGCTAGAAGGGCTGCAACTCTTTTCCAATTTTCGAGTCTTAGACACTTATACCGTTTCTACATAAAGCTGAATTTTTGGGAGCGTGCCCCGCGTACCTCGCACACACTCCCAAAGATGCGGTTCTACAAGGAATGGGTATTAGCTTAAGTAGGTTAGGAAACAATCAGGATTAGCCATTAGCCAGATTGTACTCAGTAGTTATCTCAACGGTTCGGTTACGATTTGAGGGTTAGTGGGCGTCTTACGTCGGCAAATCCTGCAAGTTGAGTGTGGCTTATCCCAACCCGCCTGTCATCCTGTTTCAGTTCATCCACTTTGGTAACTTGATGAGAAGCTATTGCATGGTTTTGTTGCTCGGATCTCACCAATTTCTGGTTTAAGCTGTGCATCAATTAGGCTTTCGTGGGAAAGCTTAATTAACTCACCAGCAGCTTGTTCCGTTTCAGTAGGGCATTCTATCCTCGATAACTCTCCAAGGAGTGAGATCCAGTGTTGAAGTTCACAGTTGTGATTACTACGTATGATCGCGTCTCTTTATTAAAGCGAGCAGTTGAATCAGCGTTGTCTCAAACTATCCCTTGTGAGGTAGTGGTAGTAGATGATTGCTCAACCGACTCCACTGAAGCGTATGTCACAAGCCTGGGCGATCGCGTCGTTTATCGCCGAAATGCCACGAATATAGGTCATTCGGCTTCTATCAACGCCGGAGTCAAAGTAGCGCGTGGGAACTGGATCAAGCTGATTGATGATGATGACTACTTAGATCCCAACTGTATCGCCGAAATGAAGCGAGCGATCGCCATGCGTCCGCAAGCTGTAATTTGTTCCTGTCAGGCAATCCAGGTTGATGAGAACGAGGTTGAACTGAGTCGAACTCGGCAAACTGGCCCTGGCAAATTCTTTTACATTCCTCAAGAAGATGTTCATTACGGTATGTTGCTAGAGAAAGTGCCGTTTGGAACGCCGGTCCAAGTTGCTTTCCGGCGAGACGCTTTTCTCAAATCGGGCGGTTGGGATTCGAGCCTGGATGCAAACTGTGACGACATTGATTCCTGGATCAAAATTGCCCAGTTTGGCGACGCAATCTTCATCAATCGCTACTTGAGCTACCGTACCATCTGGCAAGGGGCACAAAACCGCAAGTTTTCCTTACAAACGCGGCTGGATACTAATATTCTGATGAAGCAGAAAATTTACCCTCTGGTCAGTCCCAAACATCAGGCTAATGTTCCTCCTCTGAAGGCAATTCAAAACTATTTGAAACTGCACTGGGGACTTGTTGCCTTGAAGCAAAAGAAGCTGTTGGTAGCCCTGAGAATGGCTATGCCCGCAGCACTTTCTCCAGCAGCCTGGAGCATTCTGGTGCGGGCCCTCACTGCCCGTAAGCAACCCTCTGAGGCAAAGGAAGTCCGTAAACTGGTGTTAACCGAATTTGAAAGCGTCGCCAGCAGCTATACGGCATCTTCTACATCCTGACTTTTGGGCGGAACAGGATCATATCCGCCAGAGTGAAACGGATGGCAGCGTAAAATGCGTCGCGTCGCCAGCCAGCTTCCCTGAACTGCACCGTGTCGGGCGATCGCCTCAATCGCATACTGAGAACAAGTCGGCTGAAATCGACAGGTCGGCGGAAAAAGCGGCGAGATCAGCAGACGGTAGCCGCGAATCAAGCTGATTAGGAGGGCTTTCATAGGGATGAGGGATAAGGGATGAGGGATGAAGATGTTTTTGCCCTAGCCCCTCCATTATCCCAAAAGCTGCTGCAAGGCTGAGTAATCAATCTTGACATTGACGAGCAAAGGAAAACGTCAGCGGTGTGGTAATTCCACCATAGCTTTCGGCACTGTTGCCGTTGTCCCAAATATTCAACACGCCATCAGGATCGGGCATCTGCGCCAGAGCAGTAATCGGTCGGGCTTGCAGCAAATACAGCTTGCCAGAATGGGCGATCGCCCATTCAATATCCTGGGGACGACCAAAATGCAATTCAACCTATCGGGCGAGATTGGCGATCGCCAAACCCCGATCGCCAAACGTCTACAATTTGTGCAGCGACATCCTGCGACTCGACAAACAAGAAGCTGTCTAGCTGTCCCGCCAAAGAGTACAGCGTTCCGTCTTCGTCAATGGCAGACGATCGAACGGCAACCTGCTCCCCGTTACCTGACTTGAGAAATAAAATTCATTGCCCCAATTGCCTCTAAAGTTCCCGCAGCAGCACCGGAACCACTCCCAAAAACAGATATATTGTCAGCGCCCACACCCCAGACACCAAATCAATCCGCGTTGCCCACTGCCTTACTGGGTGATACCAAAACCGCCACGCCACAAACACCGCCGCCGTCAGCAACAGCAGCAAAACGAGTGTAAACAGCGGCGCAAAGCGGATATACAGCGCTGCCAGGAGAGAGGTGAGCGTTACCATCCAAATCGCGCCCAACCAGGCTCTTACCGCATTGTGCCGTCCCCACAGCGCCGAATAGGTTTCTACACCCCGCTCTTCATCCTTTGGGGCACGAATTTTGCGCCCAATTTCAATCACCAGTCCGACAAAATAGCTAACTACCGCAAACCAAACTACCCCTAGCGAAGGCGAAACGCCTGCCGAGAGCCAATCACAGGCGGTTGCGCTAAACGCAATCAGCGGCATAGTCACCATGTGGCTCAGCATATATGCAATCGGATGAGCCTTGAGCCACGTTGGTATAAAAAACTCTCTGGTCATCAGACTGAGATAGCCCCACACCAGCAGTAGGAGCGGTGCTAGAAAAGGAGATAGCGCCAGCGTTAGCCCTAACTGAATGAAAGCACCGCT
>JAAUTN010000289.1 GCA_012031415.1 Leptolyngbyaceae cyanobacterium SM1_4_3 | reverse complement strand
TTAAACTTATTTCTTCCTAACCCCCTATGAGAATTCCCACCTCTACCTATCGCATTCAATTTCACGCCGGATTCCCCTTGAGGCAGCGAAACAAATTGTTGCTTACCTGGCAGATTTGGGAATTTCTGACCTCTATGCGTCGCCTATCTTCAAAGCTAGAGCAGGCAGTACTCACGGTTACGATATTGTCGATCCGACCCTGCTTAATCCTGAATTGGGCAGTCAAGAAGAGTTTGAATTATTAGTTAGCGAACTGCAAAAACATGAGATGGGTTGGCTGCAAGACATTGTGCCTAACCACATGGCATATGACAGTCAAAATAAGCTCTTGATGGATGTTTTAGAAAATGGTTCTGACTCTGAATCATTTGATTTCTTTGACATTGAATGGAACCATGCTTATGAAGACATTCGAGGACGAGTCCTTGCACCGCTGTTAGGTGATTTCTATGGGCGCTGCCTGGAAAACAGAGAAATTCAGCTTAGCTACGATGAAATAGGCTTGAGCATTAATTATTACAGCTTAAAATTACCTGTTCGCGTTGAGTCTTATGCCCGGTTTATCACACAGAATTTAGGTGGGTTGGCGCGATCGCTTGGCAGACATCATCCCGACTTCGTTAAGCTGCTTGGTATTCTTTATATCGTCAAAAATATTCCGGTTGAGGCAAAAGGTAAAGAGCGTTACGACCAGGTTGAATTTGTTAAAGGACTGTTCTGGGAACTTTACGATCAAAATCAAGAAGTTCAGGAGTTCGTAGATAGCAACGTAGAATTTTTTAATGGGCAAGAAGGGCAACCTGACAGCTTTAATTTACTCGACAATCTGTTATCAGAACAGTTCTATCGTCTTGCTTTTTGGAAAGTTGGCGCGGAGGAAATCAACTATCGCAGATTCTTCACAGTCAACGAGTTGATTTCTCTGAAAATCGAGGAACCCAAAGTTTTCCACAAAACTCATTCCCTGATTGGTCAACTCATTGAGGAAGGCAAAATTACCGGACTCCGAATCGACCATATTGACGGGCTTTACGATCCGACTCAATACCTGGAACGGCTCAGGGAGAAGATGGGCGACGTTTACATTACCGTTGAAAAAATTCTTGAGCTTGAAGAGGAGTTGTCTGATATCTGGCCGATCGAGGGAACTAGCGGCTATGATTTCATGAATTATGTTAACGGAGTTTTCTGTCGATGTGAGACAGAGCAACGTCTACAAAAAATTTATACTCGTTTCACTGAACTAAACCAGCTTTACAAGGAACTAGTTGTTGAGAAGAAGAAGCTAATCATTGAGAGAAATTTAGCTGGAGATCTAGAAAATTTAGCGCTTAGTTTAAAGCGAGTTGCGGGTCAAACTAGACAAGGCAGTGACTTTACCTTAAATGGTTTGCAACGGGCACTGGTAGAAGTTTTAGCGCTGTTTCCGGTCTATCGTACCTACATTAGTCCCCAGGGGTTAACGGACGCAGACCGAAAGCAAGTTAATCAGGTAATCAAAAAAGCTAAAGCCCATGTTCCGTTGCTGTTAAATGAACTGGATTTTATTGAAAAGCTGCTGCTATTAGAATATGACGAATTTCTCACTCAAACTCAGCGGGAAGAATGGCTGCATTTTGTTATGAGGCTTCAGCAGTTAACTGGTCCTCTTATGGCAAAAGGAGTTGAGGATACACTGCTGTATGTTTACAGTCGATTGCTATCGCTGAATGAAGTCGGCGGGAATCCAGGACAATTTGGCATTTCGGTATCTGCGTTTCATGAGTTTAATCAAAGACGCAATGAATACTGGAAAAATTCGATGAGCGCTACGGCAACTCATGATACGAAACGTGGCGAAGACGTGCGATCGCGCCTCAATATTCTTTCTGAAATTCCTGAAGAATGGGAACGGCAAGTAATCCGCTGGGGTGAGACTAATCAGTCAAAGAAACTGCAAACAGATAGCCGAGTTATTCCCAGCGCTAATGATGAATATTTTCTCTATCAAACGCTGTTAGGAGCTTTTCCGTTTGACCAAAATGGCGATCGCTCCACCTTTCTCACGCGCATCAAAGACTATGTGATCAAAGCCGTGAGAGAAGCCAAAGTTCACACCGCCTGGTTGCGTCCTGATTCTGAATACGAAGAAGGCTACTTAAGCTTCGTAGAACAGGTTTTAGATGCGGATAAAGGGAATGGCTTTTTGCAGGAATTTCTGCCCTTTCAAAAACGGATTGCAGACTACGGCATCTTCAATTCCCTCTCCCAAGTTTTGCTCAAAAATACGGCTCCTGGTGTGCCCGATTTATATCAGGGAACCGAATTTTGGGACTTGAGTTTGGTCGATCCAGACAATCGCCGTCCGGTTGACTATGACCAGCGAATTTCTTGCCTGCACGAGCTAAAAGCCGGAATTGAACAAGATATTTTGTCGCTCCTCGATAGCTTGCTTGAGACGAGAGTAGACGGTCGGATTAAATTATTCCTGACTTTCAGAGTGCTTCAAGCCAGAAAAGCAAATCGATCGCTTTTTGAACAAGGAAACTATCAGCCATTGACGGTCAGCGGTAAGTTTAAAGATCACGTTATTGCTTTTGCTCGCAGCTTTGAAGGAAAGACGGCGATCGCCATTACTCCCCGCTTCCTTACAGGACTGATTGAAGCGGGTCAGTTGCCTTTGGGAGAACAAATTTGGGCTGATACTGCGATCGAACTACCTGCTGGCTCGTCTTCCAGTTGGCAAGACGCAATTTCCACTCAATCCTTGCAAGCCAAGAGCAACCTACCCGTTGGAGAAGCCCTCAAACACTTTCCTGTTGCACTGCTGATTGGCTAAACTCGTGACTGACTATTAGCACAGGCTTTGCCGCAGTATACAGTAGTCCTAAATCAGTTGTAAGATGAGCGAGTTGTAAGAAGCGCACTCCTTTAGGGTGTACTTCTCTCAACTCATTTGGGGTGCGTAGCGCCCTAATAAATCAGTGAAATAGATAAAGAGCTAGTCAATGTTCAGCACGTTTTGTGTTTTGTTAGTCTGCGCTCAACTACATTTTCTCTTTAGCATCTTTACGGTTGGCTTAGCGCTTCAGTCTTGGCTTAATCGTATCTGGTCATCGACAGCTTTAACCCAACCATCCTACAGTTCGTTGCTCGTGCCTGTCGCTTTGGGAATCTATTGGAATACCACTCAATTCTATATCTTTTACAATACAGGACTAACATCTTCAAAATACATTCTGATTCTCAAATATTTGCTCGATATCTTAATACTTGTAGCTTCACTGGCGCTAAATCGTCTCCTTATTCATAACATTTTGCGTCAAGTGAAAGCCATCGTAACGCGCAGATCAACCTACTGTCTGGGTATTGTCGCTCTGTCTATAGGATTAGCCTCTTTTTATTATTTTCCCTACGCTTTCGATAATGCCCAGTTGAGTTGGACCCAATATTTAATTAAGCCACAGATTTCATTTTGGGCTTCTAATAATTATGGACAAATCGGTTATTCATCTCTTATCTATTACGTCGGTTACTTGTTTGATTTTATTCCTCTGACGACTGTTTCTAGTGCTTTTAAGCCAGCTTTATTCATTTTAATCCTCCTATGCTGTTTCTACATATTTGAGCAAATTCGCTACAAACCTCTGTGGCTTTTCTCGGCTCTTTACTTCTTTATTCTTTTTTTTAGCGCATTTGGTCAGTGGGGGGCTTTTGTCACTGGAAAACCATCGATATATGGGGTTATCCTTAGCATGGTTTTCTTTGCATCTTTTCTCAAACCTTTCAAGGAAATTAAATTTAATGAGGTGTATTTATATTTCTCAGTAGCTGCTTTTAGCGGCATTATAACCATTCCGTATATGGCTATGTTTAGTTTATTTATATTTTTTACTTCCGTCGAAAAAAATATTTTGGCTAGAAAGTTCCGCAACCTAATAGTTGTTGCTTTCTTCCCTTTATTCGTCGCTGCTTCCTATGCCACATCCTTATCTACCATTTCAGTTGCAATTGGCTTGTTAGCTTCCTTGCTAATAGTTAGTCTTCTCACAAAACTTGACTTTAACTCTCATAGAAATCACCGAATTTTTAATAATTCCTTCTTGAGAAGAGGAACAGCATTCTTGCCATTAATTGGAATAGCTGCTAGCTATTTTTTGATGCCAGCGACTCTTATCCCAAACGGCAGATCGCCTTTTCCTCTGGACGGGACTACAACGCTCCTCGAATATTTGCTTTATCAAGATAAGAAAATTGCTCCAGTGATAATTGTGCTTGGAGTAATCAGCGCTATTTTACTCCCCTTTATTGTTAGTCGAAAAGACAAGTTTGGTATTCAGGCATTTTGCATTTGGCCCATTGCAACGATAGTGTTTGTTTTAGTCGTCGTACACTTAAATATTCCTCTTCCTCTCCATCCATCTATATTTTGGAATGTTATTAAGGATGTCGTTCAGTGGTATGGAGGCCCACTCTTTGGACTGCTAGTGTTGCTGCTTACTCTTGAAAGCTTTGTTCTCTTCAAGGAACGCCTTAAGAAATCAAAATTACTGCTCCCAAATAAAGAAAATGCCTTTGTGCAATTTGTAGGAATTTTTCTATTGACTGCTATTTTGCTAGGACACATTGGATATTTTCAGAGGACATTGGCTTACCAACCGCCAACCTTCACATCTATTGGAGGGCATGGCGATCCAGATCTTGCAATTTTGGCCGAACATATATGGAGCCAACCTGGAGTTAAAACATTTGTAATGACAACAATTCTAATTATTTCTACCCTAATGGAATAATTAGACACTATGGTTCGACTCCAGAGAGATTTGATCAGGAAGATATAGATAAATGGCTAAAGAAGTTGGAAGGAGAGCAGCAATTTTGGATGATTGTTAACGTCCCGTATGTGGCAACTTTCTTTGAATGGCTAGATCGCCAAAAGGGGTCTTCTGAGTATGTAATGCCTTTAGACCACAATTCACATCATTTATTCTTCGTTAAGCTAGACCAGCGTGGAGAGGGTACACCGCCCCTATTTGTAGAAAGAAGTTATCAACTTGGAACTCGAATAGATTTCAGCAGCAAAGGAAATGGGTGGATTTATAACTCTTTGGGCTGGATAGAACCAGGGAGCCAAGCAACCTGGACGAATGGTGAGGAGGCTTCGCTTACAATGACGCTAAAACACTCTCAACCATTGGGCGATCTCTCACTTTCGGCAATAACTAAGGCTTATGTTAATGAACGTCAACCTGAGCTTGAGGTAGACGTTATCGCAAACGGTGAGCCAGTTGGTCAATGGAAATTTGTTCATGGTCAAAGTTCTGATACTGAACGAGGAGTAATAATTCCAGCGGATTTGGTCAATCAACAAAATTCGCTTCAAATCACATTTCGCATACCCAATGCTAAGTCTCCGGCTGAGTTGGGTTTACACGGTGACACTCGCAAGCTTGGTCTTGCGCTGGTGTCTATGAAACTCACGCCTGCTGTTTGCTCTAGTTATACGTTGGGAGAAACCATCGTGTTTGGGCAAGAAGGAAACAGCGAATCTTGTTTGGGGCAGGGTTGGTCAAAACCAGGAAGTTGGGGAACCTGGACTGAGGGCAATGAGGCTTTGCTAAAGATAGCTCTTGCTGATCTCGAATCAACAGGAGATGTTCTGCTTTCGGTAAAGGCGAGAGCTTTTGTCCATGAGGTTCATCCTGAGCTTGATGTAGATGTGATTGTTAATGACGAACAGGTTGGTGAGTGGAAATTTGTTCATGGGCAAGCGGAGAGTGGAGTGAGAACAGCCATACTTTCAGCAAGTTTGGTGAACAAGCAAGAACCGCTTCAGATTGCCTTTCGCGTTCCCAATGCCAAATCTCTTGCCGAACTGGGCCTTGCTAGCGATGAGCGTCAGTTTGGACTTGGACTGCTTGAGTTGCGCCTAAGTAAGATTGAGGGTTTGGAGTGAAAGCTTCACTCTGATTGACCGACAAATCTCTGGAAAATCTTTATCTATCTGTGTGAGTCTATCTGTGTGAAGAGTTTGATAGAGACTCAAATCAGCTAACGTGCAGATATAGAAGTATGTTTTGCAGGATGACTCCTATGCACAGTGCCAAAGAGCCAGAACAGAACTCAGATTTTGAGGCAGTTAAAGCAGAAGTCGAGCGGGAATTTGCAGCCGAATTCAACTCCAAAGATTCAGTAAATCAAGAGCCAGTTGCGCTTCCTGATATTGAAGCCGAAATTGGTCTAAAACAGGTTGACCTTGACCAGAGGGTGATTGACACCGTTGCAGTAGACGATACAAATGACAATTTAGATGCAGATGATGACGGTGTTATGGAGGCTGTTGATGATCAAGAGGAAGTTAACAACCTCTCACAAGAATCCACTGAATCTTACGGTACCGGACTTCAGGGACAACCTAGCGATCGCACGGGTCGATATTCCCGTCGTGGTGAACATCTGTTAAGTAAACCTGATTACACCCTGACAGGAGGGGATGTAGATGCCAACTACGAAGATGCCGAGCAGTCGGTGAAGAAGGTGTCGGCGGAACGGTTGAAACACCTGATCAAGATGTGGTTGATGAGTTAGCAGCAGCAGTTGGCATTGAAACCGACGATCGCAGCTTCTTGAGAACCAACGATATGTTAGAGGAGCGCGACGATCGCCGCTGGGAACTGGACCCGACCTCCTCAGAAGACTATCGGGAGCGTCGAGACTAGTCCTACCTACTCCCTTCCCGGTTAAAGATTAAGCTTTTAGTGGGAAAGGAGTAATTTGAGGGCGTTGCTTAATTTGAGTATGAATAGGTGTGTGGCGGCACAGTCGCAACGCACCTATTCATAGCTAAAACCAGCAATCCCATTTGAGAGACTAATTTGATTTTTGTGAAAATGCGGGCAGAATTTGCTGAAGTATACAAGCTTCCCTCACTGCCGCCCTTGCAGAACCGTCTGTGATTGCCTTTCTCACCTGGGGTTTGAGCGATCGCTACACCTGGCTTTCTCGCTTTCAACCCCGTTCTGATGGTGGCTCTGTACGCCCCTTGCCATTGGATGAGCAGCTTCAACGGAAACGGGCGTGGAGGGCGATCGCTACTGCCTTTGACAAAATCTTCAACGTCATAGACTAGGGCAATTTGCCTCGTCTATGACGTTGTAAACTTAATATACTGTTCCATAAAGCAGCACAATTTGATTGAGCAACAATCAGACATTACTACACTCTTACTAGCTGCCACCAGGAGGTGGTACACCCTTATTATCGTCAGTCCGGAACAGGCTAAAAGTTCCAGGTCTCGGTACAGATAGTATGCCGACAGAATAACCTTGCTCTAGCACAAGATCGGGATTGAGAATCACAGGTTGTGACATAGCAAATCGAGCAACAGAATCTATAGGGCGGCTTACCCCATCAAGCTCACACAAGAAGGATTGCCAAATTGTAACTCTATTTACGGAGGCAAATGAGACTAAACTGTCACCTACACCAGTGTCAGATGTTGTCAGATAAGCCAATATTGGAAAAGTGCGAAGGTCAGATCTAGCAGTGCTTGCTCTTAGAACATCTACGAAACCGCGAGCCTGATGATTTGAAGAACCGGGACCAGTACTTGAATTAGTAACCTTTGCATCGTAGAATGCAGGAGCAGATGTTGCGGTGACGCGGTGGGTTCTAACTAATACATTATTAGCATAGACTTCTACAATACCATAGCCATCGGGTGCTACCTGCCTGTAAACCCTAGTGCGTCCTCTAGTCGCCGCTTCCCGTAAAGGCGATGGAAATTTCCTTAACTGATCCTCCTCTTCTTCTCCATTTCTCAAATCAGGATTGGGAGTCAGTGTAGCCCTTGAGAATATACTAGAACCCCCAGACCTACCAGATGTCCATCTTGCACTTGAACTAGTTATCCCCCTTTGAATATGGTTAAGTGAGAAGATTTGAAACCTGCTCTCTCTGGTCACTCTATCCGCGAGATCTAAGTTTCTCCCATAATTGAGTAGTGTCTCTGTATCAACAGGTTTGTAACCACTAGGACAATTTCCTCGCGCCCTTCTAATTGCAAGAGCAGAATTAGGAAACAACAGCCACAAAGAACACGCTAGAAAAAACAAACGAAAGAACAAGTGGTTCCGCACGAAGTTCACATCCTGCTCCTTATTCATCCTCTAAAGGGGTGCCTTCACCATCCAAAATTGCTTGATACGCTATGCTTTTTCTCGTTTCTAAGAGTTCAGCATTCTCCGGTTGTCCAATTTTGCGATAAATTTCCTGCGCTCTTTCCCAAGCTTGAATAGCACCCAATCGATCTCCGGAGTAAGCTTTGAGATTCGCAGAATGTAGAATTGCCGGAATGTTTTCAGGGTAGATCTCTAGCGCCTTTTCAATATCCTCAGATGCTTCCTGATATGCCCCCCTATCCGACTTCTCCTTCGCACTTTGATAAAAAGCATTCGACTCTGCCTTGACGCGCTGCACATCTTCGCTCTCACCTTTCTCCGCTGCATTCGAGTCATCAGACCATTTGATAAACATAGGACCGCATAAGATGAAAAACAAAGTGAAAGACATTGCCCAGAAAAGGCTTGCCTTAGATCTAAGCGAAAAATTCAATCGTCTCATATTTCCTGAGCTTATCCTTGTAAAGGGAAAGACGTTCTTGCCTGTTTGTGCCTCACTCGGTTCCACCTTGCGATGTGGCCCACATATCCCTGAAATACCCTATTAATCCTTCTGGTGCCCCTTGATTTTCGAGAATCTCAACTACTCTTGCATAATCTGCTGCTGCTGCTGGAACATTATCAATTGAGTTGTAAGCACTTGCCCTCATTGAATAATATTCATAGTTATTAGGGTCAGCCTCAATTGCTCTAGTGAAGCTAGCTATAGCTTCTTCGTATGTACCTCCATACTGCTCCATACCCAGGTCAAAATACTCCTGAGCAGATAGTTCCCCTGATTCTTGAGTAGGTTCTTGCTGATTCTCCTCTCCGCACATATCTTCTAAATTCACCACCTCACCATCATCAAAAACTGCGTAGCATACAGGCGAAGGCTGAGCGTTTAACTTCTTAAGAGATATTGACAAACAAGCAACCGCAACTAAGCACAGACTGACTCTAAAAGTATGCATACGCTGCATGGAGAGAATAACCTCATGAAATAATCAAGCTTTCATACTTTGCTTATATAGCAATCCTAAATCATTCATGAGAAACAGCCATAGGTGAAAAGCTTCGGGAAGACAAAGACCTGTTGATGTGTAACGAACTCAAACAGATACTTGACGATATTGAACGACGTGCAGAGTTGAT
>JAAUTN010000288.1 GCA_012031415.1 Leptolyngbyaceae cyanobacterium SM1_4_3 | reverse complement strand
GGCGATCGCCAATTCCTGATACTTTTGCCTGTTGAAGCTGGAGAACCAGGGTAATGGTTTCGTTGTGCTGGCTTTCGTGCTGGAGGAGCCAGCGCCAGAGGCGTTCTTGTTGGTCTACGGGAGCGGTTTTGAGGTAGGTCAGAACTTTAGTGCGAATGGCATCCAGGTATTCGTGAAGTTTTGGCAGAGTGGGAAGATTAGCCCGTTCTGCTTTGGGTAAGCCGTCTGCGGCAAATAGGCGGTGGTACTGCGGAAACTGGGGCGGCTGTCCGGCACACTTCTCCAAAATCCAGAAGGCTTCGGTGTAAGCGATGTGCCCCAAATGCCACCCGGTCGGGCTGAAGTCGGGGTGCGCCTGCCGGGAAAGAGTGCTGTAATCTATGCTGTCAAAGAGTCCTAGCGTTGCTTCTCGGCAAGCCTGAAGCTGCCGTTGCAACTGTCGTCTGCGATCGCCTATTCCCCTTGTAGAGGCGCGATCGATCACGTCTTCACTCAAAAACCGGGTAGATACCGAATTGCTTTTATTTTGGTTGAGGAAATTGGCAAGGCGATCGGTCGCATCTTTACCAAACTCCGATTCAGAACTGTTGGATTTGAATATCAAGATCTTCTCCCACACTGAGAATGCTGCGTTCTGGGCAAGCAACCCAGTCACCAGCAAATAATGGCTCAGAGGCAATCACAACTGCCTCAGGGAAGAAGGGATCATCCCTGAGCCAGTAGAGGGATGGGGCGGGCGATCGGTTAGAAAACCGGGAAGCGACCAGACGATGCCCATCCGCCAGAATCAAATTAGCGCCTACTGAAACCTGATAAAGCTGGGCCAGGTCAAAGACGGTTGCCAGCGTATTATGCAGTGCTGCTTCCAGGCTGATTCCGGGGGAATTGTGCCATTCGTTGAGCAGCAGGGCAAACAAATGCTCGGAGTCCGTCATTCCTTGAATCGACTCATAGAGTGCGTCACTCAGCGATCGCGCATGGGTCGATACAGGGTTTGTCGAAAATTTTCGATGTAGCCATTATGAACTGCCAAGATGAGATCTTGCTGAAAAGGCTGACAATTGCTCAAATCAACGGCTAATCCTGGTGTTGCACTGCGAATACTAGCTAAAGCGCAGCCTGATTCTACATAACGGCTCAAAGGGGGCAAGTTAATATCATTCCAAATGGGTAGCACACTGCGGTAGCGGAAAGGCGGCACCTGCTGATTTGGGTGATACCAACCTACGCCAAAGCCGTCTGCGTTGAGCAGCCCTGCCGTCATCTCACGCGGCTGGTAACTTTGCACAACTAGAGAGTGTTCTGGTTTGTAGAGCAACCGATCTAGAGGAATAGGAGTCCCCAAATATCCAAGTAAACGGCACATATTTTGATTGCGACGGTTCAGTTAGGATTGTAGCCCCCTGTCCAGATCCGCTTAGAAGGACGGGAGAGCCACCAAAATGTCCTAATCAATCTGGCTATCGCTATAATTCCTTGCCCCGAAGGAAAAGGTTTATCATTGAGCCTGTTGCTCAAGTTCACTAGCTGATGTTCACTAAACCTCTTGATTTGAAGGTTCTAAGGCAACAATTAGAGGCGCATCTCAACCGATCTCACGGTCACTCAAAGTTAGAACTTCTGGCGCATGGAGAAGCTAACGTCATTTTTAGATTAAATCAGACTGATTTGGTTCGGGTGGTGGTGAATACCCCGAATCAGCGGTTTGCAGGAGACGTGCGGCGCGTCACCCAGTTTGAGCGCGTCATCCTGGATTATCTCCAGCAAACCGACATTGGGCATCAGCTACGGACTGCAAAATTAGAACCGACTGAAGACTTTCCCTACACGTTTTTAATCACCAACTATTTGGAAGGCGGTTCACTCGACTATAGCCGCGCTCATCTGCAAAAGTGTGCCGAAACCCTAGCGCGGCTTCACCGTTTGCCCACGATCGCAGGTTATGAAGTCGATCGCCTGCTGCCAACGGTGCCAGTGGTTGAGCAACCGCTGACGCTGTTTTATCACGAAGCCAAGAGCTATGCTCAGCCTTACCTGGATTCGCCCAATGCAGAACCAGAAATTGTCGAAATGCTGCACGCAGTCTTAGATAAGGCGCGATCGCACCTATCCGCAGAGCAACTCTTAGAAGCCTATCCCCATCGCTGCTTAGTTCACAGCGACCACACTTACGAGAACTGGGTGATCAGCGATCGCCAAGCCTATTTAATCGATTGGGAATGGGCTGAGATTGGTTCACCTGCCGGAGATCTGGGACACTTTCTTTCTCCTGTAACCATTCGGCGGCGACAAAACTATCGCTTACCGCCTGAAGATCGCGCCTTCTTTTTGCAGTGTTACTACAATGCGTTGGGGAATCCGCTAGCCAGTCGGATTGAGCGCCATTTTGCTGCGTTTGGAGTGTATCCTGCTGTGCGATCGCTCTGCTGGACGGCGGGCTATTGGATCACCGCTAACCGCTGGTACGCCGATGCAGAAGACAGTCCCAGTGCGGCTGAGCGAATGGCGCGGTGGCGGCGAAGTCGGCAGCAGTTTCCAGAACTGTGGCAGGAGATTATGTCCTGGCTGGAGGAAGAAATATACCTGCTGTACTGACGAACTGCCTTGTATCTTCTCATTCATTGAGCATCAATCATGACTTTCGTTAAGCTCCAACCCGCTTCTCAACATCACTCCGCGCCAAACCTGACGCAGCCTTTTCCCTGGCGAGCTTATCTGCTGATGCTTCCGGCAGTCGGAATCGTTGGGTTACTGTTTGGCGGCGGGCTGGTGCTGGCGGTGCTTCAAAGTATTGGGGCAATTGGACTGTTGGGGGAAAGGCAGATTTCGTTAATTGCGTATCAAGCGGCTCTGACGAATCCAGAATTTTTGCGATCGCTCAGTCTCAGCCTTTACATTGCGGTAGTTGCCACCGGACTGTCCATCATTTTGAGTATCGGTTTAGCCCTACTCCTGAGAACCGCAGGACGATGGGCCAGCTTTGCTTGTCAGATTACGCTGCCCATTCCTCACCTCGTCGGAATCGTGGGCGTTTTGCTGCTGTTGTCGCCCAGTGGATTTATTGCGCGATCGCTCTATGCGCTGGGTTGGGTTCAATCTGACCAGGACTTTCCGCTCCTGGTGAATGATACTGCCAATATTGGCGTGTTATTACATTTCCTTTGGAAAGAGGTTCCTTTTATCACATTAATCCTGCTAGCAGTTCTGCGGAGTATCAATCCTGCTTACGAAATGCAAGCACAAATACTCGGTGCAACTCCCTGGCAACGGTTTTGGAATGTGACACTGCCGATGATGAGAACCGGAATTTTATCATCGAGTTTGATTGTGTTTGGCTATATTTTTGCTTCATTTGAGGTTCCCTTTTTGCTAGGGTCAACTCGTCCACGCACCTTGCCAGTGCTGGTTTATCGCGCGTTTACCGATAGTGATATCACGCGTCGGGCTGAGGCGATCGCCCTGGGAATCATCCTATCAGTTCTCTCACTGTTGATGATCGTGGCGTACTCATGGCTGGTATCGCGCGGTGGTCAGAAGCGTCAGTTCACAAAGGATGCGTAAGGAATTGGGATGTTACGAAAGTCATTCATTATTCTTGTGATTGTGGTGTTGTTTCTACCGTTTTTGCCGTTGGTGATCTGGTCCTTTGCACAGGGATGGTTCTTTCCCCAACTCATTCCCAATCAGTGGACGCTTCAGCACTGGTTGCAACTCGTGTCACCGACCTCTAGAGTGATTGAAGGACTGTTGCAAAGTTTGGCGATCGCCCTAATCACCACAATACTCTCCCTACTGGTTGGGCTTCCCGCAGGACGGGCGATCGGGGTGATGGAATTTCCAGGAAAGGAAGCACTCAAGCTATTTCTGTTGACTCCCATTATCGTCTCCCCGTTAGCAACCCTGATGGGCATTCAGTTTGTGCTGATTCGGCTGGGGTTAAACGGTACGCTTTTGGGGGTGGTTCTGGTACATCTGATGCCCACCATTCCCTACATGACGCTGGTGTTAACCAGTGTGTTTGCCAACTTTGATACGGGTTATGAAACTCAGGCGCGATCGCTTGGTGCATCTCCGCTTCAGGTGCTTTCACAAGTCACTTTGCCGCTGATTGCTCCTGGCATTGCGGTGGGTGCATTGTTTGCCTTTCTGATTTCCTGGAATGAGTTTCTCCTGACATTCTTTGTCGGCGCAGGACGGGTATTTACGCTGCCAATGGTGCTGTTTACCCTGCTGCAAGGTGGCAATAACGGACTGGTTGCAGCAGTAGCCATTACATCTGTCATACCAGGACTGTTGTTTTTACTATTGGCAAGCAAGGCGTTGGAAAATGATACGACGTTAGGAGGGTTTGGAAATGTATAAGTGCAACACTCACTCTCAATCCCTCATGCCTCATCTTCACCTTCAAGAACTCACCAAACAGTTTTCAGGAGTCACTGCTGTTCAAAGTCTATGGCTTGAGGTGCAGGCAGGTGAAATTCTGGCGCTCTTGGGCCCGTCGGGCTGCGGCAAATCTACAACGCTTCAAATGATTGCTGGGGTCGTAGAACCTGACAGCGGCACGATTACCCTGAATAGTCAAATTCTCAACCGAGTTCCTCCTGAGCGGCGGGATATTGCGCTGGTGCTACAGCGTGGGCTGCTGTTTCCACACCTGACGGTGGGTGAGAACGTGGCGTTTGGGCTGAAGATGCGCGGGGTCAGTCGGGCTGAGCGAGACGAAAAGGCGATCGCCATGCTGCGTCAGGTTCAGCTAGAAGGGTTTGCCGATCGCAAGCCGTCAGAGCTTTCAGGCGGACAGGCACAGCGGGTAGCTTTGGCGCGATCGCTGATCATTCACCCCAAACTGCTGCTGTTAGACGAACCTCTATCTGCCCTGGATGCCAATCTGCGAGAAGAAATGCAGGACTTAATTTTGCGATTACAGGCTCAAACGGGAGTGACGATGTTAATTGTGACTCACGATCAGGCAGAGGCCGTGGTGATGTCTCAGCGAATTGCTCTGATGTTTGAGGGCTGTTTGCGTCAGGTTGACACCCCCGAACAGATCTATCGACAGCCCTGTGATGAAACTGTTGCTCGATTTATGGGAGGGGTTAACTTCTTTGCGGCTGAGGCTCACGGTCGGCAATGGAGAACCAGCGATTTAACTTTGTTCAGTGAGTATGACCACTACGGTTCTGTTCAAGTCACCATTCGTCCTGAGCAAATTCAGGTGTTTACAGAGGGGCGATCGCCACAAAACACCCTACCTGCCACCGTAATCGCCAACCGATTCACCGGAACGCAACGGCGATTAACGCTGGCGATCGCCCCAGAGCTAACCCTACAAGCTTGGGTGACTCCTACTCAAGATTTTCGAGTCGGACAATCCGTTTGGGCATATCTCCCACCCTCAGCCCTTTGGTGCTTTCCCCATCGCACCGTGCCCTATCCCGTCCAGGTTCCGTAAGTTTTGCCCGACGATTGCTCAAAACTCATCTGCTCAAAACTACTCTGCATCACCTCCAAAAACTAACCCATGAACCCAACCCCCAGCACCCATCTCCGCTTCAACCGTCGGCATTTTCTCTGGCTCTCGACCAGTGCTTGTTTAGCCACATTGACTAGCAACTGTACGCAGCAAAATTCTCCCGCTGGGACAGCCAACTTTGACCCCACAGCCGCCTCTTGGGATGAGATTGTGGCGGCGGCTGAGGGGTCAACTGTCAATTGGGCGATGTGGGGCGGCAGCGATAAGACGAATGCCTATGCTGACCAGTGGGTGGGCGATCGCCTCCAAAGCCAGTACGGCATCACGCTCAATCGGGTTCCCCTCAATGACACGGTAGAAGCGGTCAACAAGGTGTTGGGAGAAGTGCAGGCCGGGCAAACCTCAGGCGGCAGCATCGACCTGATCTGGATCAATGGTGAGAACTTTCGCACGATGAAACAGGGAGATCTGCTGTTTGGGCCCTTTCGGGACAAACTGCCCAGCAACCAGTATTACGATGCCGATAATCCGGCGGTGAATTCTGACTTTGGCTTGCCGATTGAAGGCTACTCTGCGCCCTACACGGGCAGCTATTACATCATGGCGGCAGACAGCGCCAGAGTACAGCATCCCACCACTTTTGCAGAACTGCTGGAGTGGGCCAGGGCAAACCCCGGACGCTTTGCCTATGTTGCCCCCCCTCAGTTTGATGGGAGTCGCTTCCTGCTGACGGCACTTTATGGCGTGACAGGAGGTTATGAGCAGTATGCTGGAGCCGAATTTAACGAGGCATTATGGAGCGAAAAGTCACCTCAAGTGTTTGAATATTTGCAAGAGTTGGAGCCTTTCCTTTGGCGGAGCGGCGAAACCTATCCACCTACGCAAAGCCGTCTGCAAGAACTCTTTGCTAACGGTGAGATTTGGATGATGCCTGTGTTTGTCTCCAGGGTGGCAGAGGGAATCGTGAGTGGGCAGTTTCCCGCTACGACGCAAGCCTTTACAATGCCAGGAGTTTCCTTGAATGATCCCTCTTTCACCGCCATTCCCATCAATGCTGCCAACCCCGCAGGCGCAATGATTTTGGCAGATATTCTTGCTAGCCCTGAGGGGCAACTAGAAAAATTCAAGCCAGAAGTGTGGGGCGATCCACCCTTGCTAAGTCCTCAAAAGCTTCCCCCCGAACTCCAGTCTGAATTGACTAAGGTAGAAGAGAGCTATGGCATTCCTCTGGATGAACTCACTTCCACGACTGTTCCTGTCGTCAATGCTGAATACACCACACGACTAGAGCAAACCTGGGAAGAACAAATTGCTTTGTAGGTAGTCACCTTACACCCCACTATGGTTTTTAACGAACGACGACCCCGTGATAAAGGCGTGATCACCGACGATCGCCTGATGGAACTCCACCTCTACCCCGGTAATCAGTGCAATCGGGATTGCTCATTCTGTACTGTGTTGGTAGTCCGAAGGGCTGGTACAGCGAATACACCCCCGAACATTTGGAGGCTGCATTGCGGACGGTGATGCTGCATCAGCAAGGCGCAATTAAGTTTTACGGGGGCGAACCGACGCTGAATCCTGAGAATGTGATGTGGGCGATCGCCTACCTGCGACAGCGGGGCTATCAGGGGGCGATCGTGATTTACTCCAACGGCATTCAGGCGGAGCGATTGCTACAGATCCTGGAATCTGACCCGCTGGGTAAGACGACTGCTTCCCTGAACTACTCCATTGCCACAGGGGATGGTGCGCCCCAAATGCCCCAAAAGTCACTGGAGCGGTTAGAGAAGTATGAGACAGAGCATCCAGGGGCGATCGCCATCGGTCATCCGGATGTGGTTGACTCAGGGCGGGGTGTAGAACCCTTTACTGGAGAGGCGACCCGTCCCAAAGCTAACTCTCGCTGCCCCCATTGCTACCCGGTACTCACGACGGAAGGAAAGTTTCACGCTTGCCCCTTTGCGATTGAAAATCGAGCGCCCCATTTCCAGCTTGGAGATATTTCCAGCGATGCATCTGAGATTGCCCAAAACTTTCGAGCCTTCTTTCACTGGCTAGACACCGTACACGAACCCTATGCGATCGCCCACAACCTGCCTGCCTGCACGGTTTGCTGGAAATATCTAGATCAGCTCCCTGTTCCCAAAGGATTTGCAGAGGGGCGATCGCAGAAAGACAGCTAAGGTTCCAGATGCCAAAGTTGGATTGGATTAATGACTGAATTCTGAAAAGTCTTTATGCTGGGATTTGGTAGTGTTTATCACTGATTTCATGAATTTATTGAGTTGGTCAGTTTTCTCAAAGTTTGATTGCAGCAACCGCACTGTCCGGAGTCAATGCATCGATTGGAACTGGGCTATTTTTACGGTATTAGCAGCCGTTTTGCTGTTTTTGGGAACGCCCCAAGTCGCTTTCGCTCAAACTGCTGCCCAGGCTGAGCCAGAAACCGTTGATCTCAGCAGCTACATGGATGACGTGATCGATCGCGTCACCGAATTTACGCTAGACAATGGAATGAAATTTATTGTGCTGGAGCGTCACGTGGCTCCCGTGATTTCCTTCATGACCTATGTAGACGTGGGGGCTGCCTACGAGGAAGATAGCAAAACGGGAGCGGCTCACTATCTTGAACATCTCGCCTTCAAGGGGACGACCCGCATCGGCACGACCAACTATGAAGCGGAAGCCCCGCTGCTCGAGCAGATGGATGAACTGTTTGAGCAGTTTCAGGCAGCACGGGCGGCTGGAGATGAAGCGGCGATCGCCCGCATTCAGCCTCAGTTTGAAGCTCTTAAAGCCGAAGCCGCAACCTATGTTCAGCAGAATCAGATGGGGCAGATTGTCGAGCAAGCAGGTGGAGTTGGCTTAAATGCGACGACCTCAGCCGATGCGACCCGCTACTTCTATAGTTTTCCATCGAACAAGTTAGAACTGTGGATGTCTCTAGAATCGGAGCGTTTTTTGGAACCCGTCTTCCGAGAATTTTACGAAGAGAAAGACGTAATTTTGGAAGAGCGGCGGATGCGAACCGACAACTCGCCCATCGGTAAAATGATCGAGGCATTTTTGGAGACTGCGTTTCCAGGACATCCCTACGGCCGCCCGATCATCGGCTACGAAGAAGACATTCGCAACCTGACCCGCGAAGACATTCAGGAATTTTTTGAAGCACACTACACGCCCAACCAAATCGTCTCGGCTGTCGTTGGAGATGTTGACCCCGACGAGGTACGACGACTGGCGGAAACGTACTTTGGACGCTATCAGGCAAGAGACAGTTCACCTGAAGTCACGGCTGTTGCCCCCACTCAAACTGAAGCCAGAGAAGTGACGCTAGAACTTCCTGCGGAACCCTGGTATCTGGAAGGCTACCAGCGTCCTGCAATTAGCGACCCTGACAACGTGACATACCAAATTATTGACGCAATTCTCACGTCTGGACGCACCTCTCGTCTCTATAAATCTCTGGTCGAGGAACAGCAGCTTGCGCTGAGCATTCAAAGTGCTAACGGCTTTCCGGGCGATCGCTACCCCACTCTGATGCTGATCTATGCCTTGACCGCCCCTGGACATACCGTAGACGAAGTTGCGGTTGCTATGGATGCTGAGCTAGAGCGCCTGAAAGCTGAACCCATATCTGCGATAGAACTGGATCGCGTCAAAACCCAGGCACGAGCCGGACTTTTGCGAGTGCTTGCTTCTAATCAGGGCATGGCTAGCCTGCTGCCCGAATATGAGGCAAAACAGGGGATTGGCGCAACTTGTTTAGTGAACTGGAGGCGATCGCCGCTGTCACCGCTGAGGACGTACAGCGAGTTGCCCAGGAAACGTTCCAGCCGCAAACCTCACCATCGG
>JAAUTN010000287.1 GCA_012031415.1 Leptolyngbyaceae cyanobacterium SM1_4_3 | reverse complement strand
CGGTGTACTTCGGATCAATTCCCCAAACGAATGTGTGCCTCAGACTGATTCAGAAAACTTAGCCGTTGCCGTCTCTTTAAGCAAAGTCAAAGCCTCTAACGGTTCGTAGGGGCGATCTTCGACTTTCTTTTGCAGTTCCTGTAATCGACGCGATAGCTTCTTTGTCATTTTCTCCATCCCTGGGGTGCTAACGAGTGAAATCTCTCCCCCACTAGTGTTTACACTTAACGAGTTTTATCCCGTAGGGGCGAACGTCCGTTCGCCCCTACCAGCTCTATTCCTTGATGGTTACACCCATGTTTCGAGCGGTACCTTCGACAATCTTCATTGCCGCCTCAATGTCGTTCGCATTCAGGTCAGGCATTTTAGTTTGAGCAATTTCTTGTAACTGTGCCCGAGTCAAAGAACCCACCTTTTTCTTGTTAGGTTCACCTGAACCGCGTTCGATCCCTGCTGCCTTCTGAATCAAGACAGAAGCCGGAGGAGTCTTGAGAATGAATGTAAAACTGCGATCTTCAAAAACCGAGATCTCTACCGGAACAACCAAGCCCACCTGATCAGCAGTGCGGGCATTGTATTCCTTACAAAACATCATGATATTAACCCCGTGCTGACCCAGCGCGGGACCAATCGGAGGAGCAGGGTTTGCCTTCCCTGCCGTAATCGCTAACTTAATGACCGCAACAACCTTTTTTGCCATTGATCTGCTAACTCTGTTTTTGAACCTGATTGAATTCCAACTCGACGGGCGTATCTCGACCAAAGATTGAGAGCAAGGCTTTGAGCTTACTACGCTCTGGGCTAACTTCAATCACTTCCCCTTCAAAATCTTTGAACGGACCAGACAGCACCAAGATCTTATCTCCCGCTGCCATGTCGATCTTGACAACTGGCTTTTGCTCTTGAGCCTGCTTAAAGATTCGCTCTACTTCAGAAGCGCCTAAAGGCATCGGCTTGACGTGCCCTCTTCCTCTTCCATAGCGGCGCTTTTGTTCAGCCCCGACAAAGTTAATCACATTGGGAGTATTTTTGACCACCTGCCAGGTGTCGTCATCCATCACCATGCGGATCAAGACATAGCCTGGAAACACTTTTTCTGCGGCTTCTTTGGGTTTGCCGCCCTTTTGCGGCTTCAAAATCGGCGTTTGAGGAATTTCGATCTGGACGATGCGATTTGCTACATCCAAAGTCTCAATCCGCTGTTCCAGGTTCATCTTGACCCGCTTTTCGCAGCCAGAAGCAACCTGAACGGCGTACCAGCGAGCCGATCGCTCAAGCTCAAGGGCACCTTCCTCGTCCTCCGGTGAAAACACGTTGTCTGATTCGTCTGGTGCAATCATCAAAATACCTTTCCAGCAGCCCAACTGAAGAAATTGTCAACCAAGTAAATGAGGCTGGCAGAGAGCGTCACCATGAGAATGACTGCTAAAGATTCGCTGATTAACTGCTGGCGGCTAGGCCAAACAACTTTGTCTAACTCCTCTTTAGTTCCCTGTAGAAAACTGTTGACGCTAAAGCCAGCAGATGTCTCCTGTGCCTCTGTCTCGTCTTTCTTTGCCACAGTCCTGATTCCCTCTTGGTACAAGTTGGAGCAGCTAAGCAAAACTTGCGAAACATCTCAAAACGGATGCCGCAGTTTGCTACAAACCACCCAAACAATTAGTTTACTCGAAAACTTCAACTTTTGCAGACTCTATTTAAGGACGGTTAGGCGCTGCCAAATTGCGAAATCGGGTGAACTGAGGCTCAAACAGCAGTTTGACCGTGCCAACTGGCCCGTTCCGATGCTTGGTGATAATGATTTCAGCAATTCCCCGATCGGGCGTATCAGGATTGTAGTACTCGTCGCGGTAGAGCATGATAATCAGGTCAGCATCCTGCTCAATTGAGCCACTTTCCCGCAGGTCGGACATCATTGGGCGCTTGTTGGTTCGAGATTCAACGCCACGACTAAGCTGAGACAGCGCAATGACAGGCACGCTTAACTCACGAGCTAACCCCTTCAACGCCCGTGTAACTCTAGACAATTCCTGCACCCGGTTTTCGCTGCCGCTACCTTCCATAAGCTGCAAGTAGTCAATGAGAACCAAGCCCAACGCCCCACCCTGCTCTGCCTGAAGCCGTCGAGCTTTTGAGCGCATCTCGGTGACTGAAATATTAGGCGTATCGTCAATAAATACAGGCAGTTGAGACAAAGCGCTAATGGCGTGCCCCAGCGGTTCCCATTCGTTTTGGCTAATTCGACCTGCCCGCAGTCTGCCGCTTTCGATTTCTACCTCACTGGAGAGCAAGCGGTAGACTAGCTGCTCTTTTGACATCTCCAAACTGAAGACGGCTACAGGTAACTTGTGAAAAGCAGCAATATTCCGCGCAATATTCAGAACAAAAGAAGTTTTCCCCATTGAAGGACGACCCGCCGCAATAATTAAATCAGAGCGCTGGAATCCTTGAGTCATCGCATCCAGGTCATAAAAGCCGCAGGGAATCCCTGGTAGCACCATGCCAAGAGAACGGCTCTCGATATCTGAAAAGGTGGAAGTCAAAATATCGGCAGTTGCGACCAGGCTTTGCTGGGGACGCGATTGAGTGATGCCAAAAATCTTTTGCTCTGATTGATCTAAAACTTTTTCTAATGGTGTGTCAGTTTCATAGCCCAACTGAGCGACTTCGCCCCCAGCCTGAATCAGCTTGCGTCTCAGGTATTTATCAGTAACGAGTTGAGCATATTGATCAATGTTGATGGCACTAATGGTTCGGTCTACAAGCTGTGCTAGCCTGCTTTGTCCGCCGATTTTATCCAGCAATCCATGGTCGTACAGCCAGCTTGTAACGCTCATTAGGTCAGTAGGTCTGCCCTGTCCTTGAAGAGCCAGGGCTGCTCGATAAATTTCCTGATGAGCGCTGATATAAAAGGCTTCAGGGCGGAGAAGCTCCGAAACTCGGCTGATTGCTTCTGGATCTAACAGCACCCCTCCCAGAATTGCCTCCTCTGCATCAATATTTTGAGGCGGTAGGCGATCGCTATAAGCCTGAAAATTAAGCTCTTGAACCATAACGATAACGAACCTGGGAAGAGGAGCAAGTCAGCTAGTTTTAGCAAGTTACTGCGGCGAAACCTGAATTTCAACAACGGCTGTGACCTCAGGATGCAGCTTGATATCTACCTTGTAAGAGCCGATTTTATGAACATCTGGAACAGTAATTCCACGCCGATCGACTTCTTGACCCGTCGTTTCCTGGATAACTTCCGCGACTTCCCGATCGGTTACGGTGCCAAAGATAGCGTCTTTTTCGCCGACCTGTTTGAGAATTGTAAAGCGCCCAACGGTTTCCAGTGCTGTTTTTTGGGTTTCAGCCTCTTGCTTTAACTCTAAAAGCCTTTGCCGCTCTGCTGCACGTCGCCGCTCTACCTGCTTGAGAATGCCGGGAGTTGTACGAGCCGCCGCTCCAGTGGGGATCAGATAGTTCCGAGCATACCCAGGTGCCACCTCAACGAGGTCGCCAGCCTTGCCGAGTTTACTGACATCCTGATTTAGGACTAGTTGAATACGTTTCGCCATAATCGTTGTTTAGTTTTAACTTGTGCGTACCAGGCTGAGAAATTCGTTGGTTAGCAACCAGAAGCCAGAATGCTACTATAGCGGGTTGCTTAAGCAAATCGCTCAAACGCATTCGATAGCAGCCTGCGGCTCACTCCCTAGAGTTTTCTTCAAGATCGTTCCCAACGGAACCATTCTAAAAAGACACACCCGTGCATTGAATCGATTCTAGCCAGACATATCATCGTAGCGAAATGGGTTGAGCGATCGCAAGCCACCCGCTCTACTAAATCCCACAAAAACCTGCAACAGCCCTGAAGCTGTCCTACAATAACGTCGATAAACCTTTACAAGATAAGCATTCACAGTCGAGTCTTTAGAACTGATCTTTCATGTTTCTCAATCGAGCAAAAGTCTTTACCGCATCTTGACTTTTCGTTGTGGACTGTAGAGCAGGCTGATCCCAACGTAAAAACGGATTGGTCAATTTTTCTATTCTTAGCTCAGAGGGAATCGTTGCCTCCGCCTGACTCCGCATCTTTTCAACTTGCTCAATGCGCTGCCGCAGATCTGGATTTTGTCCGTCTACAGTTAAAGCAAATTGCAGATTTTTCAGAGTGTACTCGTGAGCGCACCAGACGCGGGTATTGTCAGGTAGCGATCGCAACTTCTCCAAAGAATTCAGCATTTGACCGGGTGTTCCCTCAAACAATCGGCCACAGCCTCCAGCAAACAGCGTATCTCCACAAAATAGCTCGCCAGAGGCTTCTGAGGTGTCTGGTGGAAAGTAGTAGGCAATGTGCGCCCTGGTGTGTCCAGGAACAAAGAAGACTTCAGCTTGTCGGTTTGCGAAAGAGATGCGATCGCCCTCCTGCAAAAATACTTGCTGTCCAGGAATTCTGCCTCGGTCATGTACTCCTCCATAGACTACGGCATCAGGAAATTGGTTGAGAAGCTGTGCATTTCCACCAACATGATCCCCATGATGATGAGTGTTCAAAATTGACACTAGTTCAGACTTCAAATCACTCAAACAGCGGAGTACTGGCTGAGCTTCTGCTGGGTCTACTACAGCAGCAATCCCGCTACTAGAGTCATGCAGCAAAAACGTGTAGTTATCGTGCAACACGGGCAACCGATGGATATCCACCTAACTATCTCCTTGAAATCGAAAGCTGTGAGTCGTTAACCCTAGATTTAGAGCTTCCTCTTAGAAAACAGAGACTCTGAAGCAGAAAACAGGCAAAGTCTAGCTAGAAATCCCTAGCTAGAGAGGCAAGTGTGAATGAGTCAGATCCAGCTTTCATCAATTCTTCATTAATTTCTCATCAGAGCTTCGCCCAACTCATAACCGTTTAAAAAGAGAATGATTTCAGACCTACTTACAAAGTCTAGCCAGGAAAAAGCTGAATCATCTACCAAACTAAGGCACAAATACATGGTGTGGACAATTCAAACCAAATCAAACTTGACCATCAGGCAGATTGTTGACAGCATCACTACATCTGGCAGGATGAGCCGCCAAGATTATCTTTATCTTACCTCTGCCATTCTTTCAGACTGTCAAATTACGGAGGAAGAGCGTCGCCAAATCAACCGAACCTTTGATCACATTCAGACAGGTCGCTTGAAATTGGTTGACTAACAATACCTGCAAGACTATGATCCGGTGAGTGTTCAAAGAATTTGGTGAAGTCCCTTCTGTTCAGATAAATTTCTGGGAACGTTGCAAACATCTTCGCTAGAGTTTGTACTGGCTTAATTTAAAGCTGTTTCTTCTATTAAAGATTAGGTTTCGTCAGGGTTAGGGGCAATAGAGAGGCAAAAAAAGCCGCAGTAGGAAAATTCAATGTTAAATGCTATACAAATTGCAATCGGCTAGCAATTGCTAAAGAAAAGGAAGTTCCTACACTAGCGGTAGCAAAATTGGTTAGACATAGTTTTATTAGATGTTTAGTTCAATATTAAAGAAGCAGACATTTTAACTGTTTATATTTAGACTTTAAAGACCTGCCCTTGTCTGCTCTCTACTTAACTAGCAGTCTCATTCAATCCGAATCTAGAAGTAGTAAATCCTCAACGTAATGAAGCAGTCGAAAGTTTCACTAGTTGTTAGTGACTTGTCTCAAAGTGGAGCCGGTAGATGGGGTGGGGCTGTTCGCACGTTCCTGCTAGGGCAAGCCCTCCAAAAACTTGGGCACGAAGTAGAAATTGTAGGCTTTACTTTTGGAGATACCTCTTCCCCTATTGTTTCGACCGAATTTTCAATCGCTACAGTCTCTGGTAGAAATTACCCTGGATTTGTCAGTTCGATTAATCAAGTTCTGACAAAAATTAGTGGGGATATTATTTACGCCATCAAGCCAAAGCCAACTAGCTTTGGTACGGCCCTTTTGAAGAAGTTACGCTCTCGCTGTCCAGTTATTCTTGATATCGATGACTGGGAGTTGAGTTGGTATGGTGGTGAACAATGGAAATATCGTCCACAGCCAAAACAATTCTTCAGAGATGTTTTCAAACCTGATGGTGCACTCAGACAACCCGATCATCCCCTTTACCTCGGGTGGATAGAGAACTTTGTCAAATATGCGGATGCGGTAACAATCCACACTCAGTTTCTTCAGAAACGATTCGGCGGCATATATGTTCCCAATGGAAAAGATGTTTCTCTATTTGATCCAGAGCGGTACAACCCTGATGTCAGCAGAGTTCGTCTCAACCTTGCAGATTATCGAGTTTTGATGTTTCCTGGAGCACCTCGTCCTTATAAGGGACTTGAAGATGTCTTGATAGCACTTGACTATTTAGATGAGCCAGACTTAAGGCTGGTCATTGTAGGCGGTAGTCCTTATGATGACTACGATGATAAGCTGATTCAAAAATGGGGACGTTGGATTGTTAAACTACCTAAGTTCACTCATCAAGCAATGCCTGAAGTGATTGCTGCTGCTCACATTGTGGTCGTTCCTCAGCGAGATACACCCGCCGCTCAGGCTCAATTCCCATTGAAGTTAACGGATGGAATGGCAATGGCAAAACCTGTACTAGCTACCCAGGTAGGAGACATTCCTGAAATTTTAGGAGGTACTGGTTACTTAGTTGAACCTGATTCTCCTAAGAAAATTGCTGAGCAAATCCAGCATATTTTTCAGAATATAGAGGAAGCAAATAATCGAGGACTACAAGCAAGAGCAAGATGTGTAGAGCACTATAGTATTGATTCGATGGCAACCATACTTTCAAACGTTATTTCAAATCTATAGCTCATTAAAAAGTGGCACTAGATGGTTTTATTACAAGATTTATGCTTAGTGAATGTAAAAAAAGATATAGAAAGTAATGAACTAGAGAGCGTCAATTCTTGGAATTACAGCAATCAGGTTGAAAGTTGGTTTTTGTTCGACAGGAAGTGTGTATATGTCCTCTCATAAGTTACTTCTGAAATTTGCGAAGCGGCACCCTGGTTGGATTTTCACAAGCATAGCTTTAGGTTTCTCTGGCGCACTCTTCAATGGAATCAGCACTGTCTTAATTGTGCCAATTTTGCTAAATTTTCTAGGTCTAGAACTCCCGGATGAGGAAGTGACAGGGGGAAACGCGCCTGGACTAGTTGATCGACTTTTATCACCATTTAATAGCATTCCAGAAGAGTCTCGTATATATGTTATGACTGGGGCTATTCTGCTGACCCTTCTTTTGAAGAATCTATCGAGTTATTTGAGTACCTTGTCAAATGGGCATTTATCAAGACTTTTAACTAACAGCTTAAGAAGGGAAGGTTTGCGGATATTATTGGAGGTCAATCTGGATTTTTATGCTCAGTCCAGAATCGGCGATCTAGTTAACCGAATAGGGCAGGAGATCAATCGAACAGCACAATCTATAAAAATTTCAATTAACATTCTGACGATCGCATTAACGATTTTAGTTTTTCTTGGGCTTCTAGTCCGGATATCCTGGCAGCTCACATTAGCCTCAACTGTTCTCTTGCTTCTAGTTGCTCTAGCAAATCAACTTTCTATAGTTCGTGCTAAGTTTTTCGGGAAGTTGCTAGCACAAAATTCACGAGATTATTCTAATGCGTTGCTCGATGTCTTGACCGGAATCAGGTTGATCAAAGCAACTTCAAATGAGGAGCAAGAGTATCACAGAGTAGAACATTTAATTCTTGAAAGAGAGAGGGCGGAATTTAAGTCGCAGGCTAACAATGCTGCTGTTTCACCCGTTAATGAAATGAGTGGAATCGTAGCTGTCCTCTCTATTGTCCTACTAAGTCGCGTTTTCCTGACGGAACAAGTTGGCTCCTTTTCCGTTTACACGATGTCAACTTACCTGTTCGTTTTATTTCGGCTGATGCCAATTATTGGGCAGTTGAATGGCGCACGTAACTCTTACGCTAATGCGATCGCAGCGTGGATGTCGTCGATGATTTTCTGCGACGTGATAATAAAAACTTCCTGATTAACGGGCTACTCCCTTATTCTCACTTGACTCAAGGGATACGCTTTGAAGATGTTTCGTTTAAGTATCCCGGACACGAAAACTTGGTCCTTAGTGATGTCAATCTTTGGATTCCCAGAGGAACAACTCTTGCTTTAGTTGGCGCGTCAGGTGCTGGTAAATCTACTGTGGTGGATCTGCTACCCAGGTTCCATGAATTGACTGAAGGCTCCATCAAAATCGACGGTATAGATATTAAGGACTACGATATCCGAACACTAAGAAAAGCAATGGGTATTGTTAGCCAAGATACTTTTCTATTTAATGATTCTGTTCGTAATAACATTGCATATTCTCGCGCAAACGTAACAACTGATGAAATTATTGAAGCTGCAAAGCGGGCGAACGCCTACGAGTTCATCTTGCGTTTGCCTAATGGCTTTGATACTCAACTTGGCGATCGCGGGGTACTCCTCTCTGGCGGACAACGACAAAGGCTGGCGATCGCCAGAGCTTTACTTCAAAACCCAGAGATTTTGATCCTGGACGAAGCAACAAGTGCATTGGATTCAGTTTCAGAGCGCTTAGTTCAAGAGGCAATTGATGACCTGAGCCGCGATCGCACCACCCTAGTCATCGCTCACCGTCTATCTACTGTTCGCAAAGCAGATCAAATTGCGGTGATGGAAAAGGGGCGCGTTATAGAATTGGGCAACCACGAAGAACTGATGCAAAAAAGCGGCTACTATGCGCGGCTCTGCGCCATGCAGTTCACTGAGAAATCGCAGATGCAAAAGCTTTCTGATCGAAAAGCGATTGCCAAAACGTCCTATGAAATTCGGACGCGGTTGAACACGATGATTGGTTCGCTGAGGCTACTCGTTGATGGTATGTTGGACACCCCTGAAGAGGAAACCGAGTTAACCGAAGAAGCGTATTACTCAGCCATTAACCTTTTGAAGAGCTTAGAGACCTTTGAAACGGGAATTCAAAGCCCAGAAGAGCTTGAAGTTGCCTGATCAGTGCAAATAAGTGTCAACAGTTGGGATAAGATAGCTAGGCAAATGTGAAACAGCAGTCTGATAGGGAAAGTCCGGTGCGAGTCCGGCGCTGTGCCGCAACTGTAAATCAAAGGATAGAATTGCTCTGATTCTTTGGAAGCCAGAACGCCGATCTGCTGCTTATTCACTCTATTTCCTGCGTTGCACAGGAAAGGGAGTTTAGATTATGACGATTTCGACAGAGGGTAATCTGTCTACTTCGGGTGTTTCAAGTCTTGAAAGTCCGCCTCCCATGATGATGCAGCAGTAACTTCACCAAGTTTGCTGCGCCCCTTGCCCTCAATCGTCCATTACTGCTGGTT
>JAAUTN010000286.1 GCA_012031415.1 Leptolyngbyaceae cyanobacterium SM1_4_3 | reverse complement strand
CGACCCCTGACTACTGGTTGGGCCACCGTTGTCGGGTGGCTGATACGTGTCAGCAGTAAGAACCAGTTCTGCCGAGTTGTCAGCAGCCGAGGCTTTAGAAGCCCTCTCAGCAGGATGGGCATGAAAAGAACTAGCTGCTACACCGTGTGCTAGAGCCACCTGTGCCCCGATAGCCAGGGCGATCGCTCCTGTAAGTTTTAGCGAAATATTCATACACCCCATAACAAAACAGCCTGCCTGTATACAAACTTAAGTAACAACAAAACCCAAGACCCAGTGTTTTCACTGAATTTACGGTTAATCAACAGTACCAGTGAAATCACGCTAGTTCTAAAAAATTTCCTTAAACCCGATTTCTCGTGAAACTGGCTCTGTGCGCCTCTGATGAAGCTATTGAGAATAAGGTACGAGGCTCAAGGTTAGAAATTTACTTCTTACAACTTGCAGTCAAACCGCAAATCTACTTGAATTTGACGTTAAATCTAGTCGTCGAATTCTACTGATTTATTATTGATATCTCTTTTCAAGCGTAATCTCAATGAGAGAGATCACAATTCTATAAATTCTCTAAAGATTTAGAGAAGTTTAGACAGAGCGGTTAAGGTTGGATGCAAAAAAAATTTGCAAGGGCAATGCTCATGATGTAGTTGAGAATGTACCTAGCATCATGGATTAAATAAAGCCTGATATTTTTTGGAAGTGCCGCGCTCCGTGCGGCACTTCCAAAAAATATCGCAGATTAATTAATTCGCGATCCCTACAGCGATTTTCACTGACGCAAGCCACAGGTCGGGGCGAATGGCTGTTTGCTCCGACCTGTGGCTTACCTGTATGAAAGACGCTTTGCACAAACCAGAGGATTGCATCCGACAGAATATCCCTCTGTTAGGCGATTCCCAAAATCTAATTAGAATTGCTGTAACTACCGATTGCAGAAGAGTCGATCGCAGTCTATGCACCGGATTGTGATGCGTGACTCAGTGAATGAAGCGTGTCAATCGCAAGTAGCGCTGACCCGTAGCACCATTTAGCCGATCGCATTTCCTGATGTCGCTATATTGGTATGAAACTGCACGAGGGGTTTGAAGACAGGGAGTAGATCGGAACGGCTAACAACCAGAGTGGGGTAGGAGCGATCGCCATAGTCCTTTCCAACCTCAAGCGGAAAAATCTGCTGGTCGTCCAGCGCGACCCAGGTTGCACCTGCGGCTTGAGTAATCGCCCAAACTGCGGAAATGTCCCAAATTTTCGGGGTGGCTTCGACTCCGCCTAGCGCGGCTCCAGCGGCAATAGTGAGCAAGTTGTAGGTGGCGACTCCCAACATCCGTGCCTTGCAGGGCAAGGGTTGTTTGAATACGTCGGTGCTGCGGGCGCAAAGGTTAAACAGGTGGTTGGGAGATGGGTCTTCAGGACTCACCTGGATGGGTTTGTGGTTCAGGTAGGCTCCTGTCGGCCCGGTTAACCCAGAGGACCCGTACCAGAAGCCGTGAAAGGAAGACGCTAGCGGCGGCAGATGAACATAGCCAAACACAGGGGTTCCTCGGTAAAGCAGCCCCAACGAAATGCCCCAAAGGGGAATGCCACGCGCATAGTTAGTGGTGCCGTCGATCGGGTCGATGATCCAGCACCACTCATTATTGGGGAAGATGTGTTCGACTTCTTCACTGAGAACGCCGTGATCGGGAAAGTGGGTGGCGATCGCCCCCTCAACTCCGCATCTGACCACTGATCAGCCTGCGTAACCAGACTCCCATCCGACTTTTCCGTTACCTGAGACTGCCCAAAGCTAATCAAAAGCTGCTGACCCACTTTCGCCGTAATATCTTCTGCAAAACCAAGCACGTCTGCCCAAAAGTCCATTTTTCATCCCTCATCTTTTTCCCGCCCCTGCCTTCTGCTCTCGCATCGACTGAACAAACTGCTCAAATAAGTAATCTGCGTCATGCGGTCCAGGGCTAGCTTCTGGGTGGTACTGTACTGAGAATAGCGGCAGGGTTTTGTGACGTAATCCGGCGACGGTACGATCATTCAAGTTCAGATGGGTGATTTCAATGTCTGCATCAGGAATGGAATCCGGATCAATTGCAAAGCCGTGATTTTGGCTGGTGATTTCAATGCGCTGGTGCAACCCTGCGGGCTGATTTAAGCCGCGATGCCCAAACTTGAGCTTGAAGGTTTCTGCACCCAAAGATAGACCTAAGATTTGATGTCCCATACAGATTCCAAAGACGGGTTTTTGGCTGGCTAGCAGGGCTTTGGTGGTTGCAATGCCTTCGGCAACGGCTGCCGGATCGCCCGGCCCATTAGAAAGGAAAATGCCGTCTGGGTTGTATTTGAGAATGTCTTCGGGCGGGGTATCGGCAGGCACAACGACAACCCGACAGCCGTAGCTGGCTAAACGGCGCAAAATGTTACGCTTGATGCCAAAGTCGATCGCCACGACGGTAAGCTGCGGCGCTGTTTCAGTACCTTGAGTGGGTCTAAATTCCCAAATGGAACGGGTTGGATCTGACCATTCGTAAACCGTTTGGGTGGTGACTTGACGCACCAAATTTAGTCCTGCCATGCTGGGCGCTTCCTGGACTTGCAGCAGCAGTTCAGACGGCTCTAAAACTTCAGTCGAAATCGCTCCGTTCATGGCTCCGGAGGAGCGAATCTTGCGAGTCAGAGCGCGGGTATCAATGCCGTAAATTCCAGGAATTTTGTGCTGCTTCAGGTAGTCAGACAAAGACTGAGTGGAACGCCAGTTGCTAGGGCGATGGCAGATGTTGCGGGCGATCGCTCCTTTTACCTGAGGCCGTTCAGATTCGTCATCTTCCGGGTTAACTCCGGTGTTCCCCAACTCCGGGTAAGTAAATGTTACGATTTGACCACAGTAGCTGGGGTCGGTGAGGACTTCCTGGTAGCCCGTCATTCCGGTGTTAAATACGACTTCACCAATGGTGGTACCCAGAGCGCCAAACGAATATCCCCGGTAGACTGTCCCATCAGCAAGAACTAGTAGGGCTGGTTGATTGGCAGAAAGTGACATAAACCCTCTCAAAACTCTCTTGGACAAACCCTGTCTCAAAACTAGACAGGTCAACTGCTGTCAATGACGCAAAAGCTAGACCTCATTTAGACTATACGTTAGCGGCAGAAATTGGTTGGCTAAAATTTACTCCAAACCCGATATGCGTCAGATCTTTCAACCCACTGCAACTCTGCTTTTGCTGTCAGTTGGACTTGTCAGCGTAGCGTGTAGCTTGGTTCCTGGCGATCGCCTCAGTTCTGAAGTGCCGCAGACCCCCGTTGCAGCCAGTCCTGTTGCGTCACCTGGCCCTGCATCTCCAGCGGCTAGCCCCGCAGCCTCGTCCCCGCAGCCGCCTGATCCCTACCAGCTTGCCATTAGCCGGGCCTCTAGTGCCGTTACGATTAGCCAGTCAGCGCGATCGCAGGATGACTGGCGGCTGGTGGCAAGCCGCTGGCAGCAAGCCATTGATTTGCTCGCATCGGTGCCTACCTCCAGCCCCAATCGGTCACTGGCGCAAACCAAATTAGCCGAATATCGCCGCAATCTAACCTACGCTCAACAACAGGCAAGCCGTTCCACAGTGCTAGCGAATCCTGATGGCGTAGTGGTGCTTGCTCCCCGTAACTCGTCTACCAGCAGTTCATCTAGCACTTCGCCTCAAGTTTCAGCAGCCCCAGCGCCATTCTCCTCTGGCGGTTCGGGTGTTTATCAAGTTCCAATTTTGCGTCGAGCAGGGGGAACTCCGGTGATTAACGTCACCTTTAACGGCAATCGGCAGTTTGAGATGATCTTAGATACGGGAGCCAGCGGCACGGTCATTACCGCTCAAATGGCAGCAGCGCTGAACGTAGTGCCAGTGGGAGAAGCCAGCGTTGATACAGCCAGCGACAGAAACGTGACATTTCCGCTGGGATATGTCAATTCAATAGAAGCGGGGGGGGCGATCGCCCAGGACGTACTGGTCGCCGTAGCAGGCCCCAGCCTGGGAGTAGGGCTACTCGGTCAAGACTTCTTTAGTCGCTATGATGTCACCGTTCGACAGAACGTGGTGGAGTTTCGAGAGCGCTAACGCAAAAAATCTACAAGCTGCTCCAGCTTTGCCCACGCAGCACCGCTTTGCAAAATTTCTCTAGCTCTTACCACCCCTTGAGCATAAAGTTCAGCGGGCGCAGAGGAAATTCCAGAGTTTCCAAAAATCGCACCGCCGATCTTTAGTGCTAGGGCGGCATTTAGTGCCACTACATCTTGCTGTGCCTGGGTTCCTTTGCCCTGAAGCACAGAGCGCAAAATCTCAGCGTTCTCATGAACCTCGCCGCCCCTGAGGGCGCTAGTGGGGGCAGCAATCAGACCCAACTCTTGAGGATCAAGCGTCACTAAACGAATCTCGCCAGCCTCTAAGACTGCTAAGTGACTCACATCTGCTAGCCCCGCCTCATCCAGCTTTTCTCGCCCGTGCAGCACGATCGCCTGCTCTTTGCCAAGCTGCTGCAATGCCTCAGCCATGACTTGAACCAAAGTAGGGCTAAACACCCCAATTACCTGTCTGCTAGGCTCCAATGGATTCACTAACGGCCCCAACAAATTAAAAACTGTCCGCACCTTCAAGGTTTTTCGCAGCGGTGCAACGTGCTTCATCGCTGGATGCCAGCCAGGGGCAAACAAGAAGGTGATCCCCACTTCTTGCAGAGCCGCTCGTGCTGTTTCAGGCGCAATACTTAAATTGATTCCCAATGCTTCCAACACATCTGCTGAGCCGACCTTGCTGGAGGCAGATCGATTGCCGTGTTTGGCCACCGAAATGCCCGCCGCCGCTGCAACAAAGGCAACTGCTGTAGAAATGTTAAAGGTAGAAGCGCCATCGCCCCCGGTGCCACAAGTGTCAATCAGCGGTGCAGACAGGGAAGGAGCCATACCTCCGCCCAGCGACTGTGCCTGCAACACCTGCGCCATGCCGCTCAACTCTGACGCAGAAACGCCCTTTGCCTGAATTGCTGCCAGAATTGCTCCTGATAGAACGGGGGCGATCGCCTCCGTCAGCCACCCTTGCATCAGCACTGCCGCCTGAACCGTCGAGAGCGATTGACCATCTAAAATCTGTTGCAGCAAAGCAGACCAATCTTGAGCATCCGTTGCAGTCGTATCCAGTGCGGGAGAAGGAAGGGAAGTACTCATAAGCAGCCTTGAAGTTTAACCCTCTGTAGGGGCGAACGGCCGTTCGCCCCTACCTATGTTTTCGATCAGAAGCGTTATCTATACTACCGCCTCTTGCTGCTAATGAACTGTTTCTATTAGTAGGTGGTAGGTAGAAGGTAGGGGAGAAAGCTTTTTCCATCCCTCATCTCTCATCCTTCATCCCTCATCCCTTCTAAAGGTGATATCCCCCAATCCGAAACCAGCGATAGCCATAGCCGTCTAGCTCAACTTCGTGGGATACGCCTTCGATTTGGTGGTAGGGGCGATCGCCCAACAAGTCAATCAGCCGATCTCCGTTCTCCTTTAGATTCAGCGTGACGGTGCAGGCTTCCCTTGAAAGATTGTGAACCGCCATCACAGACCCATCTCGCCAGTCACAGCGATGAGCAAAAACACAGGGATGACCCGTCCCAATCATCTGCCAGTCGCCCCAGCCAAATTCGGGGCACTCCTTCCGCATTCGGATTGCCCGCTCCATCCAGTTGAGCAGCGAACTCGGATCGCGGCGCTGGTCGATCACATTCAACTGCTTGTAGCCAAACTGATCGTCTGAAATTACAGGACGAAACAACTGGTCGGGGGGCGCTGTTGAGAACCCTGCATTCGGTTCACCGGACCACTGCATGGGAGGGCGAATTGAGTTCCGTTCGTCCTGAGACAGGTCATCACCCAAGCCAATCTCCTCGCCATAAAACAGCACAGGCGTTCCTGGCATCGTAAACATCAGGCTGTACGCCAACCGAACCCGACGCGGATCGCCCTGCACCATTGGCGGAAAGCGGCGGCGAATTCCCCGGTCGTAAATCCAGACTTTTTCTTTGTCTTGATTAAACTTCGTGAGGATTTCCTCTTGCTGCTCGTCCGAAAGTTTGTCTAACGACAGTTCATCATGGTTGCGGACGAAGTAGGCCCACTGTCCTACTTGAGGAATTTCGGGTGGCGCTTTCAGCCCTTCAATCAGCGGCGCAACTTCTTCTCTAGCAAGTGCAAGAATCAAATACTGGTTTGCCATAAAGTTAAACAGCATTTGCATCTTGTCGCCGTCACCAAAGTAGTGAGGCACAGCTTCCATCGGCACGTTTGCCTCTGCCAGAATGATTGCATCACCCCGCCGCCAGGAAAGGAACTGTCGCATATCTTCCAGATAGGCATATTCGTCTCTAGAGTCGTGAGCGCTTTTTAACTCAACCAGGAAAGGGGCTGCATCCAAACGGAACCCAGACACACCTAATTGCAGCCAGAAACCCATAATTTTCTGGATTTCTTGCCATACTTTAGGGTTTTCAACGTTCAGGTCTGCTTGATGCTCATAGAACTGGTGAAAGTAGTAGGCTCCGGCTGCTTCGCTGTAAGTCCAAGTGCTGTCTTGAACGCCTGGAAAGATCACGCCCTTGTGGGCATCCTCAGGTTTTTCATCTGCCCAGACATAAAAATCGCGGTATTTTGAATCTTTACTTTTGCAAGCTTCCTGAAACCAGGGATGCTCAATAGACGTGTGGTTAACCACCAAATCAATAATTACCCGCATTCCGCGTTCGTTGGACTGCCGGGTGAATTCAACAAAATCACCGAGCGTTCCTAATCGCGGATCGACGTTGTAAAAGTCTTTTACGTCATAGCCGTTATCACGGTTTGGAGTCGGATAAAACGGCATCAGCCAGACGCAGGTGATGCCTAAGCCTGCAAGATAATCTAGCCGAGCGGTCAGTCCTTCAAAGTCTCCAATGCCATCGCCATCGGCATCCATGTAGGTTTCGACATCAAGGCAATAAATAACAGCGCTTTTGTACCAGAGATCTAGCATGGGGATATCTACGATTCGGCAGTTTCAGGTTGACAACAGTTTTAGCGATGGCAAAGTTGGGGCGATCGCCACTATGCGATCGCGCACCTCAGACGCGCCCTATTCATTCGTTAGTTTCACGCTCAATTCGGATGCGAAGTAGGGACATCAATAGCGCCTACCCAACCCTTCACAATCTCACAAACCCAGCTTATATTCTCGCTTTTGCCGCGCTGTTTCGTCCCACTTCCGACAGAAAAAAGTTCAAGTCCGATACATCTGGCTTAGGGATAATGAACGGAGGTTTATTACCCTTGCAAGGGCGTAGCACTCGGTAAATAAACCCTAGAAATCATCAATATTCTTTGCCCGAATGCCACGCCCCTACGTATTCTGAGGCGTACAGATTCAACCCTTCCACTCATCTCTCATCCCTCATCGAGTGCATCCCAATTTTGCATTTAGTTTTGTAAGTGGCGCGGGCTTCGCCCGCGCCACTTACAAAACTGGGATGTTTTATCCCTCATCCCTCATCCTTTCGAAGATTCTCCTCTAACCAGGCAACTAAATCTGCCGTATCAGAAAAATCCAGTAGCGCTTCGCCTAAATCTTCTAGTTGAGGTAGCGGCAATGCTTGAATCTGGGACTGTAGCTGGGGGGCGATCGCTCCCAGACGGCGCACAAGCTGCCGCAAAATCAGTGCTAATTCTCCTTCAAGCTTTCCTTCGAGCTTTCCTTCGAGCTTTCCTTCGAGCTTTCCTTCGAGCTTTCCTTTGAGTTCTCCTTCCCGCAAAATGTCTTGGTATATAACTGACTCCCGCATGATTCCGCCTCTGAAAGTTTGACGAATAATTTCCTGCTTAAACCGAAGACCTGCTAGCAACTGTGTACAGGTAATTGTCTCCTGTCGTTGCTCTGGTGATTCTATATTACTGACCTGTTGGGCAACTCGGTTGAGCAGTTGTGTAGGATCAGAAGCCGCAGCTAATACGGCAAGCGGCATGAGTGCGACATCCTGCAAAAATACGTTGGGGTCTTGTTCCCATAGTTTTACCACCTGGTACTCGTGCCGGGTTCGCTCTAATTGAAAGATTGTTTCAATCACAACTTCTGGCGGCGGTGGTCGCAGGAGGACTAGAACCTGAGTCACGGGTAGACGATAGCGCCGATGTAGCCTTACCCAGTAGTCCAGCATTCTCAGCGGCAATGGCGGTTCAGTGGCAACCTTGACCTGAAACTCCAGGTGCAGAATCCGTCCTTCGGTTCGCAGAAACGTCACATAGTCTGCTCGAATGGGTTCAATGCTCAGCTCAGTTTTGAGAATTTCGACGGTAGCTGGAGATTCTCCTAAAAGCCAGGTAGCAAAACGGTCAGGGTATTTTTCTGAAAGGTATTTACAGATATTGTCGAAAGGCATGGATTAGCGGCAGTTGAAAAAATAGACGCAAAAAAGCGGCTCTGGTTTAAGCAGAGCCGCTTTGTGTGAGGGGGTGAAAAGCTGTTAACGAACAGAGCCTTCTAGTTTGGCGGTGTTGATAGACTTCATCAGGTAAAGCCGGACCAACTGCACTGCGGTAGAGGCATAAAGCGGCAGCTTTTGGAAGATTTGGAGGAACTTGGGTGTGTTGGAATTGGCGATCGCCCCCAACTTCACATTATTCTCCGCGCAAACATCCAGTAGCCCAAAGAAATCAGGATGATCAACATTAAGAATCACTGGGAAAACTCGCGCAGAAGACTCATTTGTTTTCCGAATAACGTGAATGTCATACTCACGGGCATCTAAACCGAGCGACCGATAAAAGCCAGAGCGCTGAATGTCATTCAGGTACATCGTGGCAAACACCGACAGCAGGAAGAATCGGCACCACAGTCTGGCCTTCCAATCGTTGAGGAACTGAGGCTGAGACTTCATCAGCGCATCAAAGAAGTCGCCGTGACGGTTTTCGTCCTGGCACCAGTTTTCAAAGAATCGGAAGATCGGGTAGATGCGATCTTCGGGATGAGCTTCTAAATGGCGGTAAATCGTGATGTAGCGCCAGTAGCCAATCTTCTCTGACAGGTAAGTAGCATAGAAGATGAATTTTGGCTTGAAGAAGGTGTAGCTGCGGCTCTTGGTCAAAAAGCCCAGATCAAGCGACAGATTAAAGTCTGACATCGCTTTGTTGAGGAAGCCTGCGTGACGAGCTTCATCGCGCGACATCAGCAGGAAGCATTCTGCCAATACCGGATTTTGCCTTTGAGCTTTCGGGCTAGTTCTTTATAAAGCAGGAAGCCAGAGAATTCGGCGGTGCAGGAGCGCTCTAAAACTCAATGAATAGCTGTCGAGTTTCGCCATCAAGATGATCCCAGGATT
>JAAUTN010000285.1 GCA_012031415.1 Leptolyngbyaceae cyanobacterium SM1_4_3 | reverse complement strand
TGATGTCGTTGTAAACAACTGCTTTTCAACTTTGTCTTACTTCTTGGGCGATATTAGTGCTGCATTCTAGATCTAAGGGAACTTGTCATAAAAAAGTCCAATTTTCCAAGGAGTCGGCGTCCACCGCGCCTTGAAAAATGGGATCTTAAATAGGCGCAGATCCCTAATACTTTAAGGGGTGGAATCTTGGTGGAAACATTGTTGTGCCCAGAGTGCAGCTTGAGTGCGATCGCCCACACCTAATTCGGTCAAGATGCGGCTAATGTAATTTCTGACGGTTCCTTCAGTGATGTGTAGCAATTTCGCGATCTCGCGGTTGGTTTTTCCCTGCCCCAGCAGCTTGAGTATCTCTAATTCCCGATTGCTCAAGTTCAGGTTGGGAAGGGTTGGCGTGACAGAAAGCGGTGAGATTTTAGCAAAGACTTTGGGGGCGATCGTGGGACCCAGTTGGCTATGACCGCGATGCAGAGTGCGAATCGCATCGGCAACTTGTCCAGATGGCGTATTTTTGAGCAAATAACCCATCGCCCCTGCCTTCAGCGATTCCCAGACAAACTCTTCTTCATCGAAAGTGGTCAGCACTAGAATCCGAGTCCAGGGATAGCTGCGGAGAATTTCACGGGTGGCGGTTACTCCATCACAGTTGGGCATCCGAATATCCATCAAAATCACATCGGGTTGCAGTTCAGAAGTCAGGGCGATCGCCACTTTGCCGTCTGCTGCCTGTCCCACGACCTCAATATCGGTTTCTAGCGATAATAAGGACACCAAACCTTCACGAAAAAAGGACTGATCATCCACGACGAGAACTCGAATCATGGGAAATCATCACCTGAATTTGTGTGCCTTGTCCGGGGGCAGTCATAATGTGCAGTGTTCCACCTGCCAGTTCCGATCGCTCCTGCATACCGCGCAATCCATAGCCAACCGTAGGGTGTTCTGGGTCAAACCCTTGACCATCATCTTGCAACGTTACCAGAAGCGCTTCTGAGGTCGTGTAGCCTCGCAACACCACATTGGACGCTTGAGCGTGTTTTTGGATATTGATCAGCCCTTCCTTGAGGATACAGTAAAGCTGGTGACTGATTTGTAGTGACAGGGTGGGCAAACGTAGATCAACCTGAACGGCGATCGTCTGTTGACGCATTTGTTCGATTAATTCGTGTAATGCTTCATTGAGATTAAGTCTAGATTGACGCATGGTTTGCACCAGTTGCCGTACATCCTGAAGACATTGAGATGTTAATAATGCCGCGTTATCTACCGACAAAAATGATTTTTCTGGATTGCGCTCGCGCAGTTTTTGCGCCACTTCTAGCTGGATACTTAACGAGGTGAGTGTATGCCCTAATGAATCATGAAGTTCACGGGCGATGCGTAATCGCTCTACATGAGCCGCCAGGGTTTCAACTTCTTGGGATAACATTTCTGCCCGCTGTCGGCTGTTGCGCTCTGCTATGATGACCGAGCCTAATAGAATCATAAAAATGCTGATGTTGACATAGTAAAACAATACATAGAGTAATGAAATATGAAAGTCAGATTGAATGGTGATGCAATCAAACCCAGGAATGGTTCTTTGCATGAATGATGGATAAAGCCAGCTAAAGCCAATGAGATAGACAATACCGCCTGCGATCGCCGTAATAATGACATCTTGACGGCTCAGCAAAAAGCAACTTTTGAGCAAGAGAAAGAACAAGATACCGCTGAATTCCACACCCAATGCAGTTGCAATACCAATTAAAGCTACTTCCAGCGCTACATACGTTCGACGTTGCCAAAGCGGACGCTCGATCGGAAGGATAAAACTCAACAGAAAAAATAGAACGCTAAATCCAGTACATTTTAGTATCAGTTCTAGCGAAGTTGTTTGGCTGAAAACGAATAATAGCATCATTGCCAAGAGCAACAGCCATTCAGCACAGCGCAATGTCCAAAGCCGAGATCTTGAAGAGAGATCCATCAGAAGATATCACTAGAAAATAGCACCGCTTTTAAAGGTCAGAGTTTATAAATCTACCTGTACTGACGAGTCTAGCAGCCTGACTTGCTTCCAGCCTACATCAGAGTTGCTGCTCTATTTTACAGTCTATGCGATCGCACAAGGATTCAGACATGATAGTTGTCATGGAAACACCTGATAAGTGTCATGTATTCCCATGATTACTATCGGTATCGCTACTTGCTGTGCCGCAGTTAGATTGAGTGCAGTAGCAATGGTGGGTTGAATCCCTGAAACTGACTAATTGATGGTTAAGGCATGATTCCAACCACGTAATTATTTCCACACAAAGCATGATGAGTTTCCAGCTATTATCAAAACCTTCCAATCGATGGATAATCATTCTGATTGTTGCCGCATCTGCTCTGACTGGAGGAATTATCTACTATGGGTTCTCCCGATTTACTGCAACTCAACTTTCTCCTGAATCCGCGCCTGTAGTCAGTCCTCAACGGATTGTGGCGTTAGGACGCTTAGAACCCCAGCAAGAGGTGATTAAGGTCTCTGTTCCATCCACATTGACTAACGATCGCATTACTCGACTACTGGTGCAACGGGGCGATCGCGTGCAAGCAGGTCAGGTAATTGCAATTTTAGACAGCCGCGATCGCCTACAGGGGGCACTGGCGGAAGCCGAAGAACAAGTGAGAGTCACACAATCTAAACTGGTTCAGGTAAGGGCGGGTGCAAGGGCGGGTGAAATTGCGGCGCAGGAAGCGACAATTACGCGATTGCAAGCCGAACTAGACGGTGAAATTGCGGCGCGAGCAGCCGAAATCACGCGACGGCAGGCTGAGGTAAATAATGCCAGAGCCGAATACGATCGCTATCGATCGCTCTATCAATCTGGGGCAATCTCTGCTTTAGATTTTGACCAGCGGCGACTGACATTGGAAACGGCACAGGCCCAGTTAAGGGAAGCCCAATCCAATCAAAGCACCAGAGCTAATTCCCTCAGCGCTCAACTTCAAGAGGCGAGAGCCAATTTAGACCGAATTGCAGAAGTGCGTCCGGTGGATGTGCAAGTGGCACAAACAGAAGTGGGGCAGGCGATCGCCGCATTAGAGCGCACCAAAGCAGAACTGGCGCAAGCGGAGATTCGCGCCCCCATGTCCGGTCAGATTTTAGAAATCTACGCCAGACCGGGAGAAGTGGTTGGCACGGATGGCATTGTCGATCTGGGGCAAACCGATCAGATGCAGGTGGTGGCGGAGGTGTATCAAAGCGACATTAAACAGGTGCAGATGGGGCGATCGGCAATCGTGACTGGAGACTCGTTTGACGGAGAACTACGCGGTACGGTTGATGAAATTGGGCTTCAGGTCAATCGGCAAGAAGTCTTTAACGATGAACCCGGAGAGAACCTGGATCAGCGTGTGATTAAGGTGAGAATTCGTCTGGCTCCAGAGGATAGTCAGCGCGTTGCCAAACTAACAAACTTACAAGTTCAAGTTGCGATTGGGAGTGGGGGAGTAGGGGAGTAGGGGAGTGAGCATTAACTCTATTACCCCATCACCCCATCACCCCATCACCCCATCACCTCATGCTGCGTAAACTGCTTCGTCGAACTCCTCTGGCTTGGCTTCAGCTTAAACGTGAGAAAACCCGTCTTGCCGTTGCCCTGGCTGGCATTGCCTTTGCCGATATTTTAATCTTCTTTCAATTAGGTCTTTTAGAGGGGTTGTTTGATTCTGTTTCCAAACCTTACGCAATGATGCAAGGCGATTTGTTTTTGATTGACCCGCTATTTGAAAGCCTCAATGTCGTCAGAAGTTTTCCTAGACAACGGCTATATCAAGCGGCTGGGATGGCAGACATTGAATCGATCAATTTTATGTACATTGAGTCGGGACAATGGCGCAATCCTCAAACCTTGAAGAACGAAGCCACGATGGTGTTTTCGGTTGATCCCGATCGCCCCAGTCTCACCTTGCCAGAGGTGCGATCGCATCGTGATCAACTGAAATTGTTGAATCGGATCTTGTTCGATCGCGCTGCTTCTAAAAAATTGTTTGGTGACATTCTGGAACTACTAGCGCAATCTAACTCTGTGCCCATTCAGTTCAATGATGTGCAAACGAAAGTGATTGGGACGTTTACATTAGGTACTTCTTTTGCCGCAAATGGCAATATCATTACGAGTCATTCCACATTTCTGCGGCTGTTTCCCGATCGTCAAGCCAATCAGATTGATATTGGGATTATTCAACTGAAACCTGGCAGCGATGTAGAACAAGTGCAGGCAGCAATGCGATCGCACCTCAGCGATGTTCTGGTGCTGACGCAAGCAGAGTTTGTGGAGCATGAGAAACGGTACTGGCAGACGACTAGCCCGATCGGTTTTTTGTTTGGGTTTGGGGCGGCAATTGGTTTTGTGGTAGGAACTGTGATTGTCTACCAAATTCTTTACTCAGACGTGTCTGATCATTTGCCAGAGTACGCCACCTTAAAAGCGATGGGCTATGGCGATGGGTATCTCATTAGCATTCTGCTGCAAGAGGCGCTGATTATGGCAGCGTTAGGGTTTATTCCTGGATTTATCGTTTCACTGGGGCTGTATTCGATCGCCACTTCTGCCACACTCATTCCGATTACGATGAGCATGAACCGTGCGGTTCTCGTGTTGGGATTAACAATCGTCATGTGTGTCGCATCAGGCGGTATCGCCATGCGAAAACTTCAAGAAGCTGATCCAGCAGATATCTTCTAGTCGATTCTGAAGGTCAAAACTATGCAAGAAACACTCTACCGTCAAGATACAGTACCCGTTCAATATGCATTAAATCTTTCAGCTCGTGAACTAGAAGTACTAAAGTTGCTTGTAGAAGGCTACAGCAATCCTGAAATCGTCAGAGCGATGTATCTCAGCATCAACACGATCAAAACTCACGTTCGCAGCATTATGAACAAATTTGCGGTTGAATGCCGCATTCAAGTGGCTGTATTTGCAGTTCGCCATCAGTTGATCAAGTGAAGCCTATACAGGTGAAACATACAGGTGAAGCAATGACACAACCCTGGAATTCACAGCATGATGCTCAAAAAAATTTGCAGTCAACCCCTGTTATTTCAACTCAACAACTGACTCACTATTTTGGTCAAGGTCAATTACGCAAACAGGTGCTTTTTGATATCAACCTCAATATTGATGCAGGGGAAATTGTGATTATGACTGGCCCATCTGGTTCTGGCAAAACGACCTTGTTGACTCTCATGGGAGGACTGCGATCGGCACAGGAGGGAAGCTTGCAGATTTTAGGGCAGGAGTTGCGGGGTGCTGGCAAACAGCAACTCACTCAACTGCGGCAAAACATTGGCTATATTTTTCAAGCACACAATCTGTTAACCTTTCTGACTGCCAAACAAAACGTGCGAATGTCGCTGGAGCTACACGATCGCTATCTAGAACAAAATCTGGATCAATTAGCCAGTGATATCTTGGAGCGAGTCGGCTTGGAACAACGAATCGACTACTATGCCGACAGCTTATCGGGTGGGCAAAAACAACGAGTGGCGATCGCCCGCGCATTAGTGAGTCGTCCTAAAATTGTCCTGGCAGATGAACCCACCGCTGCACTGGATAAGAAATCGGGACGGGACGTAGTAGAAATGCTGCAAGAACTCGCCAAGGAACAGAATTGCACCATCCTTTTAGTCACCCACGATAACCGCATTCTCGATATTGCCGATCGCATTGTTTACATGGAAGACGGTCGTTTAGTGGATGACCCTGATATGGCTGCAAGAGCAAAATAATTTACTGGAGTTGTGATGATGATCAATATTCAAGCAATGCAATGGGGTAAGTTTGCTTCGGTAGTGGCGATCGCAGCAGTGCTTAATGGAGTGATCCTCCAATCAGCGATCGCTCAACCCACTCAACCCGAAACCACAGACGAAACCTGTCAGATTACCCGCTATAGACGATCACGTTCAGACTTCTAATTGAAGCAAGTGAGTCCGAAGAAAATTAGTTGAAATGCACTCATTCTCATGCGACTCAAACAAGGCTTTCAGATATTCGCGCTGAGCGTTCTGTCTACTATTTTCACCGCTATACCAACTCTCGCCGCACAGCGGATTTCTACCTTCTACGGAATCATTGAACTCTCGATATCAATTGCGTCTCTAGAAACCTACGCTCAATCTGGTTTCATCGACAACGAGCTAGCCGTCTATACTCAACGTCTCAACCCCGAAGATTTGGTGACATTGCGCCAACTGCTGAATCAGCGAATTGATTTCAATTCTGTTGCTCTATCCCAATTCTTGTATTCTTCAATGGGCGAAAGTGCTTTAGAGTATGTGGGAGAGTTAATTCAAACGGATGCTCACCAAAATGGGTTCTACGCGATTCGCTCAACCTTGATTTTGGCGGCGGCTGATCCAGACGGTCTAACGTTGCTCAATGTGCTGAAACAGTTTCCCTCAGATACCATTCGGGTAAACTTCACAACGGCACAGCAAACGATCGCCGCATTTACTCAATTATTTGAACAAATAGAACAGATTGATGCTTGGATTGAGCAACAATCGCTGATTGCAGAGACAGCATCTTCTATTACTCCATCTCTCGACTTACACACATCTGGTTCCTGGCGATGGCGTGTTGAAACGCTGACGCTTTATGATGCTCAGCGCGATCGTGAACTTATGATTGATCTGTACCGTCCACAGTTCAATCAGCCTGCCCCGGTGCTGATCCTATCTCCTGGATTGGCAGCTAGCCGTACCAATTTTGCTTACTTAGCGCAACATCTCGCCTCACACGGGTTTGCAGTGGCGATTCTGGATCATCCCGGTAGCGATCGCCAACAGCTTCAAAATTTGCAGGATGGTGCTGTGAGCGAAGTCGTGCAGCCGAGTGAGTTGATCGATCGCCCCCTGGATATCAGTGCTGTGCTGGATGAATTAGAACGACTGAATCAGGTAAACGAAGCAGAACCGTTCAACCTGCAACAAGTAGGAATTTTAGGACACTCGTTTGGCGGCTACACCGCTCTGGCTGTGGCAGGGGCAACGGTTAATTTAACTCAACTGCGCTCAACCTGTGAAAGCGACACGATCGATGTAACATTGGCGAACCCATCGCTGTTGCTGCAATGTGCTGCCGTCGATTTGCCAACTGAAACCATTCCTGCCTTACACGACGAGCGGCTTCGAGCCGTTTTTGTCTTTAATCCCATCGGTAGCAGCCTATTTGGTGCAGATGGATTGAGCCAAATTGAAATTCCTGTGATGATGGTTGGCGGTAGCCAGGATGCGATCGCTCCTGCCCTGGTAGAACAAATTTGTCCCTTCACCTGGCTCACCACCCCAGAACGGTATCTGGCTCTGATTCAAGGCGGCACTCATGTTTACATAGCCCAACGCGAAGCTACGGCTTTACCAATTTTGGACAGTCCTGATCCCTTGCTCGCTCGTCGCTATCTCAAAATTTTGAGTTTAGCGTTTGCTCAAACCCATGTCGCCAATCGCCCTGAGTACCAACCTTATCTCACAGCCGCCTATGGGCAAGCGATTAGTCAAGCCCCAATGCGGCTCCGACTTGTCCACTCCCTGGCGATCGCTGAACTACCAGAAACAATTGACTTTACCTGTCCAGGTGCTTCTCCAGAACCTTTCTGATCTTCACTCATTAGCTTTGAATACTTAACCGTTTTGCCTTAGATGAGTTAGACCGTGTGCTATTCTTATTGGACTTAGGATTTGATTTGGCAGCCTGGGTTTTAGCGGTAGAGTTACCTTCTGGGACGTTAACATCAAAGGCGATCGCAAACCGTGAACTGGGACGCATTTGAGACATTGCCTTGAGATATCCTTCGGCATCGTTGCGGTGACGGAATCGGGCGATCGCCTGCTGCTGACAATCAGGTAGAAGCTGATGAATCACCCAGGGGCTGAGATGTTCTTGGTAGGTCATAGGTTTTAGAGCGGTGTGAAGACTAACAGGGTGAACTGAACGTAGCGATTAGACATAGCGGGCTACAGATGGATAGCGATCAGTCAAAGCTTTATGGAACACTAACGGACAGCAGAGCAACCCAAACGCTATCTGTAGGAAAAGATAACAGCTTATCTACTATCGGTAGCGTCCAACCGAATTAAACACACAAAACTTTACAATTCTCGCTAGTACAAATGCACAAGTCGTGCTAGAGGCTGAGAATTCTTGATTTTGAAAGACTTGCCCCAAAAACTTTCTTTCCTCTAGGCTATGAGTTAGGCGCTGAGCTAGCGTTAACCTTAGTTTGGAATGTAATTGGGCGATCGCATGGAAATAGCGACCATAGAGCTTAAGTTTTTGCTGCAATTACTCAGTTTTTCGGGCTATCGGGCATTGCTGTCGCAGATTCAGCCAAGCGCCAAAACTTCAACTTCAGAGCGATACAAGACCTGTATGCAGTTGTGCGATCGCGGCTTGATTGCCTGTTCTCACAAGGTTATTGGCTTTAAAATTGCTCCCGCAGGGAAGGCGTTGCTCAAGCTCAATACAGAACTGCCCATCGGCGAACAGGAGCTAAAAGTTCTCAAGGCGTGTGAAGACCAGAAATTAACCCCTGAGCAGCTAAAAATCAGACCTGCTGCTGAGAAGCAGACGGTTTTACAGAAATTGGGCGATCGCGGACTGATTCAAACCGAAACTAAAATTGACGAGATTTGGCTAACAGACCCGGGAAAAACCTATCTGCGCTCAGAATATAGCCCTAAAGGAAGCGGCAGCATCAGCCTGAGCTTGCTGCACAACTACTTGCGTTTTCTGCGTCAGCCTGAATCTAACAACGGGTTACAGCCCTCCCCGACAGATTTAGCCCCAGTCAAGTTTAGCGACGCTGAAATTCTGAAAATCATCCAGGCGGTAGACCACGAGTTAGGCAGCCAAAACTACCTGCCGCTGTTTCATCTGCGCCAAAGATTGCAGCCGCCTCTTTCCAGAGACGAAGTAGACCAGGCACTTTACCGACTACAGCGGCAAGATCAAATTGAACTCAGTTCACTACAAGACGCAACCCGCTACACTTCTGAACAGGTAGAAGCAGGAATTCCTCAAGACATCGGGGGATCGCTGTTTTTCGTTACCGTTGTATAGGGGATTGGGGACTCAACCTTAAGATCATGACCGCCATCGACCAAATCATTCGCCAAGCCATCAACCCCTTTGATCCCGCGACTTTTAAGCCGGGAAATTTTTGGCATGAGGAGCAAAACCCAGCGCTAGATGTGGAGTCGATTCACCAGGAAGTAATCCGGGAAGTAGAGGCAGTGTTAGACCAGGTGGCGCAAGATCACCGCACTCGCACGATGATGATTTTGGTGACTCTGGCGCAGGCAAAACCCATGTGTTGGGCGGCTAAAGCGGATT
>JAAUTN010000043.1 GCA_012031415.1 Leptolyngbyaceae cyanobacterium SM1_4_3 | reverse complement strand
TCGAGCTTGGGCAGAAGTCGCATTGGCAGGACAATTTTCAACGTTTGAGATTTCTGGCATTGCTGATGGTGCATTAGGTCGGAGTATTGCAGGGCGGATGATTTCACCCTATTTAGTTGTCGTTGAAACGAAACGCGGAATTGAAGGGGCGGACCCTATTCCTCAACTCTATGGGCAGATGCTTGCCGCTGCTTATCTCAACTGGAAATCTGACGATCGAGCGGTGCAAGAAATCTTTGGATGCTACACGATCGCGGATAGTTGGACGTTTCTGCGGGGCGAAGTCAGTCAGTTCGAGGCGGCTCGCCCAATGCTAAAGGTCGAGTATTCTAGGGAATACAGCGAGAAATATGACGCAGAGACGATCCTAAAAATTCTTAAACAAACGGTCGATCGCCATCTCTCTCCCTAATTGTTATGTCTAACTTGTCCGATTTTCCGGTTATTCAATTTGAGAGGCGCGATCGCTGTCTTCTCGTAGCATCTACGCAATCAGTCCTACAAACTGACAATGCCACGTTTAACGGCAACAATCACAGCTTGAGTGCGATCGCTCACATCTAATTTATTCAAAATCCGATTGACATGAGATTTAACAGTACCTTCACCAATACTCAAAGCAGCCGCAATCTCGGCATTGCTCATCCCCTGTGCCAGTGCGCGGAGGACTTCTAGTTCTCTTTCACTCAGTTCTGGATTGCTGAGGCGCTGTACCAACTTTGCTCCCACATCGGGCGGAATATACTTCTGACCCCGATGAACGGTACGAATGGCATTCAGAAGCTCGTTCGGTTCAGTTTCTTTTAACAGGTATCCTTTTGCGCCTGCCTGCAATCCCCGATAGATATCTTCGTCACTATCATACGTGGTCAGTACAATAATTCGAGCCGATTTAGCAGTAGCACAAATTGCACCAATAGCGGCAACTCCTTCCACTTTAGGCATTCGGAGATCCATTAACGTTACGTCCGGTTGGTGTTCCTCAAATAGCGCGATCGCCTGTTCTCCATTTTCAGCTTGAGCAATCACCTGCATCTCTGGATCGCGGTTAATAATCGTGGCTAATCCTTGTCGAAAAATGGCATGATCGTCTGCGATCAGAACCCGAATTGTTGTGGCTTGGCTCATTGTGATACTACTCCCGATCGACGGTGACAATAATCTCTGTTCCTTGCCCAGGTTGACTCCGAATCGTGAGTTGTGCGCCGATACGCTCTGCCCGTTCGCTCATGCCTAATAAGCCAAAACCCTCAGAGGATGGAATACTACCAACTCCAAAGCCCTGTCCATTATCTTTTACGCGCAAGCAAACCCGATCGCGATCGTAGACTAGCTCCACTCGAATTTCGTCAGCATTGGCGTGTCTAATCGCATTCGTTAGTGCTTCCTGCCCCATCCGCAATAGATTACTCTCAACTTCAGTGGGCAGAGCATACACTGCACCCTCGATCTCATAATATAAAGTGGTATCCATTGCGGCAGTTCTAAGTTGAGCGACGAGACGATGTAGGGCGCTCTGTAACTGCCTTCTTCCAAAAGCTGAGGACGGAGTGCAACGACCGATCGCCGCGCTTCAATCAGTCCAGTTCGTGCCAATTCTTTGATCAGGTCTAGATGTGCCTGAGTGGCTTCTAAATCATCCGTTAGCACCTGGTTTGCCGCTCCGACCTGAGCCAGAATGCCTGTAAACGCTTGGGCGAGTGTGTCGTGAATTTCGCGTGCCATGCGGTTACGCTCTTCCAAAATCGAGGCTGCTTCAGCCCGTTTGCAATCGGTGATGTCTCGTGCCAGCCAAATCACCTGCTCGTGCTGAATCGGGGCAATGCGAGCCGAAAACCAGATTTCTCGTCCAGATAGCCGCTGGCTATATTCAACGGTGAGGACTTGTTGGGTTCTCAGTGCCTGCTGAATGTAATCCAGGAATTCATCGGCTTGTTCTTTAGCAAAGAGTTGATGCAGTGTTTTGCCAACAAGTTCCTCTTTATACAACTCTGTGTATGATGGATTCCCTTCGGTTACGCAGATCACTTGCCCTTCAGCATTGAAGATACACATTAGGTCGGGAATGGCTGAAAAGAGCGCCCGCAGTTCCGCTTCAGAGGCTTGCAGCGCGGCTTCTGCTTGTTTGCGATCGCTGATATCGGCAAGCACCCCTTCGACGTATCCATCGGCTGCATTCAGATAAGAAGAGCAAAGTCCCCAGAACACTGTCCCATCTCGTTTTCGCATCTGTGCTTCATAGCTTCGCAGTTCCCCATCCCGCTTCATCACCTCAATGGCTTGTTGGCGATCGCCGGGATTTACAAAATAGTCGATGCTGTGTTCCAGCCCAATGATCTTCTTTGGTGAATCAAAGCCCAACAGGTTGGCAAAGCGTTGATTGGCATTGAGAATTAAGCCATCCGAGAGGCGGGTGCGGTAGATGCCAACCTGTGAGTTTTCAAAGATAGCTCGAAACTTAGCTTCGCTACGCTGTAGAGCTTCTTCTGCCTGTTTGCGATCGCTAATATCCGCAATCACCCCTTCGATGTAGTCATCAGCTGCATTCAGATAAGAAGAAAAAAGTCCCCAAAATACTGTCCCATCTCGTTTTCGCAGCTGTGCTTCAAAGCTTCGCATTTCCCCATTCTGCTTTAGCAACTCAACAGCGTGTTGGCGATCGCTAGGATTGACCCAATAGCCTATGGTGTGTTCCAGCCCAATCATCTCTTGGGGTGAGTCAAAGCCATACAAATTGGCAAAGCGTTGATTGGCATCGAGAATTAAGCCATCACCGATGCGGGTGCGGTAGATGCCAACCTGGGAGTTTGCAAAGATAGCTCGGAATTTAGCTTCACTGCGTTGTAGTGCCTCTTCTGCTTGTCTCCGCTGGGTGGTGTCATTGCCAACCGACAAGATTTCAACGACATCTCCCTGTTCATTGAAGATGGCTTGATTCGACCACTCCATCCAAACTCGCCGACCGTCTCGACACAGGTTTTCACCCTCGCCTTTCGGGTACAATTGAGGATCACGAAGTAAATTATAGACAAAGGGTCTCATATCGCGTCCAGAGAGTTCGGTTTCTGGAATGATGGTCTCAAATAAGGTTCGCCCTACAATTTGATGTTCTTCATAGCCCAGGAGTTTTACCCCATAATCGTTGATGTACCGAATCTGTCCTTGCGTATCATAGCGAATGATGACGGAATTCGCGGTTTGGAGCAGGTTGCGATAATTCGCTTCACTTTGCCGTAATGCTGCTTCTGCCTGTTTATGATCGCTAATATCCGCAAGTATACCTTCGATGTAGTCATCACCTGCATTCAGATAAGAAGAGAAAAGTCCCCAAAATACTGTTCCATCTCGTTTTCGCATCTGGACTTCATAGCTTCGCACTTCCCTATCACGCTTCAGCAACTCAAGGAATTGTTGGCGATCGCTGGGATTGACATAATAGCTTGTGGTACATTCAGTCCCAATCATCTCCTCTGGTGAGTCAAAGCCATACAGATTGGCAAAGCGTTGATTGGCATCAAGAATTAAGCCATCACAAATGCCGACTCGGAAGATGCCGACTTGGGAGTTTTCAAAGATATTGCGGAACTTGGTTTCACTGCGTTGTAATGCGGCTTCAGTTTGTTGACGTTCAGCGATTTCCTGCTGCAAGGCTTGAGTTTGCTCTTCTATCTTACTTTCCAGGGTTTCGGCATGGTTTTCTAACTGCTGATACAGTCGAGCATTTTCTAGTGAAATTGCTGCCTGAGCCATCAACAGTTTGAGGACTTGTAAGCGATCGCTAGTAAACACTCCAGGACTGAGATTGTTCTCCAGATAAAGAATGCCGGTCAACTGACTTTGCTGAAGAATGGGCATACAAAGGAGCGATCGCGTCTGTTGGCGTTGAATATAAGAATCAGTTGAAACAGACGCTTCGCTGACTGCATCATCAAACACCAGAGTTTCTTGAGTGCGTTCTACCGAGTGAATCACGCAGGCAGGAACCGTTGCACAGTCAGCAACAGCAAGCTTTCTTAAGTCACATGATCTACTTCCGCTGCATTGAGCCACCACAGTGAGTTGATCCGCTTCTAGGAGAACCAGAGCGCCCGTTTCGGCTCCTGCATTTTCTATCACCACCTGCATCAACGTAGCAATCAATTGATCGAGATGGATCATTAAACTCCCCCGACAAAGGACTGTCAGCCACCTCCCAAAGTATATCGCTTGCCAAAAACCAAAAAATTAAGTTTCTGGATAGATTTTTAAGGTTTTCCAATGACTACATTTCTGTGGCAGCAGGGCTAAAGTTCGCGTTTTTGTTGATGTTTATGGCAGAACTGAGCGCCGCATTAAAGCGAGTCGATATTGTGGGTTGAAGACTTAAACAAGTCAGCGACGAGACGGAGTGATGTCGTCTGATGTTTACATTATCTGGCGGATCGGGCGGACAATGATTTCATTGACATCAACATCGTCTGGCTGGGACACAGCGTACAAAACGGCTCTGGCGATCGCATCGGTCGTCAACGCAGTTTTGCGGAGTTCTTGCAAAAAACCTTTGGATGACTCATCAGTGATATCCAAACCGAGTTCGGTCTCAACCACACCCGGAGATATGGTAGTGACGCGAATATTTTGTGATTCCTGACGTAGCCCTTCAGATATTGCCCAAACTGCATACTTGGTGGCGCAATAGACTGCGGCAGTCGGCCCAACCCAATGAGCAGCAATGGATGCAGTATTGATGATTTGCCCGCTACCTTGCGCTTCCATAATCGGTAGCCCCGCCGCGATACCATTCAACACGCCGTGGACGTTCACATTAATCATGTTGTCCCATTCCTCGACTTTCAGGGCATTCAGCGGAGATAGGGGCATCACGCCTGCATTGTTGAAGATGACATCGACGCGACCAAATTTGTCTTTGGCAAACTCAATAAATGCTTTCACATCTCCGCGATCGGTGACATCGACCGCTTTGAATTCTGCTGTGCCACCAGAGACGTGAATCTCCTCGACCAACTTTTCTAGCCTATCTGTCCGCCGTGCCCCCAAAACGACTTTTGCACCGTTTGCGGCAAGTAATTTGGCACTGGCTTCGCCGATACCACTACTGGCTCCAGTGATGACAATGACCTTGTTTTCTACATTCAACATGATGATTCTCCTGACTGTTGAGGTGGATTGAAATTAAATCGACTGACCACCAGAGACTTCAATTCTCTGAGCATTCACCCAGCGATTGTCTTCGGATAGTAGAGATGCGATCGCCCCGCCAATATCATCTGGAAGACCCACACGACCCAGAGCCGTTTGCGAAGCGATGAAGCTGTTGATTTCTGGATTGTCCCGCACTGCACCGCCCGCAAAATCGGTTTCGATCGCGCCCGGAGCCACAACATTGACAGCAATCTGTCGGTGTCCTAGTTCTTTTGCCATATATCGAGTCAGCACCTCGATCGCGCCTTTCATGCTGGCATAAGCGGAGTAGCCCGGCAGCGTAAAGCGAGCCAGACCAGACGAAAGATTCACAATCCGTCCGCCATCTTTGAGCAGCGGCAGCAGCTTTTGGGTGAGAAAGAAAACACCTTTGAATTGGATGTTCATCAAGCGATCAAAATCGTCCTCAGTGGTTTCGGCAAACGGCTTATGGATTCCAATTCCCGCATTGTTCACCAGAAAATCAAACTGCTCGGTCTGCCACTGATCTTGAAGTGTTTGTTTGACGTATGCCACAAATTCATCAAAGGTTTTCGTGCTGGAAGTGTCCAATTGCAGGGCAGCGGCTTTACCACCGATTTCTGCAATCTCAGAGACAACGCGACTTGCTTCTGCCTCGCTGCTGCGATAGGTCACGATCACATCGACTCCTTTTTTAGCAAGTTCCAAAGCAGTATTTTTGCCCAGTCCTCGGCTCGCTCCTGTGACCAATGCGATCTTCATGTTGTTTGTCATGTTTGTTCTCCTTACTGAAGTTGTGGAAGTCGCTTTAGCTCAGCGACAGGGCAACCAGCACTAGTTCCTCGGTGAAACTCTTGTCCATAAGTCGTTGAACTCTTGCATATCCAGAAAGGCGATCGCTTCGATCGCTTTGCCATCCTGCATTCGGAAATACCAGGTGTAGGTGTTCCGATAGGGTCTGCCGTCCCCAGCGATCGCCTCTCCATCCCACAGGGCAATGACCATATCGCCATCTGCCCAGATGCCGCGTACGGTTGGCACGATTGGGGTCGATAAACGGGCACTGGTTGGGTTAACGACTTGATCAAGTAACGCTTGCTTGCGATAGGTGCCCGCAGTTGCACCAGTGCCTGTAATCGTCCAAGTTGCTTCTGGAGCGAGCAGGTCGAAGAAGTTGCCAGTTCCGTTTCGCCAACTGTCAAAATACTGCTGGACGATTTCTTTGTTGCGCTGTTCGATTACCTGAGTCTCCTGTGCGTCTGCTTGATTGGGCTGAGTTGTCTGAGCCAAATCTACAAGCACTGGAAACTGATCGAGAGCAGGCTGCTTATTCAATGCGGTCGAGTCACGACTTGGCTCAAACGCAATCACATTCGACTGAAAACCTGCCTTATCCGTGCGAGCTTGCGTCATCGCCGGGATAGCCAGCAGCCCGATCAGCCCTGTGCCAATGAAAATCTGACCTAAATAACGCATCTTCTCAATCTCCTGAAATTTTCATGCAATTTGAGCCATCGTTGCTCTCTGTTGAAGGGATCATCTTTCTCGGTAAAAAACATAGCCGCCGTGATAAAGTACGCCGTCACGAAACTCGCCATCGGCGGTAAATCCAGTATCGTCCCAATAGTTAATGCGATTTCCTGTCATTTCATAGCGTCCCTGATACGCGCTCTCCCTGTCGCCGCGAGCTTCGTCGTAACGGTTGTTGGGTAGAAGTTCATGGCGGATATAACCATCTTGGGTTAAATGCACAAACCTTGCAGATGATTGCCTAATCCTCGCACTCTAGGTGGGCAATACCAGCACCTCGTGGGTCGTTGTTGCTGCATTTCCGTCTGTTTGGGTTCCACCCCCAAACACAAAGATTCGGTTGCCAATTGCTGATGCTCCCAATCCATGTCGTGGCGTTGGCAAGGGCGGCAATGCCTCCCACACGTCGGTTTGCGGGTCGTATACCCAACTTTCGGCGAAAACCTTCCGCTCTGGAACCCACTGTTCGCCACCAAACACGTAAAGCTTGCCGTTGAGTGCGGTTGCAGCCAGACCTCCTTGGGCTTGAGGCATCGGCGATCGCGTTTCCCAACGATCAAGCTCCGGATCATAGACCTCAAGATTTGGCACATTGACTTGGCGAGCAGTACCATCAGCATTCTTAGTAAAATTGCGTCCACCAACCACGTAGATCTTTCCATCAATGACAGCCGATACTGCACTGTTGCGCGCTGTGGGTGCATCGGCACGGGCTGACCAACGCCTAGTCGTCGGATCAAATACTTCATTTCGCACACTATCAATGTGGTCAATGAACAGCCGAGCATCCTCAGTCGCTCGAACGCGCCCACCAATCAGGTAGATCTTGTCATCAACCACTGCGGATACGCCCTCGGCACGAGCCTCCGGCAGGTCAGTTCCTCCAGTCCAAGTATTAGAGGCAGGATTGTAGATGAACATGGTCGGCTGCGCCCGCCAGTCTGGAAACCCACCTGTGAAACCGCCCACACCATAGAGCAAGCCATTGACTGCCGACAGCGTAATGTGATGGCGGGCTTCAGGTATCGATCTCAAGGCTGTCCATGCATCTTGGACCGGATCGTAAGACTCAAAATGCGCTGAGAATCCGGTGTTTGGGCTGAGTAAACCGCCGACCACGTAAATTTTTCCGTTCAAAACTTCTGGATAAAGTTCTTGCCGAGCGACTGTTGGCGGTGCAGCTTCAGTCCAATAGGGCAACTGGCTTTGTGCTTGACTGAATACGGGCGAACCTAGCGCGATGAGCGAAAAGACCAACAGCGACAGGAAAATCAAATACCTAAATCTACGCAACATAATACAGACTCCATCTCAACTGCTCGGACGTGGATTTGGCAGGCGAACCAACCCGCTAAAATTCTTGCCAGGATACCAGGGCGTTTGGAGAAGGTTGTCAAAGCCCTAGAGACTGTTGTACTCGGATGGTTTCATCCTATAAGCAAGAATCAGGAGGGTAAATGCACAAACTCCGCAGATGATTGCCTAATCCTCTCAGAAGACGTAGACAAAGAAGATTTCCTATAATGACCGCATGAGCAGGGCTATATCAATTAGGAGTTCAGCATGGCAATCGAGGCACTAGATCATAATCTCGCGATCGCGCTTCTCCCAATGGAGAGATTTTGCCAACGCAACGGCATTTGGCGATCGCTCAATGTGCAGAACTAGCAGCACTCATCGATCGGCATACAGACCGTCAAGAAAGCAGTTATTGTGAAACTGCGATCGAACCCTTAGTCTTCGTGCGATGCAGTACTTCCAAAACAGTACAGGAGGTCAGCGAACCGCTGTTTGCCATTGTGGTGCAGGGTGAAAAGAAATTATCGCTCAATGAGGAAATTTTTCAGTATGGTGTCGCTCAGTATCTGCTGCTTTCGGTCGATTTGCCGCTGAGTGTTTGCATGATAGAGGCAACACCCGATCGACCTTATCTCGGATTTAAGCTCAAGCTAAACCCCGCCGAACTCTGTGACATCATTGCTCAAACGAACTCGGAGACTGTTCAGCAAGAGAACTCAGTTCGAGGCTGGTGCGTCAGCGATGCCAATCCGTCTTTGATTGATTGTGCTACCCGGCTCACGAAGCTTCTAAATACGCCACAGGATATCCCGTTTTTAGCACCGATGATCATTCGCGAAATCTATTACCGTCTGTTGATGGGTGAGCAAGGCGAAGCAGTTCGTCAAATTGCCACTACTGGCAGTAATATGCAGCGCATTACTGAGGTAATTAAACGCATCAAAGCAGAGCTTACGAAGCCGTTGCGGGTTGAGGATCTTGCTGAGCAGGTGAATATGTCCGTTTCCTCGTTCCACCGCCACTTCAAAACAGTCACCTCAATGAGTCCACTGCAATATCAAAAACAATTGCGACTCTTGGCTGCGCGACAGATGATGCTTGCTGAAAACGCTGATGCAGCTCAAGCGGCTTATCAAGTCGGGTATGAGAGTACTTCACAGTTCAGCCGCGAATATGCCCGTATGTTTGGTGCGCCACCTATCCGGGATGTTGAACGTTTACGGACAACCGAAACAGTGCTAAGTAGGTGAGCGGGATTAAACGTAGCGATAGAGGTAAGGTGAACCTTGCCCATTTGATCTCATCGTGTTTTGCAAAAACACGCTCTAAGTATGTCGTTGCCATCCATTGGCGAACGGCTTCTTTTCCTTCAAGGGTCTTGTCGCCTACAAATGTCCATTTCGTGTCGTCGGCGCAGAACGACAAGAATCCTTCGTGGTTGCCTTCAGCGATCGCCGCGTTTGCCTCTGCTAAGATTGCTTTATTTTTCTCTGACATCTGAATCTCTCCTCTGTTCAAATGGATGCTTTAACGGAGCGGGAGCGGTTTCTCTGTTGGCGCGTCCTTCACCTCAGCGTAGCCGCCGAATCACTCCGTTGCCGCTTGTGCAAAACTCACGGAACAATTGCAGTAACGCGGATTTCAATCCGCATCGTTGGAAGTGCAAGAGCTGCAACGCCTACCTCTGTCCAAATTGGGGCATGGTTGGGTATGTAATGACGAAATAGCTTGACCATCAGATCGTTAACCTCTGGGGGAAACCCTCCAACATGGTAAGAATTGACGTGGACAACATGCTCCCAACCTGCACCGGCAGTTGCCAGGGTTCGCTCCACGTTGCGAAACGCCTGAGCAATCTCGTCCGCAAGCGATTCAGGAATTTGCAGATCGTCATCGATGCCGCCTTGCCCTGATGTCTCTACTCGATTGCCGATTTTTACCGCTTGCGAGTAATGCAATTTATTTAACATATATTCCCCATAGCCGGGGGTGACAAAAAACTCGGGCTTATCCATAGTGTTCCTTGTGCAGTACGTTTGACTATATCTCGCGCTGCTGAGACAGCTTGCCAACTTCAACTTGAGTGTAGTGAGTTCCAATACTCAACTTCTTTCAGATTCTTATGGCAGTTTGTCAGATTCTTATGGTGTTAGCGTACCTGTTTGGGAGTCATTCCAGTGAAACGCTTAAACTGTTGCGTCAGATGACTTTGACTAGAGAAGCCGACTTGTAGAGCGATATCATCGTTGACTGAGGTCGAGCGAGCTAACAAGGTTGCTTGTCATAGGGTTTGCCTTATCTATCGTTCTTGAAGAAAAAACACTCTCTAATTTTTTCAGCCTGTGGCATAGGTTCATCGTAGGCTGAATCCGCTTCTGCATAAATACACAGACCTTGCAGATGATTGCCTATTCCTCTTAAGCAATATGTAAGCCAGGGAAAATGTTTCCCATAATGCAGGCATGAAAAGTGTTACATCAATCAGGAAATTAGTATGACGATCGAGACACTAGATTATGAAACCGCGATCGCCACATCTCCCAGAGAGGTTCTGTCATCGCCATAGCAGTGTTGGTTGACTTGCAGTTACTCCCACTAATTAGGCAGAGATCGAGGGTAATACGTGCTGAAATAACACTTGAATGAGTTGACTGCCTACGGATGTACTCCAATCCTGCCCTAATTCAGCAATCACTGAATCAGTAGCTGTTAAAATCGCACCAGCATTTTCCATTCGTCGCCAGGAAACATCTTCTGCTAGCTTGGAACTTACTTGTTATCAACGTTTGACGTAAGCAACTAATGAAACACCTAATACCACTAGAACAACACCAGTAATTCGAGTGGGATTTGCTTCCAATCGAGTCAGTCCGATCGCACCATAATGATCGAGAAACAGGGCGGCGATCATCTGACCCGCAATTGTCAGTCCCAGAGCAAGGGCGGCACCAATCTTTGGGGTTGCAAAAATGGTTGACCAGACATAAAACGTGCCTAAACAGCCACCTACCCACATCCACCAAGAGGTTTGTCCCAGAGCCGCAACCGTCGGCAACGGATACTGAGCGATGAGGCAGACAACTAGCGATGCGAGAGCGCCAGCCAGGTAAGAAATAAACGTTACCTGCATGGGTTCTCCCACATAGCGACGTAACAGTGTATTGAGCGCCACTTGCACTGGAAGAACAGCCCCGCCTGCGAGTGCAGCTAAAAGAAAAACAGTGCGTCCGTTCATAGAGTAATTGCTCCGTCACAGGGACATCGTTACTCTATTGCCTTTAAATTCTTTTAGTCTTTTAAAAATGTTCTAATTTTTGTCATTTCTTTCGATCGACTTCATCTCGATTGCTGAACATAGATTTTGGGCGTTGTACCCGTTTGCCGCTTGAACACTTTAGTCAAATGGCTCTGATTCGAGAAGCCACACTCGATGGCAATGTCAGAAATAGATAATTTTTGCGATCGCAAGCTCTGTTTCGCTTTTTCGATCCGCTGCTGGTTAACATACTGATGCGGTGTAATTCCCATCGACTGCTTGAACTGAGTGGCAAAATAGCAACGACTCATACCAATTTGGGCTGCCATTGTATCTAGGCTCAAATCACTGCCCAGATGGGCTTGGATATACTCTAGAACGACACTGAGTTGATAAGGTGCGAGTCCATCGCCTACATACTTCTGAAATCTGGGTGTGATAATACAGTATCGCCGCAGCAAATGAATCCCAAAGAGAGAACTGAGTGATTCTAGATACGCCTTCTCTCCAAAATCACGCTCGTCAATCTCAGTCAAAAAGAGTTGTACCAAATTCTCAAGTTTGCGATCGCGCGTTTTCAACATAGGCAAAAGCTCAATCTTCTCAGGGCTAATGCACTCTGCATCGCGAGCAACTTTACTGAGAAACTCCGGCTTAATCACAATATGAAGCGTTTTGTCGATAGAATGCCAGCGTGTAAATCCAGGGCGAGCGGCAGGGTACAGATAAAAATCGCCAGACTTCATCACGCCATCGTATTCTCCGCACTCATCAAAATATGTTACTTGACGTTCGTTGGGTGACAGAAAATAGGTCAGCATATGATGACTCAACCCTTGCGGCGCATCTAACGCACCTGGAATGTCGTGCCGATAGTGAATGGTTAATCCCTCATCGATAGAGATAGAGTGATGGGCGATCGTCGGTTTCCCTGAAAAGAGGCTGAGTGGATTGATAGCCATTGCTGTAATTGCGTGAAGAGAATTGCTGGGAGGGAATTACAAGGTTTTCCAACACTAAAAATACCACCCTGGGGAACCCTTTGAAGATTGGTTTGTAACAACGGGATAGGGTTATGTTGCTGATGCTTGTGCTGGCGTTACCCTGCCGAGTATGTAATCTGAGGGGTGAAGGTGGGACTTCAAACGACTGACCAAAGCTTTAATCATCTACTTGGCGATCGCCCTCCAAACCAATTCACTCTCGTTTACCCCTTACCCACCCGTCACCTTTGCGAGTAATGGGGGAGGGGCTAACTTTCTGCGTTTTTACACCCTACGCCTCTGCCCTACTTCCTATCCAATATTCCAGGCGAGTTTTCAACACTTCAAGCTTGATTGGCTTGCTGATATAGTCGTCCATTCCGACTTCCAGGCATTTATTGCGATCGCCTACCATTGCATGAGCGGTCAGACCAATGATAACGGTTTGTTGGTGCAGGTCTTGATCCTGTCGAAAGAGTCGAGCTGTCTCATAGCCGTCTAGAATGGGCATCTGACAATCCATAAGCACAATATCGTAGGTGCAAGTTGCCAATTGCGTGAGTGCTTCTTGACCGTTACTTACGACATCAGCCGAATAGCCCAAATATTTAAGCATCCGAATAATGAGTTGCTGATTAAACTCATTATCTTCTACAACCAAAATGCGAGTTTTGGAGCCAACAGCAGTGGGTGAGATCAGACTATCTGGATGGACTGAAGTGGAATTAGAAGCGGTGGACTTAGAGCGTTGAGACTGCTTGAGGGCGATCGTAAACCAAAAGGTAGAGCCTTGCCCAAAAGTACTCTCAACGCCAATTTTCCCATTCATGAGCTGAACAATTTTTCGGCAAATAGTCAGGCCTAACCCAGTGCCTTCGTATTGTCGCGTCGAAGAAGTATCAACTTGAGTAAAAGGTTCAAAGATACGAGATTGATCAGTTGGCGTAATGCCAATGCCGTTGTCCTCTACACTAAAACGAAGTACGACCTGATTGTCTTGCTCAAGTGTTTGTTCAACTTCAACCTTGAGGGTAACTCGACCCGCCGCCGTAAATTTGATTGCATTGCTCAACAAGTTCGTCAACACCTGAACCAGGCGATTCGCTGAATCAACAAATCGGGGAGGAACTTCGGGGGCAACGATGGCGCTAAACCTCAGTCCTTTCGCAATCGCCTGGGGTTGAAATATTCCGGTGAGGTTATAGATTAGATCTGCTAGAACAAACTCTGTCGATTCTAATTCAAGCTTTCCGGCTTCTAGTTTGGACAGATCTAAAATGTCGTTAATGATCGACAATAAGTTTTCTCCACTCCGAGTAATGCGCTGCACATATTCCTGCTGTTGATCATCTAAGTTAGACATTTCTAGCAGTTGAGTAAAGCCGAGAATGGCAGTCATCGGAGTCCGAATTTCGTGGCTCATATTGGCAAGAAATTCGCTTTTAGCGCGATTAGCGACCTCTGCTGCTTCCTTACTGATCAGGAGAGCGGCGGCTTGTTCACGCAATTCTGCGGTGCGCTGTTCAACTTGTTGTTCAAGGCTATTGTTAAGAACTGCCAGTTGTCGGTTGGCTTGACTCAGGGCAGCATTTTGGAACATCAATTGCTGATCTTGAAGATAGCTGCGGATTGCTTCTCGAACGGTCAGTTCTAAATCAATCTCGTTCCAGGGCTTAGAGAGGTAACGATATAGGTTAGCGTTGTTGACCGCGTAAACGACATGGTCTAGCTGAGCGAGTCCCGTGAGCAAAACGGTTCGAGTTTGAGGGTAGAGCGCATGAATTTGGCTCAGGAGGCGATCGCCACTAAGCTTGGGCATGACCTGATCGCAAATGACCACGGGTACCGTAACTTGAGATTCTTCCAGGTCTGACAATACAGCCAGAGCTTCTTCACCGCTCTCTGCCAGAGCAATCGTATAGTCGGAGCCAAAAATCCGAGTTAACTGATCGCGCAAGCTCAGCAATATCAGCCGCTCATCATCTATGCACAGGATTGTTATGTTCATCGTCAAATCTCCTAAGTCCTGATCTGATTACGCTGATCAGATGGTCTTCACTCCAGGGTTTTGCAAGGTAGGCGTGTAGGTTGGCAGATTGACGGACCCGTTCAATGGCGGCTTCATCGGCATGACCGGTGAGCATGACTGTCACAATCTTAGGAAATTGCTGATAAATTTGAACTAGAAACTCGTCTCCACGCACACCGGGCATTAGCCAATCCGAGACAATGATAAAAACCTTTATACCATCCTCGTTGAGTTCTTCGATCACCTCCCAGGCTTCTTCTACACTTTCGGCAGTTTCATATCGGTAGCGATCGCCAAAATGCTTAGCAATCTGGTCTCGTAGCCCAAGCAACACCGTTCGTTCATCGTCTACACATAGGATGGCTTTATTGGACACATCTATAAACCCTTAATTACGACAGTCTAAAATTGTATTAAAAATAACATTGGATAATATTGCTTGCAAGGAATCTTCAAAATATCCCCCAAGCCAAAGAAATTTGCAAAGCTCATCTATGAAATTTAGAGAATGAGAGTCTACCTGCCGAACGCTACGCCCTTACAGGAGACATAAGCTACTTTTCAAACACCCTCTTAACCTTAAACGTTTAGCTCTGGACTTTTACAGGACTTACGCAAGCAGAACGTAAAATCAGGCGATCGCCACGCGAACAAGGGGCTTAAGCCCCTTGTTCCATAGAGAGATGCGTAAGTCCTGTTTTAGTTAAAAATGAAGCGAGATCAAGCGGTAGCCACACCCGAAAAACTGTGTGCCCTGGCTGACTTTCAACTTCAATTCTGCCGTGATGTTTGTCGATAATATTCTTGACAATGCTTAGCCCCAGCCCAGTTCCCTCCCCCATTGCTTTGGTGGTAAAAAAAGGTTCAAAGATTCTATCCTGGACATCCTGCGAAATTCCCTGACCCGTGTCAGCAATTTGTACCACGACGTGTTGCTCTAGCTGTAACGTGGCGATCGCCAATTTTCCTTGATAGTCCATCGACTGCATCGCGTTATTTACTAAATTAGACCACACCTGAACTAGCTCCTCCGGATAGCAGAGCAGCGGCGGCAGCTCAGCATACTTTTTTCGATTTCCACTCCGGCTTTAATTTGATTGCGATAGAGAGTCAACACCGTCTCAATGCCCTCTGAGATGGAGGCATAGGACGGCACTCCTAAAACATCCTGACGAGCAAAGCTCCTCAATGCATAAACAATCCTCGATGCTCGCTCTACCGCCAGGCGAATGTTTTGACTATTGTTTTGCACAACCGCCAATTGGTAAACCGTCTGAAGCATCGCCGGGGCATCCTCAATTTGCAGCAGCGGCAAAATCGGGTCGAGGGCAACAGCAATGCCCATCTTGCTGAGCGTACTAGACAGCTTATCTGCCTGAGCTATCCCCTGGTCTTCCAGGCTTTGTTTAATCTGCCGCTTCAGTTGGCGTTCCTCTCTTGAAGACAGCGTTTCCTGAGTCTGTTGGGACCACTCTAGCAGCAGCAGCAATTCAGACAGTCGCTCTGGGGGCAGGGTTTGCAGCAAAAGCGGCAATTTCTCCAGGGCTTGCTGTAGCGCATGGGTGATGTTGCCCACCGACGACTGAATCGCTCCCAGCGGCGTATTGATTTCGTGGGCAATGCCCGTGACTAACTGGCCTAGCGACGACATCTTTTCAGTGTGAATCAGTTTTGCCTGATTCTTTTCTAACTCCCCCAGCATTTGCTGCAATTGGTGAATTTCCTGCGTCAGCAAATTGCGCTCTGCCAATTGCTCTGCCATCTGGTTAAAGGTTTTGCCCAGTTCGCCAATTTCATCCTGGCTCTTCACAAGCACCCGGACGCTGAGGTCACCCTGAGTCATTTGCTGCGCCATGCGGGTCAGCATTAAGATCGGACGGGCGATCGCTCTGCTGGTCAAGATGGAAAGCACACTGGCGATCACCGTTGACGCGACGACACTCAAGCTAATGATCTGCAATCGCAGAACGCTGCTATGGTCTATGGCGGTCTGTGCGTCTGTATATTCATCTCGAATGAGAACCTCGATCGTCGTCAGGTCTTCATTCAAGTCATCACTGAGCTGCACAAATAGGCTTTGCTCAAGCTGAGCAGAAATTTCCTCAAACTGAACGCCTACTTCAGGCGTAAAGGTGGCTGAGTCGGCACCAGCGACCAGTTGGTCAAACGCCTGAAAATATTCATTCAGCGCCTCACTATATTTCTGAAGAAACATCGCCACGGCTTCTAGCTCAGCCTCAGATTCAATCTCTTCCTGACCCAGGGTATTGTTCTCAGTTTGTTTAAACTCTTGCCAGGTTTGGCGAAAGTGGACGTAATTCTCTAGCCATTTTTCATATTGCGTCGCCGAGTAAGCAGGTTGCGACAATGACTCACTCGTGACCTGTTCCTGTTCGAGTAAGGTTCCCAGCGCACCTAACCGTAAGCGGGTGAGCAGGTCAAGTTCTTCCAGCGCATCCTCCCCCAGTGCCTCTGCATACTTTTGCTGCTGTTCAGCTAGCGTGATGCCCAACCCTGTTCCAGCAATGGCAATGCCCAGCGGCAGCACATAGCCCCAGGCAATTTTGGGTTGAATCTGCAAGTTGTGCAGCCAGTTTTGAATGAGAAGCCTTTTCATTCTATATCCATAAGATTCTTAGAATTACGAATTTATGAATGTGTAATTTGGCGTTGCTGATTGAAGGGATGAATCTCGTAGGGGCGAACAGCCGTTCGCCCCTACAGGAGTCTTCTACACTCCTTACCGTTGGAATGCATCCTTTTCAAGAGGTTCGGGGAGAATTTGTAAGGGTAGATACACTCGAAACGTCGTCGTTCCCGTTTGGCTTTCAACTTCGATCTTGCCGTGATGTTTGTCAATGATGTTCTTGACTATACTTAGCCCCAATCCAGTTCCCTCTCCCCGCGCTTTAGTGGTAAAAAAAGGTTCAAAAATTTTGTCTTGGATGTCCGGGGAAATGCCTTTGCCTGTATCAGCAATTTGTACCACAATATGCTGGTCTTGCAGCGATGTCGCGATCGCCAGTTTTCCCCGATAGTTCATCGACTGAATCGCATTGCTGACTAAATTTGACCACACCTGCACTAGCTCCTCTGGGTAGCCGATCAGCGGCGGCAGCTCAGCATACTGGGTTTCTACCTCAATGCCGTGTTTAATCTGATTTTGATAAAGCATTAATACCGTCTCAATGCCCTCTGAAATTGAGGCATAGGAAGGCACTCCCAAGACATCCTGACGGGCAAAGTTCCTCAATGCATAAACAATTCTAGAGGCTCGCTCTACCGCCAGGCGAATGTTTTGACTGTTGTTTTGCACAACCACCAACTGGTAAACCGTCTGAAGCATTGCCGGGGCATTTGCCATTCGCAGCAGCGGCAAAATCGGGTCGAGGGCAACGGTAATGCCCATCTTGCTGAGCGTACCGGACAAAGTCTCTGCCTGAGCTATCCCCTGGTTGTCCAGGCTTTGTTTAATCTGCCGCTTGAGTTGGCGCTCCTCTCGTGAAGACAGCGTTTCTTGAGGCTGTTGGGCCCACTCCAGCAGCAGCAGCAATTCAGACAGTCGCTCTAGGGGCAGGGTTTGCAGCAAGGTAGGCAATTTCTTTAGAGCTTGCTGTAGCGCATGGGTGATGTTGCCCACCGACGATTGAATCGCCCCCAGCGGCGTATTGATTTCGTGGGCAATGCCCGTGACCAACTGACCCAACGACGACATCTTCTCAGCTTGAATCAGCTTCATCTGAGATTGTTTGAGATCAGAGAGGGTTTGGGCGAGTACCGCATTCTTTGCTTGAATTTCTTGGGTGCGTTCGATGACTTTGGTTTCTAAAAACGCACGCTCTTGCTTGAGAGCGTGCTCGGTCTGACGCATACTTTCTTGCTCGGTTAGCGCCAGTTGAGCTTTGCGGTCGGCTTTTTGATACCAATAAAAAACGACTCCAATGCCGACGATCAGGGCCAGACTGGTCGAGTTGTAACCCCAAAATGCATAGTTTTCTACCCTGGCGACGGTGTAAGTTGCCGCTGCATCTTCTTCCGCAAGGATCTCGTGCAGTTTCTCAAAGGTCGGATCAACTTTTTCTTCATCGACTTCCAGAGCCTCTGCAATTTCGCCCGCTTGCAGCAGTTGCAGCAGTTGATCAACCGCTTTCGTGTACTGATCGTAAGTCGAGCGGATTTCCTCTACCCTGTACAAAGAAGCGGCGACTCCCTCAATTTCAGCGAAGGTGGCTTCTACTCGCTGACGCTGGGCTTCGATTTCAGCTTGCAGAGTGGGGCGAATTTCTTGCTGGGCGATCGCCCTCCACTCTAGAGCATCCAAACGATTTGTCGTGGTTTGCAAACGATTGAGCTGCATCTTATGGGCGACTACATTGTGTGACCATCTATGAAAGCATGTGGTAGCCAGGGTAGACAAACAGAGCGCGATCGCGGTGGTTCCTAAGAATAACCATTCACCCACATACCTTTTACGAAAGCCCGAACCAAAAGCCATAGAATTCTTTTTGTTGTTCACGGTGGGTTGGGATTGCTCTCATCGAAGTCTAAAAGTCTGTAGGGGCGTAGCATTCGGGCAAGGATTGTGAGCTTATTCCAGACGCTACCTGCCGAACGCTACGCCCTTACAGGGGACTATCCTGAGGAATGAAGGCAAAATGTAAAATTTTGGAGTCGAGTATAACCTGTATATACATAGTCTTACGAAGCTTAAAGCATGAACGCTGTCACTGAGTTCCATTTATTACACAACAATCGGGATTTCTGCAATGATTCGTCCTGATTTCTTTAATAGTTTCTCTAATAATTTATTTAACAATTTCTCCGATAATTTATTTAATAATTTCCACGCGTCTTAGCGGGAGTAGGATGTGCAAAGGGCATCGCCCGTGCCCATCGGCTCAAGAATTGCATTTTAATGGGCACGCTTTGCCTTGCCCATCTTACGCGTAACTACCCCAACATCACTCTGAAGTACTCCAATATTGCTCTGAAGTACTCCAGCATTGTAGTGAAGTACCCAAATGCTGTGTTGAAGTACCCAAATGCTGTGTTGAAGTACCTAAATGCTGTGTTGAAGTACCCAAATGCTGTGTTGAAGTACCTAAATGCTGTGTTGAAGTACCTAAATGCTGTGTTGAAGTACCTAAATGCTGTGTTGAAGTACTCTTTCTCGTTCCTGGCTTTTAGCCAGGAATGCTGTTCTGGAGGCTCTGCCTCCATTTTTTCTCGTTCCTGGCTTTTAGCCAGGAATGCTGTTCTGGAGGCTCTGCCTCCATTTGCAACACAGCGGAGGCAGAGCCTCCGAAGCGGCATTTCTAGGCAGAACCTGGAAACGAAACATAATCTCCTTCCAGATCAGGCGCTTTAAGCATCTCCTAAGAAATCGGGTGAATTGGCAAGCAGACTCGAAAAATCGTATGACCGGGCTGGCTTTCAACTTCAATTTTGCCGTGATGCTTATCAATAATATTTTTGACAATGCTAAGACCCAGCCCCGTTCCTTCTCCCATTGCTTTAGTGGTAAAAAAAGGCTCAAAAATTCTATCTTTAACCATTGGGGGAATGCCCTGACCCGTATCAGCGATTTGCACGACAACGTGTGAACCTTGCTGGGATGTGGCGATCGCCAGCTTTCCTTGATAGTTCATTGCCTGAATTGCATTGCTGACTAAATTAGACCAAACCTGAATCAGCTCCTCTGGATAGCAAAGAATCTGAGGCAACGGGGCATAGCTGGTTTCGACTTCAATCCCGTGTTTAATTTGATTTTGATGAAGCGTCAACACCGTCTCAATGCCCTCGATAGTCGAAGCATAAACTGGCATTTTGCTAGCACTTTGGCGAACATAATTTTTGAGCGCATAGACCACATGAGTTGCCCGTTCGACGGCTACCTGAATGTTTTGACTGCTATTTTGAATGATCGATAGCTGATAAGCGGTTTCAAGAATTGCAGCAGCATTGTCTGCCTTGAGCAACGGCAAGAAGGGGTCGAGGAAATCAATTCCCATGCGGCTGAGGGAGTCTGCCAACCGAGCGGCATGGGGAAACGGATATTCGGTTAGCTGTTGCTGAAGGATATGTCTCAACTGACGGTCTTCGCGTGAAGAGCGTCTGACTTGAGCTTGTCGTGTCTGGTTTAGCAAGGCAAAGAAGCTATCTTTTTGGATCGGAGAAAGGGTTTGTAATACAACAGGCAATTGTTTGAGGGTGTATTCTAAAGAGCCTGTCATGTTGCTAATAGAAGCTTGAATCGCCCCCAGGGGAGTGTTGATTTCGTGGGCAATACCTGCGATCAACTGTCCTAGAGCCACCATTTTTTCTTCTTGAATTAGTCGTCGCTGGGCGTGGCGCAGCGATAGGTGAACGTTGATGCGGGCGATCGCCTCAGCGTGAATAATTGGCTTGGTGAGATAGTCAACGCCTCCCATCTCTAGCCCTTTTACCTTATCTACAGAGTCTGTCAGCGCAGACATAAAGATGATTGGAATATCTCTCGTTTCAGGATTTGCCTTGAGGCGGCGACAGGTTTCAAACCCATCCATTCCAGGCATCAAGATGTCTAGCAAAATCAAGCTTGGTGCAGCTTCTGGAATCCGCTCCAGGGCTTGCTCTCCACTGCAAGCAACGGCAACCTGAAAGCCCGACTGAGTTAACAGTTCGACCAGCACTCGAATGTTGTTGGGAGCGTCATCCACAATGAGAATAGAATCTTTGAGCGGAGTGGATTGCATCAGGATGCTGACAGGTGAGGTTCTAACAAGCGGGCGATCGCATCAATCTCAAATTCATTCGCCAGGGCCATCACTTGCTGAGCAAACGGCACATAGGCGGAGGATAGCTGCATTAATCGAGTTGCTTCGGTCTGGATGTCTACGATAAACCCTGCTTTGGCTGCTCTGTATAAGGCACTCAACTCCGCTGCGGGCGGAATGACGATGCCTGATTGCTCTAAACTCAATTCACTGGAATGAGCGATCGCCCATTTTGCCGAATCGTCAGGGTCAGGTTCATGGTAGTCATAGACCCAGCTTAGCCCCAGGTGATACTGGAGTAAGTCAAGCAACTCAGCCAATTGCACGGGTTTAGCGAGAAAGTCATTGGCTCCTGCCCTGTGGCTTTGCTGGCGGCTAAAGTTAAACACACTCGCGCTCGAAGCCAACACCGGAATAGATTTCAGTCGGTCAGACTGTCGGATTTGCTGGGTCAGGGTAAAGCCATCCATCACTGGCATGAGTAAATCAGTAATGATCAAATCAGGCTGAACCGACTGGACAATTTCGAGTCCGGCTTGACCGTCATTGGCTTCAATGACGGTGAACCCCAGCGGCTCTAGCATATTGACCAGAATCGATCGGTTTTCCCAGCGATCGTCTACGACCAAAAGGGTGCAGCGATCGCCCTCATACCCCACCACAGCGCGGGTAGACTGAGATGAAATCGCGGGCTGCCACTGCTGGGCAAGCGCCACATCCAGATCAAACCAAAACCGACTGCCTACCCCATAAGTACTTCTAACCGCCAGGGTGCCGCCCATCAGGTCTACAATTTGACGACTAATGTCCAGCCCTAATCCGGTGCCTTCTACCCGCTTAGCCTGATCGCCCGCCTGCTCAAACGGCAAAAAGATTTTCTCTAACTGCTCAGGAGTCATGCCCACGCCCGTATCTTCTACCTGAAAGCGAAGGCGACACGACGGTTCAGAGTCAGTGGCATCTAAATCACGATTTCTACTCAGTACCCCGACTTTGAGCGTCACCCGCCCCTGCTCGGTAAACTTAATGGCATTCCCAACTAGATTGAGCAAAACCTGACGCAGGCGATTTTCATCAACCCGAATGGCAATGGGCAGCGCGTTCATCGCTTCATAGACTAAGCGAATGGCTTTATCTTCAGCCCGAACGCGACCAATATTTTGAATCCCTTGCAAAAAGGTTTCAAGATGAATGTCTGTGGGACACAGCTCAAGTTTACGGGCTTCAATTTTTGCCAGATCTAAAATATCGTTGATCAGCGTCAGCAGGTGCAGTCCACATTGCTGAACCACACCCAGTCCAACTTTTTGGTCGCTGGCTAAACTGCGATCGCGCAGCAAGATTTGGGCATAGCCGAGAATGCCATTCAGCGGAGTTCGCAACTCGTGACTCATGTTTGAGAGAAAGTCACTTTTTGCTTGATTAGCAATATCCGCTGCCTCTTTAGCGGCTTGCAGTTGGGCGGTGCGTTCAGCCACTCGATCTTCCAGTTCTTCATTGGTCTGCTCTAATGCGGTGAAGGTGGTTTTGAGCTGCCCTACCATGCTGTTAAATGCTTGTGCTAAAACGCTCAGTTCCTTGATTTGCTTCACCTCAACGGTTTGGTCTAACTGACCAGCGGCGATCGCCGCACTAGCCTGACTGAGGTAAATAATCGGCTGGGTAATTCGGCGAGCCGTGTAGACCCCAACCCCAGTGGCGATCGCCAGAGCTAGCAAACATAAAAAAGCCGTTGTACGAGTGTTGGCATTGATCTGCGCCATAAAATCACTTTCAGGCACAATCACAACCACGAGCCAATCTAGCCCATAGGGGTCACGCCAGGGAGACACCTGCACAAACTGGTTTGCCTGATCGACGCGAAAGCTGAACTTAAAGGAACCTTGAATTGCCTGCAAATTGCCCCACTCTGCTTGCAAATGGGCTGTGATGGACTGGATAGAAGCATCTTCGCTCTCCAATGCGTTCAGCCGCTGAGCTTCCCCATTCACAATGCGAAAAGGCTGCTCTAAAGTGGAACTCGCCAGCAGCAACCCATTTCGCTCAATAATAAAAATTTGACTAGAAGGACTCACCTGAATCGTACTCAGGAAATCGCTGATGTTTGACAGCAGTAGGTCAACCCCAATTACCCCAAGCAGGCGATCGCCCTGATCATAAATAGGATAGCTAGAAGAAATCGATAGCACCTCTGGCTTATCGTCCCACTGATATACGTCACTCCAAACGGGCTGCCCTGCCTGAACCGCATCCACATACCAGCCCTCAGCCTGAATGGGAGCAGGGTCACTTTCCACTTCAACGTCAGTCCGGTTGCCCTGACTGTCGGTGGCATAGATATAGAGCAGGTCTAGGGCAGGCGATCGCGTCTCATTAATCAGTAGGGTGTTGTTCTCTAATCGCTCTACGCCAATAAACTCTCCTGCTTCGTTGGCATAGTTGATATAGCCGACATCAAACGCCTTCATCTGTTTCCAGAAGTAGTGTCCGACGGTTTCAAAATCTTGCAGATCGAGCAAGCCAAGATTGACTGCATCAATGTTGATTTGATTGATGTGATGGGGCGTAGCCAGGTAGCTGTTTAAGTGTTGATCGACTCGCTCACTCGCCTGACGCATCAGTTGATTAGCCAAATTGGCGATCGCCCCCTGCCCATTTTTGAAGGAAAGATAGCCCACCAAGCCGACCGCCCCCCCAATTTGCAAAACAAAAGGAACGACGAGGAGAGTCCGAAGCTTAAAGCGACTGAGTACATTTGACATGAACGGTTGATTCAGTGGAGGCTAATCAAACGGGCAACGCAGAATACAACCACTGTATAAAATTGTTCTATCGTTAGATGCAAAAACCCGGATTTTTCCCTGGTTCCCTTTCCCTCTGTGGTGAATAGTGTGGCGTTACCAGGAACAAAACCGACCTTGCGACGTTGCATCCCGATATTGTTTGTCCTTCAATTCTTACGACACAGCAGGCATTCTTGCTTGATCAAACTCTGCTAGAGAAATTAGATTTGCTTCATCGCCCGTTAAATCACCCAGGTAGATGGGCAGATAGCCATCAACTTTGGGGTAAGCGTACAGCATGACTCCACACATAATGAAAAAGTCAGTGTAATCAGCCCATCGTTGCGGGGCATCAATGGGGCAAGCTTTGTCAAATCCATGTTCTGGTAAGCAACAAATGACTTTTAGAACATTCGCTTTGCGGTAATAAGGTAGTGCGATCGCAGGGCACCAATTTCCGAATTCGGTTTGTAATTGCCTGGAGACTGCAATCCCACTGGGCATTGCGAAATATGGAAGTCTCTCACTGGGTGCTTCTGAAAGCATGGGTGCTTATGCTCTACAGTGACTCGTTTAGTTCATATTAGCGCTAATTGCAGTGGTGAGATCCACGGTCACTCTTCAACCTGGCGATCGATCCTCTTACCATCAGGGACTCAGCGGATCTCCGGCTCTGCAACAGACTTGCCCTTTCGTCTTGGGACGAGCGCTCGGCTCTTAGAACCCTCGCGAGAGTCGCCCCGATTTGAGTCTTGCGTCCTCCGCACATCGATTTTCTCTGCTTCTGTAGCGATGACCATAAATACTTGCCGTCCATCAACTGCGTTGTAGAGATTCTCCAGAACACAAACTAAACCTTGAGCCTGGAGTTCTTCAGCCCTTGCATCTCTTGCTTGGCGGGCCTCATCTGCATCTTCCCAGTCCAGCTCTAAAAACGTTTCTTGAATCGGTTTCATCGGATCTATCTGGTTTAACTTTCTTAAGTGCCTTTGAAGCACCATTCACCATTATCCCCCAGCGCAATAGTATCTGCTGCGTTCTGGGGTTGCCCCGTCTTAAACTTGTGAGTTACCAGCTGCTAGCGTTTTAGACCTGTGACTGCTGAAAGCGCGACCTTAGAGCGCTATGACGTAGCCGTCTCATTTCCGGTCGAGTTTATTATTTGGGATAGAATCAGTTCTCTCCCTCCCGCTGCTTGCAACTGCTCCGTTTTGCCTTTAGCTTCCTTCCAACCCACTTCCAACCCAGCTTAGTAAATCAGATGAACTCCCCTTCTTCAAACGATGAACAACCGTTGCAGCGATCGATTGAGCAGAGTTTACAGGAGATTGCCCTGCAAATGGGACAACCCATTGACCAGCAAACCGCCCAGCAGGTTTATCAGTCTGCCGTTGATCTGTTGAGCCATATTGTTTATGCGCCCATTACCCTTGCTCGTTTAGCTGGGACGGTGCTGGTCTATCAATTGCAAGAGGTAGAACCTGAAGAGGTGGAATGGTTCAAGTCGCAGGTTAAGCAATGTCCCAATGATGATGAGGTTGAGGAGTTGATTGAATCGCTCCACCGGATAGATTCACTCTGATTAACTGCAATCTGATCAAGCTAATGCATAAGTTAACCGAGTGGCAGATTACTCCCATCTTTGAGCAGTTGAGCCAAGCCTTGTGAAGATGTTTTTTGTGAAAGCCCAATGTGAATGCAGATTTACAAAGAGTTAGTATCGCTAATCTCTAAGTTTTCTAGAATCATGTTTGCTCTTGGATCAAAGCCATCTCCATATTCAGCCGGGGCATGAGTGACTACATAGAAAGCTTCACCATTCTGCTCGCCGATATAGACTACACCCATGTAGGTTTCAGCGTCGGTGTTTTGCTCGTAAAAGATTTCTTCCACTGCCCAGGAATATGCTGTAGAACTGTTTTGGCTAACTTCATCCCAATTGTTGATTGCTAGTAAGCCTTTGTCGCCCAGAACTAGCTGTTGCACGTCTTCTGGGCTAGAAGCGTTCTCTGGAAAGACAACCTGTACATATGCCTCACGATTGGGTGTACCTGTCGGGCTGAAGTAGAAGCGATCGCCCTCCTCACTTCCTTCTCCTGCTGCCTCTGGGGTGAAATCTTCGGCTGGGAAATAAGTCATGAAAGGTGAGGACTCTGAAACAAAACGCTGTAGCTCTATCTCACTGGTTTCTCCTTCTACACTAACCTGAGCCATCTTAGTCTCAGGTTCAGATGTTTGGAAACTGTAATCTTGGGCCTCAGCAGACTCATTTCCTGTATCTGAAGCTACTTCCTCTTCAAGCTGTGAATCTTGTGGGTTTTCAGATGAAGGTTGCGTTGGTGAAGGAGCGCAAGCAACTACAGCAGCCAAACAAACTCCAGTCAATATACTCCCCAAGCTTCGCAGTTTCATATATTTATCCTATTTCACGTGGCTGCTACTCCTGCTTCTACAATGACATAAAGTAGAGTAGGTTGAATCATGCCTCGGTCTGAAACCGCTGGATAGGAGCATTGCTGATTTTAGGACTAGACCACCACGAAATTTACCAGTTTTCCGGGCACCACAATTACTTTTTTCACTTCTTTATCGGTGATGTAGCGCTGGGCAATCTCTGATTCACGGGCGTACTGCTCTAGGGCAGGTTTGTCTGCCTGGGCAGGCACCTGAATTGTGCCCCGCGTCTTGCCGTTAATTTGGATTACCAGCGGAATTTCGTCTACGACCAGTGCCGCCGGATCAGCCGTGAGCCAGCTTTGCTGATGCACAGAGCCAGAATTTCCCAGCACTTGCCACGCTTCGTCTGCGATGTGAGGCGCGAAGGGGGCCAGGAGCAAAACTAAGGCGGTAATTCCTTCTGCATAAATTGGCGAATCCTTGCAGGTGGAGTCAGCCAGAGCATTACTCAGCTTCATCAATTCTGAGACGGCAGTGTTGAACTGATAGTCGCCTTCCAAGTCTTCACTCACCTCTTTGAGAGCGTAGTGAATGGCAAAACGCAGGTCTTTTTCTGGCTTGGTTAACTTAGCCGAGGGAGTTGTAGATGCGGGCGATCGCTCATTCCCAGCAAATTCTGCAACCAATCGCCAAACTCGGTTTAAGAAGCGAAACTGACCTTCAACGTCAGCATCATCCCACTCCAGATCTTTTTCGGGTGGAGCCTTAAACAAAATGAACATCCGAGCGGTATCCGCCCCGTATTTTGCCAAAACCTGCTCCGGGTCGATGCCGTTGTACTTTGACTTTGACATCTTCTCGTAGGAGACTTCTAGCGGCTCACCTGTCTGCGGATCTTTTGGATCGGTGGAGTTAACCTGGCTAGGGGGAATATATTTGCCCGTCGTCGGATTTTTGTAAGCTGCTGCCTGCACCATGCCCTGGGTGAGCAAGCGCTGGAAAGGTTCGTCGAAGTTGAGCAAGTGGCGATCGCGCAATACCTTTGTAAAGAAGCGCGAATAGAGCAAATGTAAAATTGCGTGTTCAATCCCACCTACGTACTGGTCAACGGGCATCCAGTCATTTACCTTTGCCGGATCAAATGCCTGCTGCTCATTTTTCGCATCCGGGTAGCGCAAGAAGTACCACGAGGAATCGATAAACGTATCCATCGTGTCTGTCTCTCGCCTGGCCGGAGCGCCACAACTGGGACAGGGTACGTTAATCCAGGATTCTAGCTGCGCCAAAGGAGAAGGTCCGCGTCCTGAAAACTCTACGTCTTCTGGCAACCGCACAGGCAAATCTGCTGTGGGCACCGGAACGGCTCCACATTCAGGACAGTGGATAATTGGAATGGGTGCGCCCCAATAGCGCTGACGAGAAATCAACCAGTCACGCAGGCGGTAGGTTACGGTTCCCTTGCCTTTGCCGTTTTTCTCTAGCCATTGAACCGCCGCTTCAACGCTTTGACCTGGGCCTTTGCCAGCCGCAACGCCGTCTAAGTCTTCGGAGTGAACGATCACCCCTTCACCCACAAAGGCTGCGGTCATGGTGTCTGCATCAAGAGTCTGCTCCTGGGGTTGAACGACGACCTTGATGGCCAAATTAAACTTTCTAGCAAACTCAAAGTCACGCTGGTCATGAGCCGGAACTGCCATAATTGCGCCCGTGCCGTAGCCCATTAGCACGTAGTCTGCGATCCAGATCGGCAATTTGTCGCCATTGACCGGATTAATTGCGTAGGCACCTGTCCAAACGCCTGTTTTCTCACGGTCTTCAGCCGTGCGATCGATTTCGCTCTGGGCAGCAGCAGCGGCTTGATAGACCTTAACAGCTTCCGCCTGTTCTGAGGAGGTAAGCTTTCCTACCAAAGGATGCTCCGGTGAAAGCACCATGAAAGTTGCGCCCCAGAGCGTATCGGGGCGAGTCGTGAAGATGGGCAAGTCATCCCTCGCTTCTGTCTTGAAGACGACTTCAGCCCCGGTAGATTTGCCGATCCAGTTTTCCTGCATTAGCCTGACTCGCTCTGGCCAGCCAGAAAGCTGATCGAGATCCTTGAGCAACTGCTCGGCGTAGGCGGTGATTTTGAGGAACCACTGACGCAACAGACGACGTTCGACCATTGCGCCCGATCGCCAGGAACGCCCTTCACTATCAACCTGCTCGTTTGCCAAAACGGTTTGGTCAATGGGGTCCCAGTTGACGGTTGCTTCTTTTTGGTAGGCTAACTCTGCCTGAAAGAATTCCAGGAATATCCACTGGGTCCAGTGATAGTAGTCAGGGGAGCAGGTCGCCAGTTCACGCTCCCAGTCAAAGGAAATGCCTAACCGCTTGAGTTGCGATCGCATCTGAGCAATATTTTCATACGTCCACTTTGCCGGATGAATGCCCCGGTCAATCGCCGCATTCTCTGCTGGCAGCCCAAAGGCATCCCAGCCCATCGGGTTGAGAACTCGATATCCCTGCATCCGCTTTAACCGGGCAATTACATCGGTGATCGTGTAAACGCGGACGTGTCCCATGTGCAGATTGCCCGACGGGTAGGGGAACATGGACAGCGCATAAAATTTGGGCTTATTGCTGTCATCACGAGCCTGATATAGCTCCTGCTCAGCCCAAACCTGCTGCCACTTTTCCTCGATCGCCGCTGGGTGATAACGGGACTCCACGCACAGATCTCCTAAATTTAATAGTTAAGTGTTTACACCATTCTAAGGGGTCATTGGCTATTGGTCATTGACGCGATATGCAACTAAAGTTTTAGAAACCTTAGTTTCCTGTGGAGCAGGCATCTTGCCTGCTTAATTTAGACGGGCAAGATGCCCATCCCACAAGAGGCTAAAAAAGTTGTACATTTGGGCGGGCAAGATGCCAATCCCACAAGCGATCGCCTCTCCTCTATGCTCCAACAATCTCTAGTTAAGGTCTTCGTCTACGGCACTCTGAAACCGGATGAAGCATCCTATGAACGATATTGTGCTGGGAAGGTGGCAGCGGTGTGTGAGGCGATCGCCCCCGGTCAACTGTTTGCGCTGCCGATGGGCTATCCGGCGATGACGCTGGGGGAGGGCTGGGTCTACGGTTTTTTGCTGAGCTTTGCTGACCCAGCGGTATTGAAGGATCTGGATGAATGGGAGAACTATCACCCCGATCGCCCTGCGGAGGAGAATGAGTATCAGCGGGAGGAGATTGAGGTGGGGGGGAGCGATCGCCAACCTTTAGGTAAAGCCTGGGTCTATCGAATGTCTATTGAACAAGTGGAGCGCTGTGGCGGCGTTTTGCTGACTGAAGGGCGATGGAGTAGTAGCAATCACTGACTCAGAGCTTCTGAAAGGTAATCGGCGGTTGCTTCAACCAGGGCGATCGCATTCTCATAAACCATTCGAGTTGGCCCTAACATTCCCACACTGCCAACGGGAGTCGTGCCACGCTGGTAGGTTGCAGAAACCAAAGTGCAGGTGCGAATTGGCTCTAGCGGGTTTTCAGAGCCGATTCTAACGGTGACTCGCTTGCCAGATTCAGGTTCCGTAGACTCGCAGATGAGCGACCAAAGCTGATCTTGCTCTTCTTCTAGAAGCTGAATGAGCGTTTGAACCTGTTGCAATTCTGAAAACTCTGGCTGATGGCGCAGCACTTCAGCAACGCCGCTGATCAAAATCTGGGTCGAAATGGGCACCTGGCTACGGCTGGTTAACTCTTGCAGAGAGACACGCAGCAAGTCGGCGTAGCGCTCAAATTCGCGTCCGAGGTCACTCCAGTCGAGGGTAGAGATCTCACTGAGCGATCGCCCCCGCAGATGGCTATTGAGAAAATTAGAGAGAATTTGCAGTTCCCGGTCGAGCAGTTCAGCATCGGGCTGCGCGTCGCCGTTTAGCTTGGGCAGATTGACCAGCATAGACTGGGTTTCGTAAGAATCTAGCACCACGATTAACATTACTCGGCCGGAGTCAATTTGCACCAGTTGCAGGTGACGCAACTGCACTGTGCTGGTTTGAGGCAGGGTGATTAACGCAATGTAACCACTCAGAGTTGAGAGAATCTGAGCGGCACCGCGCATTAGTGCCTCAAAGCTCCAGCTATCCCAATTCAACTGGTCTGAGAGCATCTGGTCAGCCTGACGAGCCAGCGCTTCCGAGGGTGTAATAAGCTGATCGACATAAATTCGATAGCCAGAGTCAGAGGGAACTCGCCCCGCTGAAATGTGAGGCTGGTAAAGCAGTCCAGCCTTCTCCAGGTAGCCCATTGCATTGCGAATCGTGGCGGGGCTAACTCTGGGGTTAAATTCTTCTACCAGCGCTTCAGATCCAACGGGCTTAGCCGTAGCAATGTAGTGACGCACCGTTGCCCAGAGAACTTGCTGCTGGCGATCGCTAAGCTTGGGTTTTGTTGACATTTGAGTTAATAACGAGGAACGGTCGGATCGACAGAGGTTGAATAAGCATCAATGCCGCCCGTCAAATTCTTGACCTGAGTGAAGCCCTGACTGATCAGCCAGTGACACATCTGGGCAGAGCGTACCCCGTGATGACACATGACGACGGTTTCTGCGGCGGGGTCAAGCTGCATCTGAATCTGCCCTGACCACTGAGCAAACTGGCTTAACGGCAGGTTTTGAAACTGATCAAGACTGGCGATCGCCAGTTCTTCAGGCTCTCGGACATCGATTAGTTGCAGGCGATCGCCAGCAGCCAAACGCTCCGCTAATTCCTCAACGCTAATACGGGCGATCGGTGAATTCGAGGCTTGAGCAGTCATCGGGTGCGCTTAAAAACAGTTCTAAGTTGCTTATGGTTATCCATACAAACTTAGCACGTCTCTGGTGAGGGCTAGGGGCTGGGGGCTAG